>DATCPJ010000032.1:0-20133 GCA_036570145.1 Candidatus Dormiibacterota bacterium
GAATCTCACCTCGCCATGGTGCTCGGTGAGATAAAGGCAGACGAACCAACCCTGTTAAGGGTCCACTCCGAATGCCTCACCGGCGACGTCTTCGGAAGCCTCCGCTGCGACTGCGGCGAACAGCTCGAAAGCGCCATGGCAACCATCGCCAAAGAGGGCAGCGGGGTGATCCTCTACATCAAGCACCACGAAGGCCGCGGCATCGGCCTGGTCGAGAAACTGAGGGCCTACTCCCTCCAGGACTCGGGGATGGACACCGTCGAGGCCAACGAGGCCCTCGGCCACCCGGCCGACCGGCGCGAGTACGGCATCGGCAGCCAGATCCTCTTCGACCTCGGCGTGAGGAAGATGCGCATCCTCACCAACAATCCCCGCAAGTACCACGGGGTGGAGGGGATCGGCCTCGAGGTTGTCGAGCAGGTGCCGATCCAGATCGACTCCAACCCCTATAACGAGCGCTACCTCAGGACGAAGAAAGAGAAGCTCGGGCACCGGCTGCGCTAGGTGGGCGTCAAGGGCAGGCAGGGTTCGCTCAACGGGAAGGGTCTGACAATCGGTATCGTCGCCGCCCGCTACAACCAGGAGATCGTCGACGCCCTGCTCGAGGGCGCCCTGCAAACATTGAAGGAGCACGGCGCAAAAGCCGACCCGATCCTCTCCGTCCCGGGCTCCTTCGAGATCCCGGTGGCGGCGCAGGCGCTGGCCGACGCCGGCAACGTCGACGCCGTCATCTGCCTGGGCTGCGTCATAAAGGGCGAGACGGCGCATTTCGAGCACGTCGCCGAGGCCGCCGCGAAGGGCATCCTCGACGTCGCCCTGGAGACCGGGGTGCCCTGCATCTTCGGCGTCCTCACGACCTACACGGAAGCACAGGCAACGACAAGAAAGGACAGGGGGAGAGAGGCTGCGGAGACGGCGATCGAGATGGCGAACCTGCTCAGGCAGGTGCGGAAAGGCTAGATCCCCCAGCTGAAGCTGTGCTCGGGCACGAGCCGGGCCCGCGAAGGCGTCAGCAGCGAGCAGCGACCCTGCACCGACACCCCCCGCTTGGGGCCCATCGCGTCGACGACCAGCGCCGCCCGCGGCTCAGCGGCGAGATTGCGGAGCTTGGCGCCATCCACGTCGAACTCAAAACTACCGTCGGCAATGATCGAGTACATCACGGGGACGACCTGCGGCCAGCCCGAGGGCGAGATCGTCGCCAGCCGCCCGATCCGCTCGGAGCGCACGAACTCCAGCTCGGCCGGCCGGAGCGGGGTCACGCCCGGGCGGCGGCCGAGGCGGTCAGGAAGTTCAGCGCGTGGAGGTACGCCTGGACGCCCGCGGTGACCGAGTCGGTGGATGCCCCGCGACCCGTCACCAGCTGCTCCTCCAAGGACAGCTCGACCACCGCCTCCGCCATCGCGTCGCGGCCGGGCGTGGCCGAGAAGGCGGCGAACGACTCCACGGTGGGCGCGATCCCGGTCAGCTTCTCGATCGCCTTGAAGGCCGCGTCGAGGGGGCCGTCCCCCTGCTGGCGGCGCATCGCCGGACCGCTCTCGAGCTGCAGCGTCACCTCGGCGGTGGCGGGCATCCCGGTCGTCGTCTGGATCGTCAAGGCCAGGAGCCGAAGCCTGCCGGGCGCATCCGCGAGCACCTCCTCGGCGAGGGCGCGGATGTCCTCCCGAAAGATTGCCTCCTTGTCCTCGCACAGGCTCAGCACCGCGCTGTAGACCTGGTCGAGCAAGCCCTCCCCGTCGGGCAGGGGGAGACCCGATTCGCGGAGCTCGCGGCCGAGGAACTCGCGGCCGCCGGGCGTTCCGACGACGCCCGCCGCGGGGTCGAAGCCGAGCTCCGATTTCGAGATCGGGCGGTCGATGAGGGGGCCGCCGTGCGGCGTCAGGATGGCAAGCCGGCGCACCCCGTCGGTGACCACGACGTGCTCGCCTCCGGACGCCACCTGGGCGACCAGGGCATCAGCGCGCTCCTTCAACTCCTGGACGCTGACGAATACGGACACCGGCCCAAGTCTACTTCGCGGGCTAAGCTGGTCGCGATCCCGATGAAACGGCTAGGCGCTGCCCTCGGGCTGACGGCTCTCGGTGCGATCACGACCCTCAGCGGGCTTGCCTGGGACGCCTACCTCCACGCGCGGGATCCGAACCTGGCACACACCGAGGGGCTCTTCACCCTCAGCAACCCGGGGCACCTGCTGCTGATCGGCGGCGTCGTCGTCACCGTGGTCGGCATAAGCGCAGCCCTGCTCCTGCTGCCGATCGCAAACGCGGCAAAGTTCACCGCGGTCGGACTGATCGGTGCGATCGCGCTGAGCTCGGCGGGCGTGCTCGCCTGGGCGGCCCGCGCCGAGACGCAGCAGCAGGCGGCCGCCCGCCTGGCGGCCAGGGACCAGCTGGTCGCGGGTGGTGGCGCGGCGGGGACGGCGGTGGCGGGGATCGTCACCCACGTCCACGGCAGCGCCGACCCCTCCAAGGCGACGGCGGCCGAAAAGGCCGCGGCGCAGCTCCTGCTCGAGCAGACCAAGCTCGGCACCCAGCAGTTCGCCGATCTCCCGGCCGCGCTGGCGGCCGGCTACAAGGTGGTGCCCCCGCCCGACGAGCCGATCGTCCACTACGTCAACCCGGCCTACCTGGTCGGGACTGACACGCTCAACCCGCAGCGCCCCGAGTCGCTCATCTACGGCAACAGCACCAAGGGCCCGATCCTGCTTGCCGCGATGTACATCGCGCACCGGATCGGCCAGCCCGGCCCCGACATCGGCGGGCCGCTGACGCTCTGGCACGCCCACTCCAACCTCTGCTTCAACGCCCGGACGAACATCATCGACGCCTTCACCGACGCGGCCGGCAACTGCCCCTCCGGTTCCTTCAACAGCGGCACGCCGGAGATGCTCCACGTCTGGGTGGTGGAAAACCCGAACGGGCCCTTCTCGACGGACATGAACCCGGCGGCCCTGGTGAAGCTGCTCCAGGCGGGCGCGACGCCCTAGCCAAGCCGGCGGTCCAACGCCGCCACGCGTTCGGGGAAAAGCACCACAACCTCAGCGCCGAGCGCCTCCCGAAACCCGACCGCCGCGGCCAGGAGGAGCGCGTCCAGCTCTTCGCTGACGACGCCCGCCGCCCGCAGCACCGGCCGCAATGCTGCCGCCCGCTCGCCGCCGGCCAGCGCGTCGGCAAAGCCGACCCTGGCGAGCGAGTCCGCCTCGGCCTCCAGCCGGGCCGCCAGGGCGAGCATCTCCTCGCCCCGCTCGAGCCCGGCCCGTGACGCGCAAAGGGCGGCCGCGGCTGACGCGGCCGCCGCGGCAAGCCGCGCCTCGAGCAGCAGCCCGTCGGCGGCGGCGCAGCCCTCCGCCGCCCAGGCCGGGCAGAGGCCGACGATCTCCTCGGAGACGATCGTGCCGCCGGCGGGAAGCCGCCGCCGCGCCTCCTCCCGGGCAGCGGCGGGCCCCGTCTCGCGCAGCCGGTGGAGGTTCATCGAGAGCTGCGTGCCACCGGCGACGGCGAAGACGAGCGCCTGCACGCCGCGCACCCCGCCCGCCGATTCCCGGAGCCGGCCCGCCACCGCGGACGCTTCAGCCGCGGAGACGCCGGCCAGCAAGAGGTTGTAGGCGACCAGCGGCTCCCGCGCGCCGACCGAAACCACCCCCGCGGAGGGATGGGGGTGGTCGCCGAGGTCGGGCGGCGGCGGGTTGAGGGAGCGGATCTGGGCCAGCGTGCTGGCGCCGGCCGCTCCATAGAAATGGACCGGCACCCGAAGTTCGGACCAGATCCGCTCGCCGAGCTCGCGCGCCAGCAGGGCAGCCTCGGCCAGCGACTCGGTGCCGATCGGCACGATCGGCACCACGTCGGCGGCGCCCCGCCGGGGATGGACGCCCGCGTGCGTGCGGAGGTCGATGGTCTGGACCGCCGCGGCAACCGTTGCGAAAACGCCGTCGAGGAGCGAGGTGCCCGCCAGGGTCAGGACAACCCGGTGGTGGTCGGCGTCGAAGGAGCGGTCGAGGACATGGGCGCCCGCCCCCGAGGCGGCGGCGGCGAGCCGCTCGATGACGACCGGGTCCCGGCCCTCCGAGAAGTTTGGAACCGACTCCAACAAGGGCAACGGCAACCTCAGGCGGAGTAGGCGAGACGGCCGTTGCAGACCGTGGCGGAGACCAGGTTGACGCCCAGCCGGTAGGGGATCTCGAGGTAGCTGTCGGCGTCGAGGAGTGCGAGGTCGCAGCGCTTGCCGAGGCGGATCGAGCCGCAGCGGCGGTTGACGCGGAGCGCGCGCGCTCCCCCGATCGTCGCCCCTGCCACTGCCTCTTCCGGGGTCAGGCCGAGTTCGAGGCAGGCCAGCCCGATGGTCAGGCACATGTTCTCGGAGGCGGACGTGCCGGGGTTGAAATCGGAGGCGACGGCCAGCCGGCAGCCCGCGCCGGCCAGCGTGCGCGCCGACCCCTCGGCGGCCATCCGCAGGTTCACCGCGGTCCCCGGGCAGACGACGCAGACGACCTGGGACTGGGCGAGCAGCCGGGCATCGCCCTCCCGCAGGTAGTGGAGGTGGTCGACCGACGCCGCGCCCAGCTCGACGGCCAGGCGCGCGCCGTCGCCGGGGGCGAGCTGGGCCGCGTGCAGCTTGAGCAGGTAGCCGAGCTCGGCTGCGCGGGTGAGGACCCGGCGGCACTGGCCGGCGTCGAAGGCGCCGGGGTCGGACCAGGCGTCGCAGAAGGAGGCGAGACCGCGAAAGCGCGGCAGCATGACCTCGCAGACCTCGTCGAGGTAGTCGGCCGGGGTGCGCTCGTCGGGCACCACGTGGGCGCCGAGGAAGGTGGGCACGACATACTGCGGACCCTCCTCCGACAGCCTGCCGGCGGCGCGCAGGAGGGCCTCCTCGGATTCCACCGAGAGCCCGTAGCCGGACTTCGCCTCGAGGGTGGTGACCCCGTGCTTCAAGAATGAGCGAAGCCGCGTCCGGCCGATCTCGACCAGGGCGTCCTCGCCCGCCAGGCGGGTCTCCCGGACCGTCCGCATGATGCCGCCGTCGGCAAACGCCTGGCCGCGGATCCGCGCCGCGGCCTCGTCCGCCCGCGAGCCGGCCCAGAGGAGGTGGACGTGGGAGTCGACGAAGCCCGGCACGACGCAGCGGCCGCCGGCGTCGAGGACCCGGGCGCCCTCCACCGGGCGCACCCGCCGCAGCCAGCGGCCGGTCGGTCCGACCCAGACGATCTGGCCGTTGCGGGAGGCGACCGCGGCCTGCTCCAGGATCCCCAGCGGTCCCTCGCCCTGGCCGGCTTCGCAGGTGACGAGCTGGCCGATGCCGTGGAGCACCAGGTCGGCCTGGATCACCGGCCTAGAGTAATCAGAGAATGCCGGGCCGGGTGGCGCTTGTCTTCGACGAGGCTTACATGGCCTACCGCCACGCCGACTGGCACCCGCTCCAGCCGCGGCGCGTCAAGCTGGCGGTGGAGCTGATCCGCAGCACCGGCCTGGCCGAGTTCGCGGACCTCCTGCCGCCGCGTCATGCCACCGACGCGGAGGTCGGCCTCGTCCACGATCCCGGGTACATCGAGCTGGTGCGCCGGCTGGGGCATGGGGAGGAGCTGAGCCGCGCGGAGCTGCTCCGCGCCGCGGGGGCGGGCTTCGCGAGCGACGACAACCCGGTCTTCCCGCAGATGCACGAGGCGAGCGCGCTGATCGCCGGCGGCAGCATCGTCGCCGGCGATGCGGTCCACGAGGGGCGTGCCGACCACGCCTTCAACCCCGCCGGCGGCCTCCACCACGCGATGCGCGAGATGGCCTCCGGCTTCTGCGTCTACAACGACGTCGCGGTGGTCACCGCCTGGCTCCGGGAGAAAGGCCACCGGGTCGCCGTCGTCGACGTCGACGTCCACCACGGCGACGGCACCCAGGCCACCTTCTACTCCGACCCGGCGGTCCTGACGATCTCGCTCCACCAGCTGAGCAGCAACTTCTTCCCGGGCACCGGCTTTCCCGATGAGATCGGCGCCGGCGACGCCGCGGGCACCTCGGCCAACCTGCCCTTCCCGCCCTTCACCTGGGACGAACCCTGGCTGCGCGGCTTCGACGAGGTCGTCCCGACACTGCTCCGCCGCTTCCAACCGACCATCCTGGTGACGCAGTGCGGCTGCGACACCCACATCCTCGACCCGCTCGCCAACCTGCGCTGCTCGACCCGGATCTGGCCGGTGGTGGGGCGCCGCTTCCACGAGCTCGCGCACGAGCTCTGCGAGGGGCGCTGGGTGGCGCTGGGCGGCGGCGGCTACGCCGTCGAAGAGGTCGTGCCGCGGGCCTGGACGCTGCTCTTCGCGGAGATGGTCGGCCACCCCGAGCTGGCCACAGCCCAGCTCGACCCGGGGCCGTTCCCACCGGTGCCGGAGGCCCAGGAGCGGATCTGGCCGGCGGTCGAGCACTCGATCCGGGCCCTCAAGGTCGCCCTCAACGGTTCGCCCGGCTGATCCGGAGCACGACCAGCTGGAGGGGCAGCGCCGTGCCCAGCACGAGGCCGATGGCCGGTGCGGTCCAGGCGAAGCCATGCCGGTGGCCGAGCGCGAAGGGGAGGATCCAGGCAGCGCCGATGATCAGCACCGTCACCTGCCAGGCGATCGCGAAGCGGGCCCAGCCGACCAGCGCCGCCCGGCGCAGCGCCAGGTCCTCCTCTCGCAGCCCGCGGCCGAGGAAGCGCTGGAAGCCGGCGTAGTGGACCGCGCACGCGGCCAGGAAGGCGACGAAACCCGCGGCGACGAGGGTGGAGTCAGACGTGACCGAATCCCGCCCGGCGGCTTAAGCGGGGGAGAGCTACGCCGACGCGGCGGTGTGCGTGCGCAGGCAGCGGGTGCAGACCCGCGCCTTGACGGTCTTTCCGGCGACGCTGACGAGGCCGGTCTGCAGGTTCGGGAGAAAACGGCGATTGGTGCGGTTTTTCGCGTGACTCACGTTGTGCCCATACTGAGGGCCCTTGCCGCAGATCTCGCATTTTCTGGCCATGTTTGTTTCTCCGAGAGGGGGGTGTCGAAGGCGGATTGTACCATAGGGTTGCTTCACCAATGAGCACAGCCCAGCAGCAGACGGATCCCCACGGCATCCTTCGGCGCGCCCGCGACCGGGGCCGGATCGAGGTGTTCCCGTCGGTCGTGGCCGCCGTGGCGGGCCACGCCGCGGTGGCCTGCTACGGCGTCATGGGGATGTCGGCGCGCGGGCTCCGCGACGGCGTCGCGCTGCTCCTCCGCCGGGACAACCTGCACAAGGGTGTCGACGTGCGCGAGGCCGCCGGCCAGCTGGTCATCGACGTCTACGTGATCGTCGAGTACGGGACCCGGATCACGGCCGTGGCGAAGAACCTCCAGAGCACCGTCCGCTTCGAGGTCGAGCGCCTGCTGGGTGTGCCGGTCGGCGAGGTGAACGTGTTCGTCCAGGGGGTCCATGAAGACCGCACCAAGGGCTGACGTCGCCGCCCTCGCCGAGGCGCAGGTCGTCGACGGCCAGCTCTTCAAGCGCGCCCTGCTGGGGAGCCTCAGCTGGCTCGGAGCCAACCAGGAGGAGGTCAACCGCCTGAACGTCTTCCCGGTGCCCGACGGCGACACCGGGACGAACATGCTGCTCACACTGCAATCGGCGGTCGAGGACATCCGGGAGTCGGAAGCGAAGGAGATCAGCAAGATCGCCGCGCTGGCCGCACACGGCAGCCTGATGGGCGCCCGGGGCAACTCCGGCGTCATCCTCTCGCAGATCTTCCGCGGTTTCGCAAAGCACGTCCAGGGGAAGTCGGAGCTGACGCCTGCCGAGCTCGCCGACGCGCTCGAGGAGGCCGCCAACGCGGCGTACCGGGCGGTCATCAAGCCGACCGAGGGCACCATCCTCACCGTCGCCCGGGAGGCGGGAAAGGCCGCCAAGGCGGCCGCGGACGATCCGAAAGCACGCGTCAACACGGTGATCCGGGCCGCCTGCAAGGCGGCCAAGACGGCGACCGACAAGACGCCCACCCAGCTCGCCATCCTGCGCGAGGCGGGCGTCGTCGACGCCGGCGGCTTCGGCCTCCAGGTGATCCTCGAGGGCTTTCTCAAGACGGTCGAGGAGTCGGAGGCGCAGGCTCCCGCCTCGATGCCGTCCGGGGCGCCCAAAGCGGCCGCGGCGCAGCGCAACCTGGAGCTGCCGGAGGAGGGCTGGGGCTACTGCACCGAGTTCCTCATCGAGGGCAAGGGCATGAACGTGGACGAGATCCGCGACACCATCGCCGGGATGGGCAACTCGGCGCTGGTCGTGGGCGACGAGGACCTCATCCGGGTCCACGTCCATACCAACGAGCCGACCTCGGTCCTCGCCTACGCGTCGGGTGTCGGCACCCTGGCGCGGACCAAGGTCGACGACATGTCCAAGCAGCACCGGGTGATCCTCCAGGGCGAGGCCAACGGCAGGGCGCCGGAGCGGGCGGTGGCGTCGCGCCCCAACGGCATCGGGCTCGTCGGGGTGGTCGCCGGCGGGGGCCTCGCCGGCATCTTCCGGGGGCTTGGCGTCGACGCCGTCGTCGAGGGCGGGCAGACGATGAACCCTTCGACCCAGGACATGCTCAAGGCGGTCGAGGCGGTGCCCTACGACGAGGTCTTCCTGCTCCCCAACAACGCCAACGTGATCCTCGCCGCGCATCAGGTGCCGGAGCTGACGAAGAAGAAGGTCCACATCCTGCGGACGCGCACCGTGCCGCAGGGGATCGCTGCCATGGTCGCCTTCAACCCGACCCGCGGTGCGGTGGAGAACCTCGCCGCGATGGTGGGGGCCAAGGACCAGGTCCAGACGATCGAGGTCACCCACGCCGTGCGCGACAGCAAGGCGAACGGCGTCGCGGTCAAGAAGGGCGACGTGATCGCCCTCATCAACGACAAGCTGAAGCACAGCGGCGCCGACTACGGGTCGGTCGTCAGCCTGGCCCTGAAGGACATCAAGCCCGACGAGTACGAGCTGGTCACCGTCTACCGGGGCCAGGGCGCCAAGGACAAGGACCTGAAGCTCCTCACCGAGGCGATCGGCCGCGACTTTCCGGGCCTCGAGGTCGAGGTCCAGGACGGCGGCCAGCAGCACTACCCCTTCATCCTCAGCGTCGAGTAGCTTGGCGAAGAGCGGCTTCCGCGTCGTAACCGACTCCACGGCCGATCTGCCGCCCGCCTGGCGGGAGAAGTATGCCATCGAGGTGGTGCCGCTCAAAGTGCTCTTCGGCAAGGAGACCTTCCGCGACGGCGTCGACCTCGACAGCGACCAGTTCTTCCAGAAGCTGGAGGCCTCCCAGCAGCTGCCCACCACCAGCGCGCCCAGCCCGGGGGACTTCGCCGAGGTCTACCAGCGGCTGAGCGCGGAGTGCGAAGGGGTCGTCTCCATCCACCTCGGCTCCAACCTGAGCGCGACCTGCGAATCGGCCCGCCTTGGTGCGGAATCGGTCGAGGGCTTCCCGGTCCACGTCGTCGACTCCCGGAGCACCACGATGGCGATCGCCTTCCTCTGCAAGGTCGCCGCCGAGTCGCCCGACCTGGCCGGCGCCGTCAGCGCGGTCGAGGCGCGCGTCGACAAGCTCGGCATCCTCGCCCTCCTCGACACCATGCGCTACATCCAGATGGGAGGCCGGATCAGCAAGATCCAGTACCTGCTGGGATCGATGCTCGACGTCAAGCCGCTGCTCAAGCTCGACCATGGCGAGATCAAGCCCCTCGACCGGACCCGGACCCGGGCCAAGGCGATCCCGGGCATGATCCAGCGCCTGAAGGAGGAGGGGCCGCTCGAGAGCCTGGCCGTGATGCACGGCAGCGCGCCCGCCGATGCCGAGAAGCTGCGCGGCCAGCTCCGCCAGGAGATGCCCGGGCTGGCGATCGAGATCGGCCAGATCGGGGCCGTGCTGGGAACCCACACCGGACCGCGAGCGCTGGGCCTGATCTACGTCAAGGAGTAGCTTTCAGCCGCCGCCGGCAGGTCGCCCGTCTTGGGGATCGTCAGCAGCGGCATGACGCCGGCGATGAAGACGAGCACCGCCGCCAGGTAGAACGTCGCGTCCAGCGACCAGCCGACCAGCGGGCCGGCCAGCGCGCTCCCGATCGGGACGCCGGAGAAGTTGAGCGACATCGAGACGGCGAACGCCCGTCCCAACCAGGCGGGATCGGTCCGCCGCTGGCGGATCGTGAAGAGGGCGATGTCCACCGGGCCCACCAGCAGCCCGAAGGCGACCAGGCACGCGCCCACGACGACCAGGTTGGGGGCCAGTGCGATCACCGCGAAGGGGATCGCCAGCGCCATCTGGGGCCAGGCCAACCAGTGCCGCTCGCGCCCCTCCGACCGCATCCGGCCGAAGAAGGTGGTGGTGAAGACGCCGGCGAACCCCATCACGGCGAGCAACAGCCCCACGGTTGCCGGACCCTGCCGGAAGCGCTGCAGGACCAGCACGGGGAGCGCGATGTAGAGCATGCCGTTGGCCAGGTTGGCGATCGATATTGATGCCGCCAGGCCGCGCAGGGTCGGGTTGCCGAGCACGTAGCGGAGGCCCTCCCAGGCGTCCCGGAGCAGGCTGCCGGTGGTCGAGGTGTTGGTCTCCGGGTCCTCCAGCCAGACCAGGATCAGCGCGCCGAGCCCGATGATGATGCCGGTCGCGATGATCGCGGCCTCGCCGCCCGCCAGGCCGACGATGACGCCCGCCAGGGGCGGCCCGATGATCGAGGCCACGACGTAGCCGTTGCTGTCGACGGCGTTCATGCGCTCCCAGAGGGGGCGGGGAACGAGGATCGGGTAGAGCGTCCGAAGCCCCACGTTGCCGAGCGGGGCGGTCAGCGAGGAGACGGCGGTGATCAGCAGCAGCAGGGGGACCGGCAGCCGGTGGAGCAGCGAGAGCACGCCGATCAGCACCAGCGTGAAGCAGGCGAAGGCGAAGTCGAGGATGATCAGCCGCTTGCGGCCGTGGCGGTCCAGCAGCGCTCCGGCGATGGGGGAGACGAGGGTTCCCGGCATGATGCTGAGGAAGGCGACGACGCCCGCCAGCGCCGGGGAGTGGTAGCGCGTCAGCACGAAGAGGACCATGGCGACTGCCCCCATCTGCCCCGCGATCCGTCCCAGCTGGGCCCCGATCACCGCGCGGGGGAAGGAGGGGACCGCCAGCAGCGCGCGGTAGGAGAGCTCTTCGCTCACTTGAGGTTCTCGAGCAGGAAGGCCCACAGGTCGGCCTCCTCGGGCACCAGCTTGGTCACCGGCTTGCCCTGCCCGTGGCCCGCCCGCTCCTCCACCCGGAGCAGGGTGAGGCTCTCGGGATGGGTCGCCTGGAGCAAGGCGGCGAACTTGTAGGCGTGGCTGGGGTCGACCCGCGCGTCGTCCTCGCCGGTCAGCAGCAGGAGCGGGGGAGGGGAGACGTCCGGGCGCAGGTTGTGGTAGGGCGAATAGGCGTGCAGCCAGCGGAAGGCGTCCGCATCCGCGGCGCTGCCGTACTCCCGGTTCCACAGCTCGGCGATCCGGAACCGCTCGTAGCGGACCATGTCGAGGAGGGGCACCTGGCAGGCGACCGCGCCGAAGAGCTCCGGCCGCTGCGTCAGGGCCGCTCCGACCAGCAGCCCGCCATTGCTGCGGCCGTGGATGCCGAGCGTGGCCGGCGTGCAGTGGCCGTGCTCCTGGAGGGACTCGGCGGCGGCGATGAAGTCGTCGAACACGTTCTGCTTGGCGTCCAGCATCCCCGCCCGGTGCCAGGCCTCGCCGTACTCGCCGCCACCGCGGAGGACCGCGACGGCGAGAAGCCCGCCGGCTTCCAGGAAGGGCACCGCGGTGGGCGTCCAGAGCGGCGTCCGGGAGATGTTGAACCCGCCGTACCCGGTCAGCACCGTCGGCCCGTCACCGTCCTGCCGGCCGACCAGGAACATGACCGAGGGCGTGCCGTCGCCCGAGCTGAAGCGGACCTGGCGCACGGGGTACAGGGCCGGGTCGAAGCCCGCCGGCGGCTCCAGGCCGCCGAGCGGCAGGAAGCGGCCGGTCGCCGGGTCGACGGAGATGACGAAGGCCGGCCGGGTGAAGGTCTCCACGGTCAGGAACACGTCGGTCGCCGACGGGTGCGCGCCGAGCCCGGTCACGGTCGCCAGCGGAGGCAGGTCGACGATCCCCTCGAACTCGCCCCGCAGGTTGTGGACGGAGACCCAGGAGCAGGCCTCGACGAGGTGGTGGACGAGCAGCCGGTCGGAGCTCGCCTCGACGTCGAGCAGGACGTGCTCGGTCTCGGCGACCAGGTCGCCCCAGGTTGAGCTTTCGGGTCGCTCGGGGTCGATCTCGACGAAGCGCCAGTTGGGCGCGCCGGCATTGGTCAGGCCGAGCAGGCGATCGCCGCTGAACCAGGCGCGGACGGTCTCGCCGTCACCGCGGAACAGTTCGCGATAGGGGCCGCCCGCCTCGGCCAGCCAGAGCGAGCTCTCGCCCCAACCCCGGTTGACGTTGATCGCCGTCCAGCGGCCGTCCCGGCTCACCGAGATCGGCGCAGGCGCCTCTGTCCGATCCTCGGGCTGGAAGACGACCTCGTCCTCCTCCACCGGCCGGCCGAAGACGTGGCGGCGCACGTGCTGGCCGTAGAACTCGCCCTCCGGGTAGACCGAGTAGAGGAAGGAGGAACCGCCCGGCTCGAACTCGACGAAGCCCCACTGGCAGTTGGGGATCCGGTCCGCCAGGACCTCGCCGTCGGCGGTTCGGACGAGGTGGAGCAGCGAATGCTCCTCGCCGCCGGTCGAAATGCCGGCGGCGACCAGCTCGCCGTCCTCCGAGGGGAAGTACCAGTCGAGGGCGCCGGTCGCGTCGCCGGTCAGCAGCGCGGGGTCGAGCAGGACCCGCTCAGCCCCCTCCTCGCTGACGAAGAGCGCGGCCTGGTCCATCGCGCCGGAGCGGCGGGTGAAGAAGCGGCGGCTGCCGCGGGGCGTGCTGGGGCCGAGCATCCCACAGGCGAGCGCCACGGCCAGTCGCCGCTCCAGGGCCGGCCGGGAGGGGTACCCGTCGAGGATCGCGCGGGCGTGCGCGCGCTGTGCTCCGACCCACTCCCGGACCTCCGGCGAGCCGACCTCTTCGAGCCAGCGATAGGGGTCCGCGACCTCGTCGCCATGCACGACGTCGACGGTTTCCTGGACGCGCGTAAAGGGAGGTTGGGAGGTCAAGACTCGAATCCTATACTGCGGCCGGTGGCCTCCCTCGACACCCGATTGGATGAGCTGTCGAAGCTCAAACCGGCGGAGCTCAAGGCCCTCGAAAAGCTCGGGCTGCGGACGGTGCGTGACCTCCTGCTCCACCTGCCCGTCAACCTGGAGACCTTCGGCGATCCGCTCCGGGTACGCGACCTCAAGCCCGACGGCAAGGCCACCGTCATCGGCACTCTCACGTCGATCGGCGCCAAGAAGACGAAGTACAAGCGCCTGGCGCTGACCGAGGCGACGCTCAACGACGACGCGGGTGGCCGCCTCAAGATCGTGTGGTTCCGGATGCCCTGGATCGCCAAGCAGCTCCACGAGGGCGACCGGATCGCCGTCGCAGGGGAGGCCAAGCTCACCGGTTACGGCGCTTCCTGGGAGATGCGCAACCCTCTCCACGAGCGGGTCGTGGGCCCCGGCGGTCCGCAGCGCGTCGGCGGCCTGATGCCCAGGTACCGGCTGAGCGAGGGGATCACCAACAAGAAAATCGGCGACCTGATCGAATCATTTCTTCACCTCGCCGGCGACCTGGACGATCCGCTCTCACCCGAGACTCGACTCCGCAACGGCCTGCCCGGCATCGCCGAGGCCATCCGCGAGGGTCACCGGCCGCAGAGCGACGAGCAGTGGCGGAGAGCGCACGACCGGATGGTCTTCACCGACCTGCTCGCGCTGCAGATCTACTTCCTCCAAAACCGGCGCAGGCTCGAAAGCGAGCCGGCGACGCCGGTTCGGTACGTCCAGGCGGTGATCGACAAGTTCAAGGCGGGAGTCGGCTTCGAGCTCACCAACGCCCAGCGCAGGGCGACCTGGGAGGTCTTCCAGGACCTCGAGAAGCCGGTTCCCATGAACCGCCTCCTGAATGGCGACGTGGGCTCCGGGAAGACCGCGGTCGCCGCCGCGGCGGTCGCCATGACGCACGCCGCCGGCCTCCAGTCGATCGTCATGGCGCCGACCGAGATCCTGGCCCGCCAGCACCTGGTGAAGTTCCGCGCCTACCTCGAAGACAGCTTCCCCGACCTCCGGGTCGACCTCCTCGTCAGCGGCCTGCCGGCGGCGGAGCGGAGGCGCGTCACGATGGCGGTGGCGTCCGGCCAGACCGCGCTCCTGGTCGGCACCCACGCCCTCATCGAGGAGAAGGTCGAGATCGCGAACCTCGGCCTGGCGGTGGTGGACGAGCAGCATCGTTTCGGAACCCGCCAGCGCGAGCTGCTCCGCGCCAAGGGCAGCGGCCGGCCCCACTTCCTCGCGATGACGGCGACGCCCATCCCGCGGACCCTGGTGCTCACGATCTACGGCGAGATGAAGGTGTCGGAGATCGGCGAGCTGCCGCCGGGTCGAAAGCCGGTGGCGACAACGGTCATCTGGCCGGAGGAGCGCGAGGAGGCTTATCGATTGGTGCGCCAGGAGGTGGCGGCCGGGCGCCAGGCCTTCGTCATCTGCCCGCTGATCGAGGAGTCGGAAAAGCTGGAGGCCAAGGCTGCGACGATCGAGTTCGAACGGCTCCGCACCGAGGTCTTCCCCGACCTTCGCCTGGCGCTCGTCCACGGCAAGCTGAAGGACAAGGACCAGGTGATGCGGAGCTTTGCCGCGGGCGAGAGTGACGTGCTCGTCGCAACGCCGGTGGTGGAGGTCGGCGTCGACGTGCCCAACGCGACGGTGATGCTGATCGAGGGCGCCGACCGTTTCGGCCTCGCGCAGCTTCATCAGTTTCGAGGCCGGGTGGGGAGGGGCGCGTACCGCTCTCACTGCCTGCTCCTGGCCGATGAGCCGAGCGAGACGGCCCGCTTCCGGCTGAACCTCGTCGCACGCGAGCACAACGGCTTCCGGCTGGCCGAGGAGGACCTCGAGCTGAGAGGAGCGGGCGAGCTCATCGGCAGCCGCCAGCACGGCGTCTCCGACCTCGCCATGGAGCAGCTGCGCAACCCGACGCTGGTCGACGAAGCCCGCGCTGAGGCCGCGAACCTCGTCGCGGCCGATCCGGACCTCGATCGCAACCCAGCCCTGGCGACCGCGGTCGAGAGGCTCCTCGACCGCATCGCGATGAACTAAAACTGCAGCTACGATCTCGGCATGTCCCCGTCCGACCAGATCCGCCTGACCGAGTACAGCCACGGCGCGGGTTGAGCCTGCAAGCTCAGCCCGGTGGAGCTTGGGCAGGTCCTTGAGGCGCTCCCGCCGCTGACCGATCCCCGCGTGCTGGTCGGTGCCGGCACCGGGGATGACGCAGCCGTGTACCGGATCGCACCCGACCGGGCGCTGGTCGCCACGGTCGACTTTTTCACGCCCATCGTGGACGACCCGACCGCGTACGGCGCGATCGCCGCCGCCAACGCGCTCAGCGACGTCTATGCGATGGGCGCCACGCCGCTCTTCGCGCTCAGCATCGTGGGCTTCCCCCGCGATCGCCTCGACACCGGGCTCCTGGCCAAGATCGTCGCGGGCGGCGCGGCCAAGCTTGCCGAGGCCGGTGTGCCGGTGGTCGGCGGGCATTCCGTCGACGACGCCGAGCCCAAGTTCGGCTACGCGGTCACCGGCGAGGTCGACCCCGACCGGATGGTCACCAACCAGGGCGCGCAGCCGGGCGACCTGCTCTTCCTGAGCAAGCCGCTGGGAACGGGCCTGGTCGCGACCGCGATCAAGCGTGGCCTCTGCCCGGAGCATCTCGCCGAGGCGGCCATCGCCGCCATGACCCAGCTCAACCGGGAGGCGTCGCTGGCGATGTTGAAGGCGGGCGCCACCGCCGCAACCGATATCACCGGGTTCGGCCTCCTCGGCCACCTCCGCAACTTCGGCGTCGGCGCCGAGATCGACTCCCGAGCTGTGCCCTACCTGTTCGGCGTCCGCGAGCTTGCCGGCGAGGACCTCTTCCCGAGCGGCAGCCGGCGCAACCACGCCGCCCTGGCCGGTGTCGTCGACTGGGGTGGCCTGCCCGAGGTCGAGCAGCTGCTGCTCAGCGACGCCCAGACCAGCGGCGGCCTCCTGGTCGCGATCCCGCCTGCCGCGGAGAGCACCTTTCGCGCGGCCTGCCCGAAGGCGACCGCGATCGGTTCGGTGACGGCTGACGGCCGCATCCGCGTCCGCCCGTGAGCAACCTGCGGATCCACGGCGGCGAGCTCGGCGGTCGCCGCCTGCAGACCCCGAAGGGCGTCCGGCCCAGCCAGGGGGTCGTGAAGGAGGCGATCTTCAACGTCCTCGCCGCCGAGCTCGAGGGCACCCGAGTCATCGACCTCTGTGCCGGGTCGGGGGCTTTCGGCATCGAGGCTCTGAGCCGGGGGGCGGTGCAGGCGACCTTCGTGGAGAACGACTACCGGGTGATCGCGGTCCTCAAGCGCAACCTCGCCGAGCTGGGCCTGCTCGCGTCAGTGTCCGTCCACCAGGCGGAGGCGGCGCGCTGGGTCGAGCTGCACCCGGGAGAGGTGGGGAAGGCGGACATCGTCTTCCTCGACCCGCCCTACCGCGACCCCATCCTGAGCGAGGTGCTGCTGGCGCTCGACAAGGCCGCCCGGGGAACGGTGGTCGTCGAGTGGGCGGGCCGCGGGCCGCTCCCCGACCTGGCCCGGCTCGAGGTCCGGCGGGACAAGGCGTACGGCGCGAGCCGCCTTACAATCCTCACGCCGAGATGAGTCCGACCCAGTGAGCCTGGCCCTCTACCCGGCCACCTTCGACCCCTTCACGAACGGCCACCTCGATGTGCTGGAGCGGGCGCTGCTGCTCTTCGACAAGGTCGTTGTGGGAGTGCTCAAGAACCCCGCCAAGAACCCTCTCTTCACCGAGGACGAGCGCCTCGAGATGATCCGCGAGACGATGGCCGGCCGCGCCAAGGTCGAGGTCAGCTCCTTCCACGGCCTCACCGTCGAGTACGCCCGCGCGATCGGCGCGGCGACCATAGTGCGCGGCCTGCGCTCCTACTCCGACTTCGACGTCGAGCTCCAGCTGGCCCTCATGAATCGCAAGCTGGCACCCGACGTGCAGACCATCTTCCTGATGTCCAGCTTCACTCACATCTTTGTGAGCTCCAGTACCATCAAGGACATCGCAAGCTACGGCAGAGATGTCAGCGACTTCGTCCCCCCTGCCGTCGCCAGGCGCCTGAAGGAGAAGTTCCAATAAAGGTCGACGAGCTGCTCGATCGGTTGGAGAGCGTGATCCACGACGCGCGCCGGATCCCCTTCACGGCCAGCGTGACGGTCAACGAGGACGACGTGATGGACATCGTCGACCAGCTTCGCTTCAACCTCCCGGAGGAGATCAAGCAGGCGAACTGGACCGTCTCCGAGCAGCAGCGGCTGATCGCCGAGGCGCACAGCGAGGCGGGCCGGATCATCTCCCGGGCGAACGAGAAGGCGGAGGCGATCGTGTCCGAGCAGGAGATCCTGCGCCGGGCCGAGCGCCAGGCACAGCAGGTCGTCCGCGACGCCCAGAGCCGGTCCGAGCAGATTGTCCGCGAGGCCGAGAACTACGCCCTCGAACAGCTCCAGCAGCTCGAGGCGCACCTGAGCCGCACGCTGGCAACGGTCAAGCGCGGCGTCGAGGCGCTGCAGCCGGCCGGTGCCGCCCCGGCGCCCGTCCGGGCGGCGGTCGCGGCCGGCCACGAGGCGCGCCAGGCGGATGACCATCCCGACGACGACGCCTGATCTTGTAAACTTCCCGTTCGGCCATGGGACTACCGAAGGTAAAGCTGTCGAAGGGACGCAAGGGACGCCGGCGCTCGCACCTCGCGCTGCACCTGCCCAACCTGCAGCCCTGCCAGCAGTGCAAGCGCCCGCGGCTGCAGCACACGATCTGCCCGAACTGCGGCCACTACGCCGGCCGCGAAGTCATCAAGACGGATTAGCAAGCCCGCCTTCCTCTTCCCCGGCCAGGGCTCGCAGGCGCCAGGCATGGGAACCGATCTGCTCGAGGACGCCGAGATCGCCGCGCTGTGCGAGCGCTGCAGCACCGAGACCGACCTCCGCCACCTGCTCACCGAGGCGGGCGAGGACGAGCTCAAGCTCACCCAGAACGCGCAGCCGGCACTCTGCTTCCTGGGCATCGGCCTGACCATCCTGCTCCGCCGCGCGGGCATCGAGCCGGCGGCTGCGGCCGGCCACTCAGTCGGCGAGTACGCGGCCCTGGTGGCCGGCGGTGCGCTGAGCCCGGAGGAGGCGATCTACGCGGTGATCCACCGCGGCCGCGCCATGGCCGAGGCGGTGCCGGCCGGGGAAACCTCGATGGCCGCCATCCTCGGCCTCGACCCGGACGCGGTGGTCGAAGCGATCTCGGGCATCGACAGCTGCTGGCCGGCCAACTACAACACGCCGACCCAGACCGTCATCGGCGGCAGCCTAGCGGCGCTCGACGCGGCGACCGAGGCGCTGACCGCCGCCGGCGCACGCAAGGTCGTCCGGCTGAACGTCAGCGCGGCCTTCCACACGCCCTTCGTGGCGCCCGCCGCGGATCGCCTGCGGGAGGTCGTCGGGCACCTGGCCTGGACGGATACCGTGATCCCGGTCGCGGCCAACCTGACCGGTGCCGCCTACCCGAAAGGCGCCAACTTCGCCGAGGTCCTGGAGCGCCAGCTGAAGTCCCCGGTACGCTGGTCGGACTGTGTACGCTCGCTGTCTGAGAAGGGAGTGACCGACTTCGTCGAGGTCGGCCCGGGCCGTGCGCTGAGGGGCATGATGAAAGAGCTCGTCCCGAGCGCCGGAGCGTACCCGGCGGGTACCCCGGCAGCCATCTCAGAGCTTGTCGGACTGTTAGAGTAACGAGCGTTTTGACGCTCCATTGGAGGCCGTAGGTTGGAAAGCCAGAAGCTCAGTTTTGACGACTTCAAGAACATCGTGGTCGAGCGCCTCGGGTGCGAGCCCGAGCAGGTGACGATGGACGCGTCATTCCAGGAGGACCTCAACGCCGACTCGCTCGACCTGGTCGAGCTGATCTACGCGTTCGAGGAGAACACCGGCCTGGAGATCCCCGACGAGGACGCTGAAAAGATCACGACGGTCGGCCAGGCGTGGGAGTACATCACGGAGAAATCTAGCTGACGGCCAAAGCCGCACCGGTCCCTCTCCAGGGACTCGAGGAGCTCGAGCAGAAGATCGGGATCGCCTTCCGGGACCCGACCCTGCTCGAGGAGGCGATGACCCACAGCTCCTACGCGAACGAATACCCCTCCCTCGGCAGGCGTGACAACGAACGCCTCGAATACCTGGGCGACGCCGTCCTCCAGCTGGTGACGGCCGAGTACCTCTACAAGATCCGGCCCTCCGCCCACGAGGGGGAGCTGACCCAGACCCGCTCGGCCATGGTCAACACCAACACCCTGGCGAGCCTCGCCGCGGACCTCGAGCTGGGCAACTACCTGTACCTCGGCAAGGGCGTCGCGCGGACGGGTGGCAGGGGCCAGACCTCGCTCCTCGCCAACGCCTTCGAAGCGACCCTGGGCGCAATCTTCCTGGACGCCGGCTACGACGCCGCCTACCACTTCTATCTGGGCCGCTTCCGCGTCCTGCCGGCGCCGGTGATGGACGAGAACTTCAAGGGCCGCCTCCAGCAGGTGGTCCAGGAGCGCTACGGGACGACCCCCTACTACGACATCGTCGCCAGCCAGGGCCCCGGCCACC
This sequence comes from Candidatus Dormiibacterota bacterium, assembly GCA_036570145.1. Classification (GTDB taxonomy): domain Bacteria; phylum Chloroflexota; class Dormibacteria; order Dormibacterales; family Dormibacteraceae; genus UBA6019. Next base: position 19,774 of record DATCPJ010000032.1, read on the forward strand.
GGCGCGAGTACCTCGCCATCGTCTACGCCGGCTCGGAACCCCTCGGCAAGGGCAACGGCGGCACCAAGCAGGCGGCCGAGCAGGAGTCGGCAAAGGACGCGCTGGCTCAGCTGGGAGCCGCGTAGGGGCTCGATGCCTGAGCCCGCCGGCATCGAACCGCTGGCAGGCAAAGGGGTGGGTCTCTAGGCCACCCAGGGCCGATCGGGGGCCCGAGCCCATTCGTCGACGCGATAGGGCGGCGGGACGGTGAGGTAGGTGCCGTCGGCCTGCTTGACGATCTGCCAGCGTCCCTCGTGGACCAGCCAATGGTGGCGATGGCAGAGCAGGACCAGGTTGTCGAGGTCGCTGCCGCCGCCATCG
>DATCPJ010000033.1:0-6118 GCA_036570145.1 Candidatus Dormiibacterota bacterium
TCACGTGGCCACCGTTCGGCCCGCCCGGGGCGACCAGCTGCTCGTCATGGATCGCAGTGGCGCCATAAATGCCGATCAGCACCATCTTGCCGTCGACCTTACTGCGATCGAAGTTGTTGGTGTAGGCATCCCAGAAGCTCACGTACCGGCCGTGGTCCTTCATGTAGGTGGGCCCGCCGGACCAGCCGATGGTCGCGGTGCCGAAGTCGTCCACCGGCAGCGGCTTCGGCCAGGTGGGCCCGAAGGTGGCGCCCTGGGAGGTGTATTGCAGGTCAGGCCCTGGGCCGCCCTGTGCGGCCCAGGCGCGATAGGCGAGAAAGGCGAGGGGGTTCAGTGTCCCCGCCGTGCACCGGCCGGCTTTGTCCTTGGTGACGCAGGGCGCCTCCAGGAACATGGGCATCCGCCTCACCACCTGGTCGGTGTCGAGGATCACTGCGACGGCGCCCAGCTCCGCTACCGGCTTGCAGCCGGCAGCCGCCTTGGGGTCGCCGCAGATGAACTTGTCGAGGGGACGGTTGTTGTCGCCGCTGTCGGTGAAGACGTAGTCGTGGGTGCCGTTGCTGAGGCCGCCCTGGCCGTAGGCGAGGACCACCGGCCCGTCCTTGCCGATGGCGGTGGCGAACTTGTCGTCGCCGTTGCCCGCGGTGCCTTCGCTGAAGCCGACGTCGAAGACGGTCACCGCGGCGCCCGCCGCGTGGAGGTTGTCGAGCACGGTCGCGAAGCGGTCGCGAGCGAAGGGGAAATGGCCGGCCTTCTGGTCTCCGATGCTCTGGTCGTCGATCCCGACGATCACCACATTCGAGTCGGGCTTGTCGTTGCTGGGAAAGAGCCTGTCCTCGGGATGGATCGGAAAGAGCTCAGCCGAGTACGAGCCGAAGACGAGAACGGCGATCAGGGTGCCAAGAAGGACGCCGACAAGCGTTCGGAACGTGTACCAGTGGGTCAGGTAGTAAAGCGGGCTCTTGCGGGGCAATTTCGGCGCGCGGATTCTACCGCCGCGTAACCTGCCGTGACCGCGCGGCTTAGGTTCACCCGGACAGCCGCGGCTCACCAAACAAATTCGAGGGCGCTGTCACAGGAGGTCGATTCGACGATGGATCTTGGAACCGTTCTTCTCATGGGCGCCGTCGCGTACGCGCTGGGCCTGTTCTGGTATGGACTGATCCTCGGCAGGACCCAGGACAGCATCTGGCGGACCGCCGCCTACCCGTTCCTCGCGATCGTCTTCGCGGAGGCTTACCTGCAGATCGGTCCGCAGGTCGGGCACCTGCACCTGGTCGGCGCGCTCATCGCCTCGCTTGGCGGGGTGCTGGTCGATTGGGCGGTCGGCGCGATCCGCGGCATGCTCGTGGCGCCCCGGACGAATACGGCGGCAGCCGCTCACTGACCAGAAGTCACCCGGATATCGCAGAGAGGCGCTTCCCGCCGGGGAGCGCCTCTTCTGTCTCAGCTCAGGCGGCGATCAGGACGATGCCGACCACGATCGCGACGGCGCCGGCGATCCGCAGCGCCATCCCCTCCCGCTCCTTCAATCGCCAGACCCCCCAGGCGGTCACCAGCACGATCGCCGACTCCCGGAGCGGAGCCACTATCGCAACCGGCGCGAGGGTCAACGCGACCAGCGCGAGGCCGTAGGCACTCGCCATGAGCACGCCGATGGTGATCGACGTCCGCCAATTTTCGCCTGCGTTGCGGCCGAGCGGCCGGCCCCGCGTCCATACCGCCAGGACGACCGCCATCAAGCCCCAGAGGAGCCCGCCGTAAAGCCAGGGTGAGCCGAGGTTGACGCCGACCCGATCAAGCGTCGTGTAAACGCCGATGAAGACACCGGTGATCAGGGCCGGTATCACAGCCGCGTTCATGCGCGGTCTCCGGACAGCCCAGATCCCCCCGAGCAGGGCCAGCACGCCCGCCAGCTCGACCGCTGTCAGGTGCTCGTGAAGTACCAGCAAGCCGGCGGTGACCGCCACCAGCGGGCCCGTCCCGCGCGCCACCGGGTAGACCACGGACAGGTCGCCCGCCTGGTAGGCGCGGCTCAGGAAGACGAAGTAGAGGCCCTCCGCGCAGGCCGACGCGGCGAGGACGACCCAACCTACCGCCGGCAGCCCGGGGTGGCCGGTCACGTACCAGGCGACCAGGCAGATCGGCGTTACGACAACCGCCGAAGCAGCCAGCGCGCGGGTCGAGGTCGGCAGCGGGTCGCCAGAGGTCTTCAGCAGGACGTTCCAGCCGGCATGCAGGCCGGCCGCGGCGAGCAGCAGGAGGACGACGACAGGGGTCACCGGGATGCGTCCGGCTCGGCTTTCCGGCGCACCTCGCCGATGACATGGTCGATGAGGCCGCCCAGGAAGGGCTCCGCGAGGTGCGCGATCCGAAAGGGGAACACCATCGCGTCCCGCCGCGGAAAGCGAGCCGTCCGGACGATCAGGTTGGCGACCCAGGCGGCCGGGTAGACGGGGCCGACCTCGCGCCCGCCGCTGACGCTGAAGAACTCGCTCGCCGTCACGGCCGGATAGACCGCGCAGACCTTGACGCCAGTGCCGCTCAGCTCACCCCGCAGGGCGTGCGAGAGACCGGTGACGGCGTGCTTGGTCGCCGAGTAGAGGGCCGAGTAGGGAGCCGCCCGAACACCGGCGATGGAGGAGACGTTGATGACAACGCCGGAGCGCGCCGCGATCATCGTGGGGAGGACCGCCTGGGTCGTCCAGACCACGCCCAGCAGGTTGGTGTCGACCAGGGCGCGCGCCCTGTCCTCCGGCAGCTCAGCAAGCGGTCCGGCCCAGCCCAGGCCGGCGTTGTTGACCAGGATGTCGACGCGTTCGAAGTCGCGAAGCGCCGCCGCGACGAAGCCCCGCGCCTCGGCTCGCTGGCTGACGTCGACGCGCTTGGTGGTCACCCGGGGCGAGCCCGCCTCGCGGCAGCGCTTGGCGACCGCCTGGAGGCGCTCCAGCCGCCGCGCGCAGAGCGCGAGTCGCGCTCCCTTCTTCGCGAAGGCGAGGGCGGTCGCCTCACCGATCCCGCTCGATGCGCCGGTGATCAGGACGACGCTGTTCTTGAGGCGCACTTGGGGATCGCTGAAAGATTAGAGGCCGAGCCATGCGGCCCGGCCTCCAAAGGAGTCGGTTTGTCGGTGTCGGACTCGTGCTAGCCGGCGATCTCGCGTCGGGACTCGGCCTCCATCGTCCGGTCGGGAGCGGCGTGGCCGACAAGGTCGTGGGCGAGGTCCAGGTGGGCCTGGAGCGCGCGTCGCATCTCCTCCGTCGTCGAGTCGGGCTTCAGCTCCAGGCCCGTTCGGTAACGATCGGCATGTCTGCGGTCGACCGACGCCATGTCGGTCATCCGCTCGCGATCGGTCAGCCGGGTGGGGTAACCCATCCGCATGGTCATGTCATCGATCAGCTGCTTCGAGCCCGCGACCGCTTCTCGGGGACGATCGACGAACATCGCCTGCAGCTCGGTCATCCGGGCTTCGTATGCCCCGAGGTAGCTGGCAGGAAGGGCGCGCGTCTCGAAGGTCGGCCGCGCACGGCGGTTGGTGACGGCGCGGACCAGGATGGCCAGGACAAGCAGGATCGCGACGACGACCACAACTGCCCAGAGGATGTCTGTCATTTGCTTTTCGGACCTCCGCGCCTCTCGACGAGAAGAGGCAATAATTTGATAAGAACTCTATCACTATACCCTCCCACGACTGACTCAGTAAAGAGTTCCGGACCGTTCCCGGGATAAAATCCGGGGGTGAAGGCGCTCACCTTCCAGGGGCCCAAGACGGTGCGGGTCGACGACATCCCCAAGCCGTCGCTCGGCGGCCCCGACGACGCCCTCGTCCGCGTCACCACGGGCGCCATCTGCGGCTCCGACCTCCATCTCTACCACGAGCGGATACCGATCCAGGCCGGCGCGGTGCTCGGTCACGAGTTCGTGGGCGTCGTCGAGGAGGTCGGCGCCCACGTCAGCCGGGTCAAGCCCGGCGACCGGGTGGTGGCGTGCTTCTTCACCTACTGCGGCCATTGCTTCTACTGCCGGAGGGGGTGGTTCGCGCAATGCGAGAGCAAGACCGTGTTCGGCTACGGCCAGCATTTCGGCGACCTTGGCGGCGGCCAGGCCGAGTACTGCGTGGCGCCCAACGCCGACCACACCCTGGAGCCGATCCCCGACGCGGTGAGCGACGAGCAGGCCCTCTTCGTGGGCGACATCCTGGCCACCGGCTTCTTCGGAGCCGAGCGCGCCGGGGTCGCGGCCGGCGACTCGGTGGCCGTGATCGGCTGCGGCCCGGTGGGCCTGATGGCGATCATGTCAGCCCGCCTGCTGGGGGCGGCCCGCGTCTTCGGGGTCGACATGATCCGGGGCCGCTTGGAGATGGCGGAGCGCCTCGGCGCGATCCCGATCGACGGCGGCGCCCGGAACTCCTCGGAAGCGGTCAAGGCCGAGACGGGTGGCCACGGTGCCGACCGGGCGATCGAGGCGGTGGGACTGTCGGCGACCATCGAGACGGCAATCCATTCGGTCCGCCGGGGCGGGACGGTCTCCGTCGTCGGCGTGCCCGACACGATGATCGGCGACTTTCCCTACATGAAGGTCTGGTGGGACGACCTCACGTTCACCGGTGGCGTCTGCAACGTCCCCGCCTACATGCGCCGGCTGCTCGACCTGATCGGGGCGGGCAGGCTTGACCCCGCGCAGATCGTCAGCCACCGGATGAAGCTGGACGAGGGAGTCCTGGCCTACGAGATGTTCGACCGCCGCGAGGCGACCAAGATCCTCTTGACTCCCTAGTGGTGCGTCTGGCAATTGGGTCGACACAATGGCCGCAGGCGACCCGCAGGGTCGCCGGTCAGGGCGTCGAGGTCGTGCAAAGGGGTGGACTTAGGAGGCGCGCAGCCGTAGCTGCGTAACGACGACGGGACGGGCCCCCTGAGCCCGACCTCGTCGTCCTGAGCGGACCCGTTGTCGACCTTATTGCCAGACACACCACTGGCTTGAACAGATTCCGAGTTCAGGCGACAGCAGCAGGCCTAGCCGGCATCCAGATTCCGATTCACGGCCGTTCCAGCAGTCGCTGACCGCGAGAGCCGTTCAACCTAGATCGGGCTCAGCTTCAAGCGGCGCTCGAAGTCGCCGCTGTACTCGAAGCGAAGGTCACCGATTCTGATCCGAACCCGGCCGTCGGGGAGCTGCTCGAGCTTCGCCTCGCCGTCGTAGTCGACCTCGGCGACGTCCCAACTGCCGTTCTCGCGCAGCACTGCCCGGATCACCACTCCGCCAGGGCTGCGGTACTGGTCCCGGCCGAGCGGCTCGAAGCGGCTCAGGTCGAGGCCGGCCGGTCGCGGCAGGCCGGGGGCTGGACCCCGCTTGCCCCGCTCGGTGGTCGGGGCCTCGCTTCCCGGTTCGTCGGGCTGGGGCTGGTCGGCGGGCGGTTCGGTGGCGTGGCCGCCTGGCGTCCGGTGCAGTCGCGGCTCGGCGGGGACGATGCGAAGTCGGGGTGGGTCGGCCTTCGCGGCACGATCGTCCGCCTGCTGGTCCTCGGGCCGCTTCCGGGCCCGCGACAGCGACAGCTCGAGGAGCTTGGAGCCGAGGTCCTGGCCGAACATCGCGTTCGACAGGCGCGAAGGATCCTCCCGCCGCCGCAGGCAGGCTGCGCAGCTTGGCTCGAGGTCGGTGACCTGGTAGTCGGCAGCCTCGAAGGTGCGCTCGCAGAGGGTCAGGACAGGCTTGTCCGGCTCAACCAGGACCGTCAGGTGGACAACGCCCTTACCCTTGCGGACCCGGAAGAGCTCGAGGTCGAGGGCTATATCTCCTCTTCGCCTCCTTCAGCAAAGCCGTGGTCGATCGCCATCAGGTAGCCACGCGCCCGTTCGGTCAGGGGGTAGCGCAGCACCATCTCCCAGAAGGCTGGGCCATGGTCGGCGTGCTCGAGATGGGCAAGCTCGTGGACGAGCAGGTAATCGAGAACCCAGGGCGGCAGCTTGGCCGCCCGCGATGAGATCCGGATGACCCCGGCGGTGTAGGTGCAGCTGCCCCAGCGCCGGCCCTGCTCGGCATAGGCGACCGAATTCCAGCGGAGGCGGCTGCCGAAGTGGCGGCGGTTGAGCAGCTGCGCCCTGTCCTCGAGCTGTCT
>DATCPJ010000034.1:0-2949 GCA_036570145.1 Candidatus Dormiibacterota bacterium
CCGCCGCCCGCCAACGCGACCTGCCAGCGCCGCGATCTCGACATGGCGCGGCGCCCAGCCGGCCCATACGGCCGCCGCCCAGCGCTCGACCGCGGCGGCGTGGCCGCCGACAGCGCCTGTCCGGACCCCGGCGAGCGCCACGTCAAGAACCGTCAGCGTCCAGACGTCAGCGGGCCGGAGAAAGGCTGGCCAGGAGGGCTGCGGGCGCCCCATCGCCTGGTGGGCTCGGCGCACCTCCAGGCCGGTCCAGCCGCGATCGAGGGTCAGGTGGAGGCCGACCAGCGAGTAGGCGATCCGGATGCCGCGCCCATCGATTCCGCCGTGCTGTGCCCCATAGGCGTCCACCGTCAGCTGGTGAAACCTGCCCACCAGCTCGGGATGGGCGAGCTCGAAACCGGCGACCTCGCCGTAGACCTGCCAGCACTCGGGTGACGCGAAGAGCTTGCGATCCCAGGACAGGCCGCCGGCCGGCAGGCTGAGCCCGCAGCCCGGGCAGAGCGTCGACGACGGCTGAGGGTCACCCGCCAAGGAGCTCATCCACGTCCCGGACATGATGGCTGGGTCCTGGCTCGGCGTCCTCCCTCGGCGGCCGGCGCGGGGGGAGGACAATGTCGGCCATGCCAGGTTCGAACGACACACGCTCCGCTCAGCTCGCGACCCAGTTCGAGACGGCTCAGAACGACTTCATCCGGCTCATCGAGTCTTTGACCGACGAGCAATGGCTGCTCACCGGGAAAAACCACCCGAAGCGGATGAACGATGAGGACGAGGACCGGACGGTCAACGTGATCGCGCACCACGTCGCCATCTCGGGAGACTGGATCGTCAATCGGATCCAGTTGCTGCTCGACGGGCGGCCCCTGCCCCCGGCCAACTTCCGGGAGATCAACGCCGAACATGCGGCGAAGCAGGCGGCCATCAGCCGGGGCGAGGTCCTTCGCACGTTGCGCGAGAGCGGTCCCCGGCTCGCCGAGGCAGTCCGTGCCATCCCGGACGACCAGCTCGACCAGCAGCGCGACACGCCCGCCGGTCCGATGTCGATCGCGCAGCGGGTCGAGCTGGTACTGATCGGCCATATGCGTTCGCACCAGGGCTCGATCGAGGCGACCATCGCCCAGGGCTAGCGGTCGTCTATCCGGTCGCTCGCCGCGGAACCGCCAATGTAGTGTCAGCGGATGCCGGATGTTGAGGTCCTCGAGGTCGCCGGCCGCGAGGTCGTGATAACCAACCCGGGGAAGGTGTTCTTTCCCCGGACCGGTCACACCAAGCTCGACCTCGTCAACTACTACCTGGCCGTCGCCGAGGGCGCGGTTCGGGGCGTCTCCGGACGGCCGATGGCGCTGAAGCGGTTCGTCGAAGGCGCGGGCGGCGAGGCCTTCTTTCAGAAGCGGGCGCCTGCCAACGCGCCGGACTGGATCGAGACGGTCGAGCTCTCCTTTCCGTCCGGGCGGACTGCGAGGGAGATCGTCGTCCGCGACACGGCCCAGCTGATCTGGGTGATCAACCTCGGCTGCATCGACCTCAACCCGCACCCGGTGCGCGCCGACGACCTCGACCACCCGGACGAGCTGCGCGTCGACCTCGACCCGGTGCCGGGCGTCGAGTGGCCGCAGGTGCGCGAGGTGGCCCTGGTCGCCGGCCAGGTGCTCAGCGACATGGGCCTGGTCGGATGGCCGAAGACCTCGGGCTCGCGCGGGATCCACGTCTACTGCCGGATCGAGCGCCGCTGGACCTTTCCCGAGGTCCGCCGCGCGGCTGTCGCGCTTGCCCGCGAGGTCGAGCGCCGAGCCCCTGGCCTGGCCACCTCGAAGTGGTGGAAGGAGGAGCGCCACGGCGTCTTCCTCGACTACAACCAGAATGCCAAGGACCGCACCATCGCCTCGGCCTACTCGGTGCGGCCGACACCGGACGCCCGCGTGTCGACCCCGCTCCGCTGGGAGGAGGTCGCGAGCTGCGACGCCACCTCCTTCACGATCGACACGGTGCCCATCCGATTCGCGGCGGTCGGCGACCCTGCGGAGGAGATGGACGCCGCGCCGGGCTCGATCGAGCGCCTGCTGGAGCTGGCCGCCGAGCACGAGGCGGCCGGCCTGCCGGATGCTCCCTGGCCGCCCCACTTCGCGAAACAGGCGGGCGAGCCGCCCAGGGTGCAGCCCTCGAAGCGAAGGATCGGTGTTGTTCCTCCGCCGGCGCCGGGCAAGACCGCCGGGCCAACCGGCCGGCGCCGCACGACGGTACCCCTGATCGAGATCGCGCGGGCGGGCAGTGAGAGCGAGGCGCGGGAGGGGCTGGAGCGCTGGCGGGCGCGCCACCCGGGTGTTTGGGCATACCTGGCGGCGGCGGACGTGCTGGTCGACTCGATGCGTGGACGGAGCTCGCTCTGGACGCGGATCCGCATCAACCTGTCGCGGGTGCCGGAATCGGAGCGACCGCCGCAGGAGGCACTCGAGGTCGACTTCGACCCGTGGGCCCGGTGAGGGTCGGGAAGCGCGATTTGCCCCATTGGCATTCCAGCCGCGGAGGTTCATGCTCTCGAAACGGAAATGGAAGATCGTGTTCAGAGGGCGCGGCTGCGCTTCAAAGACATGCTGGCCAGCGCCGAAGCCGCCACCGACGAGGTATCCAAAGAACGCCCCGTCGGTAGTCAGCTTTCCGGCTCGATGGTGTCCGCGATGAAGTACATGAACCGCACCGGCGGCTTCCTGGAGGCGGTCAGCATCGTCCTCCCCGAGCTGGGGGCGGAGCTGATCGATGAGTTCGAGGCATTCGCCCGGAAGATCGATGGCCTGCGCGCGACGCAGAGGGACGGCGAACGCCGAGCGGACACGTCCCGCCGCGCGCGAAGCGACCGCCGAGGTTGGGACCGCCGTCTCGGTCGGGACCGGAGGGGTCACGCAGTTGAGGTGGCCCTGGACCTGCGCCGGGGCGCCGAGCGGCGGGTCGAGTCAG
>DATCPJ010000035.1:0-4378 GCA_036570145.1 Candidatus Dormiibacterota bacterium
GCCTAGTTCTGGGAAAACGCCCTTTGAACTGCCATCGAAAGGGCCTGGTTCTGGGAAAACGACCTAATTCGGCGGAAATCCCGGGCATCGACGCCTATTCGCTGCCTCCGACGCCCAGGCGCGGTTTCCGACTCTCCTTCCCTGGACTTTCTCGCAATGCGCAGACTCGACAACAGACGCGGCGAGCCGACACAGGGCCTGGCGAGGCGCTACGGCAGGCTGAGGATGATCGCCTCGACGGTGGTGCCGGCCGCGATCCCCATCCCGCCCGGGAGGATACGGACCAGGGCGTGGGCTCCCACCAGCGAAATCAGGCGGGACGACGACTGGGAGCCGGTCGAGGTCGCGACCAGCTCGCCGCCCTCGCGGACGAGGGTGACCCGCTGGTACTCGGTCCGGTCGCCGGCCGCCTTCGCGTCGTAGCCGAGGCGGACCGGCAGGCTGGGGCGCTCGAGGTCGGTGTAGCCCTGCAGCCGGCGCAGCGCCGGGCGCACGAAGACCTCGAAGGTCACCAGGCTGGAGACCGGAAAGCCGGGCAGGCCGAACGCCAGGCGCGGCCCGGGCAAGGTCGCGAAGGTGAACGGCTTGCCCGGTCGCAGCTTGATCCGCCCGATGTGAACCTCGCCGAGGCTCTCCAGCAGTGGCTTGACGAGGTCGTGGGTGCCCACCGAGACTCCGCCCGAGGTGACCAGGACGTCGGCGTCGATGAGCGCCTCCTCGACCAGCGCCCGAAGCTTCCCGGGGTCGTCCGGAGCGATCCCCAGCAAGCGCACCTCGGCGCCGGCCTCGGAGAGCGCTCCGAGCAGCGCGAAGCGGTTGGAGTCCACGATCTGGCCCGGACCCGTCTCCTCCCCCACCTCCACCAGCTCGTCGCCGGTGGACATCAGGGCCACCCGCGGAAAGCGCCGCACGGGAAGCGCGGCGAAGCCCATCGCGGCGGCAAGCCCCAGCTCGGGAGGACCGAGCGCACGGCCGGCTCGCAGGGCGACCTCGCCGCGCTTCAAGTCAGCGCCCGGCTGATGGAAGTTGGAGCCCGGGGCGACGCGGACGCGGATGCTGACGAGGTCGGCATAGAGGTCGGTGTCCTCAACCATCACGACCGCGTCGGCGCCTTCCGGCAGGACCCCACCGGTGAGGATCCGGGCCGCGGTCCCCGGCTCCAGCGCGGCGCCGAAAGGATGGCCCGCCGCCGACTCGCCGATCAGCCGGAGCCGGGAGCCGGCGTCGGCCGCCCGGATGGCATAGCCGTCGACGGCGCTGGCGGGCCAGGGCGGCAGGTCCCGCGGGGCGACCAGGTCCTCGGCCAGGACCCGCCCGTAGCAGTCGCCGATCGCGGCGCCCTCGACCGGCAGCACCGGCGTCAGCCGGAGTACCCGCGCGTGCGCCTCGGCGACGTCGATCAGCGGGTAGGTGGATGCCCTCACGTCGCTCCGACTTTAACTCGACAACCTCAGAGCGCCTCGTCTGGATGCAGCGGCGACAGGGGCACGACCTCCAGCGTCAGCCGCGCCCGGAGCCGGCGCAGCGCCGTAAGCACACGGCCGGTGCGAGAAGAACGACGAGGGCGTATGCCCCAAACGTCCTTGGCCCTTGGCCACAGCGGGTGCTCAGGAAATGTGATAGTACTAAGTCAGCAAATTTGGCACTGTCAAGGTCCGGCGTGAGCACCTCCCAGTCCGCCAGCCCGTCGAGCGGGCTGGTTCGCGTACCCCTCCTTGCGATCGCCCTGGTGGCGTTCGCGGGCTTCGCGCTCGACTCCTTCGCCGTGCTCGGCCACCCCGTGCCGGGATGGGATGTGAGCACCGAGCGGGCGGTCCAGCAGGTTGGTTGGGGCCCGCTCACGGCCGTCTTCGCCGGGGCGGACTGGTTCGAGGGTTTGAAGCAGGTGGCTGCCGCCGTCATCGGCCTGCTGCTGGTGGCGGTCCTGAACCGGCGCGGGTTCTTCCTGATGGCCTGGGGAGCGCTCAGCGGCGGCGCCTTCACGCTCATCGAGATGTTCGCCCACCGGCCGCGTCCGGATGCGGCGCTGGTGCACGTGATCCGCCACACCAGCGGCTGGAGCTTTCCCAGCGGGCACGTGATCTTCTTCACCTGGTTCCTCGCCTATCTCCTCCTGATCCTCGGCCGGCCCCACCTCCCCCGCCCCGCCTTCATCGCCGGCTGGGTCCTCATCGGCCTGGTTCTCGCCGTGGTCATGGTCGGTCGGGTCTACACCGGCGAGCACTGGCCCAGCGACGTGGCCGCCGGCCTCCTCCTGGGAGGAGCCTGGACGCTCCTCGGGCTGTCCATCCGCCCCCTTTCCGACCCGGTGCTGAATGCCTGAGGTTCCCGAGGTCAAAGCGGTCGCCGCCGATGCGAAGCAGGCCGCGGTCGAGGTCGGCAAGGGCCGGCCGGGCGAGATCGCCCGGACCTGGCTCTGGCGCCTGGCGCTCGTCTGCCTGGTCCTCTTCGTCGTCGACTCCTACTACGTGCTCTCCGGGACCTACACCTTCTTCGACCGCGCGGTCGCTCTCTTCGTCCAGGCCCTTCCCTGGGGGCCGGTCGTCTACCTCTTCAATGCCTTCAACTCGGTCTTCGGCATCTGGCAGCTGGTCGCCGGCGCGGCGATCGCACTGCTGATGGCCTTTTGGGATCGGCGCGCCGGCTGGCTGATGCTGATCGGCGCCGGCGCCAGCGGGCTGGACAACCTGGTCAAGGTCCTGGTCGCGCGCCAGCGCCCCGCCACCGACCTCGTCCACGTCCTCAGCCCCGCCACCGGCTACAGCTTTCCGAGCGGCCACGCGGTCTTCTATACCTGGGTCGCGGTGATGCTCGCGGCGGCGCTCGCCCCCCGCCTCACACCACGGGCGCGACCCTTCCTCTGGCTGACCGCCGCGCTGATCATCCTGATCGCCTGCACCGCCCGGGTCTACGAGGGCGTCCACTGGCCGAGCGACGTGCTCGGCGGCTTCCTGCTCGCGGTCGCCTGGTGCGCCTTCGTGCTCTGGGTCCCGGAGCGCTGGCTGCCGACCCCCAGCCGGACCTGGCTGGGGCGCCGCTCGCGGCGAAAGGTGGCGGCCTGAAATGATCCGAGACCACGCCCAGCAGGCGAACGAGGGCGCCAAGCGCGCCGCCGCAAGCCCGGCCTACGAGTACGCCGCCCGGGCCGGCTACGTCGCTCGAGGCGTGCTCTACGGCTACATGGGCTACGCGGCCCTGCTGATCGCCCAGACCGGCGGCAGCCGTCCGGCCGACCAGAAGGCGAGCGTCATCGCCGTCGCGGGCTTCCCACTCGGCAAGTTCATCCTGGTCGTCGGCATCGTGGCGATCGCGGCTTACGCGGTGTGGGGGTTCGTCCGCGCGATCTACGACCCGCTCCACCGGGGCAGCGACGCGCAGGGCATCGTCACCCGCCTCGGCTTCGCCTGGAGCGGCCTCTCCTACCTGATCCTCGCCTTCTTCGCCCTCGGCCTCCTCACCAACGGGGGCACCGGCAGCCAGGCGGACGGGATGCAGCAGATGGCGGAGAAGCTCCTCAGCGCCCCGGCCGGGGCCCTGCTGACGCAGGCCGCGGGGCTGATCGGCGTCGCGGCCGGGTTCGGCCAGTTCATCGAGGCCTACCGGGCCAGCTTCAAGAAGGACGAGAAGCGGGCCCAGATGTCCGAGGCTGAGAAGCGGGTCACCGACGTGCTGGGCCGCTTTGGTTTCGTCGCCAGGGGCGTCGTCTTCGCCCTTATGGGCTGGTTCATCTTCCTCGCCGGACGCCAGCACAACTCGGGAAAGGCAACCGGCTTCACGGGCATCTTCACCTACATCCTCAGCCAGCCCTACGGCCGTCCGCTGCTGGCGCTGGTAGCCCTCGGCATCATCGCCCTGGGACTCCACAGCGTCGTCCTCGCCCGCTACATACGGCTTCCCGGCGACGCAGCCTAGGCGGTAGTCTCCTCGGCCACCGCGAGGGTCACGATCTGCGGCGCCTCGAAGGAGTGGTGCGCGCGGATGTAGGCGGTGGCCTGCTTGGCATGGACGGATGTGGTGGTCACCAGGAGCATCGCCTCGTGGCTCCGCTCCAGCTTCCCCGCTTCCATCCAGAAGGAATGGATGACCGGGATCACCGAGCCCCGCTTGGCGAGGCCCTGGCTGAGGAGCGCCTCACCCAGGTTCTCGGCCTCGTTACGGGTCGCCGCGGTCACCATCAGCAGGATCGGCTTGTCGTTCATTTCAGCGGTCCCTTCACTCAGCGGGTCTGGCCTCGCTCCACTCGATCCAGCTGATCGCGGCCGCCAGGAAGGTTGCACCCAGCAGGAGGCCGCCGATCACGTCGGATTCCCAATGGACCTCAAGGTACAGGCGATCGAACGCTTCCAACAGGACGAGCCCAAGCGCCACCGGGAGGGCG
>DATCPJ010000036.1:0-9221 GCA_036570145.1 Candidatus Dormiibacterota bacterium
GTCGGGAGGCCGGTCCGCAGCGGCCGGATCCGGATCCTCGACCAGGAAGGCCGCGACCTCCCGCCTCGCGAGGTCGGTGAGGTCTACCTGAAGCGCGCCGACGACGCTCCGGTCACCTACCGCTACGTCGGCGCCAGCCCGAAGAGCCGGGACGGCTGGGAGTCGCTCGGCGACATGGGCTTCCTGGACGAGGACGGCTACCTCTACCTGACCGACCGTCTCGACGACATGATCCTGGTGGGCGGCGCCAACGTGTACCCGGCCGAGGTGGAGGCCGCGCTCGATGAGCACCCCGGCGTGCGCTCGAGCTGCGTCATCGGGCTGCCCGACGAGGAGCTCGGCAGCCGGGTCCACGCCATCGTCCAGGTACCCGCCGAGGTCACCGACGAGGAGCTGCTCACCCACCTCGCCGTTCGGCTGGCCCCCTACAAGATCCCCCGCAGCTTCGAGCGAACCGACCAGTACCTGCGCGACGATGCGGGCAAGGTCCGCCGTTCGGCGCTCCGAGCCGAACGCCTCGCTCCCCTCTAAGGTCAACCGTTTCCGAATTCACCACAAAGTCACGAAGAGCACGAAGGACGCACAAAGGAATTGGGTAGGAAATAAGGAGCAGATCAAAGGCAGGCGGGCAAGTGCGGGGCCGCCTACGCGCTGTCGGGCAATGCCGCCGCGACTAAAAGAACGGCAAATTCCAATTCCTTCGTGCGTCCTTCGTGCCCTTTGTGTCTTTGTGTTTTCGTTCCCGTTCCGCTCTGGCTTGATCTCGAGACGGTTCACCCGTCCGGACACGCCGCCGCAGTCAGGACACTAAGCTGGCCCGGTGAAGCGGATCGGCTGGATCAACCTGATCCTCGTGATCGGGGTCTTCGCCGTGATGGCCCCCCAGTACGGCTACGTCCAGGGCCTCGTCCTGGCCGGCCTGGTGCTGGTCATCCTGGTCGGCTACGACCGCCTTGCCAAGCGGTTCCTCGCGGCGCGGCGCGAGCACGACAAGGACCCCGACCGCTTCCGGTGACGACCAACTTCGGGGAGGAGGGCCGCCGGCTCAGCTACGGCTCCTACCTGCGGGTCCCGGAGCTGCTCTCCCTTCAGCAGGGGATGACAGAGGCCCACGACGAGCTGCTCTTCATCGTCGTCCACCAGGCTTACGAGCTCTGGTTCAAGGTTCTCCTCCACGAGCTGGAGGCGGCCCGCGATGCCATGTTCGCCGGCGAGGCGTACGCCGCCCGGCACTGTCTCACACGGGTCAAGGTCATCGAGCGCCTGTTGATCGAGCAGGTCGAGGTGCTGGAGACGATGTCGCCCCACGACTTCCTCGCCTTCCGTTCCGACCTGGCGCCCGCGAGCGGCTTCCAATCGGTCCAGTTCCGGGAGCTGGAGTTCCTCTCCGGCCTGAAGAACCGCGCCTACCTGAAACGACTCGATGCCGACGCCGACGAGCGGGCGCGGCTCGAACGCCGGCTCGCCGAGCCAACCCTCTGGGACGCCTTCCTCTCCCTTCTCGAGCGGCAGGGCTCGCCGGCCCTGGCGGAGGTCATCCGCAACCGGCGGGCCCATCCCGAGCTCTTCGACGTCGCCGAGTCCCTGATCGACCACGATGAGGCGTTCGCGCTCTGGCGCTCGCGCCACGTGCTGATGGTGGAGCGGCAGATCGGGGGCAAGACCGGCACCGGGGGCTCGACCGGTGCCCAGTATTTGCGCGGCACGCTCGACAAGCGCTTCTTCCCAGCCCTGTGGGAGGTCCGCTCCGAGCTTTGATCGGAGGGGGAACGTCCCCCCTGCCCGCCGTGCTCGACACAGCCTGCGCGCGCCCTACCCCTTGATCGGAGGGGGGACGTCCCCCCTATCGGCCGTGCTCGGCGCAGCCTGCGCGCGCCCTACCCCCCTGAAGCCGAGCGTAGGATTTCGGGCGAAGTGGGCGAGCTTGTCCGCGTCGAACGCCGGGACGCGATCGCGATCGTCACGATCAACCGCCCGGAGGTCCGCAACGCGCTGAACCCTGCGGCGCTGGCCGATCTACGGGCTGCGCTCGAATTCGTCGGGCGTAACCCCGCCGTCGCCTGCGCGATCCTCGCCGGCGAAGGTGGAACGTTCACCACCGGCGACGACCTGACCGAGACGGCTGCGATGGAGGACGCCGGTTTCGCCGACATGATCGAGGGCTTCCAGTCGATCACGAGGGCGCTTCGGGCGATGGCGATGCCGGTGATCGCCGCTATCGAGGGCTACGCGGTTGGCGGTGGCCTCGAGATCGCCGCCGCGTGCGACCTGCGCGTCTGCGCTGAGGACACGATCTTCTTCTGCCCCGAGGTCCGCCTCGGCCTGCTGATGAGCAACGGCTCCTCCAGCATCCTGCCCCGCTTGATCGGCGCCGGCCGCACACGTGAGCTGATGCTCACCGGGAGGCGCTTCGACGCCGGCTGGGCCGAGCGCGCCGGGCTTGTCAACCGGGTCGTGCCGCGCGGCGAGGTCCTCGCCGCGGCGGTGTCGATGGCCGGCGAGGTGGCGGCGAACCAGCTGACAGCAGTCCGCATGACGAAGCAGCTCCTCAACCGCGTCGAAGACGCGGAGGTGACCCAGGCGCTGGCCGCCGAGACACAGGCCGCCCGGGAGGCGTTCGCCGATCCCGCCGCGGTGGCCGCGCTGAAAGCCGAGCTGGAGCGCTGGGCCGCTCGCAGGCGATGACGCTGCCAGGCCTGCTGGCGGCTCGGGCGGCCGAGCAGCCCGGGCGCGACCTGCTCCGGATGCCGGGCCGAAGCCTCACCTACGGGGAGTTCGATGCCGAGGTGAACCGGCTCGCCAACGGCCTCCTCGCGGCCGGCGTCAGGCCCGGCGAGATGGTCGGCGTCATGCTGCCCAACAGCCCCGAGGCTGCCCTCCTTTGGCTCGCCCTCCTTCGGATCGGCGCTGTCGACGCTCCCCTGAACACTGCCTTTCGGGGCGCGGGCCTCGCCCACCTCATCGACCTCTCCGGGTGCCGGCTGCTGGTCGTCGACGAGACCTACCTTCCCGCCCTGGGCGAGGTTCGCTCCGGGCTCGCGAAGTTGGAGCGGGTGGTCACCCGGGGCGAGTTGGGAGAGCTCCGCGGCGCCGCCGGCGACCCCGGCATCGCGGTGCGGGAAGAGGACTTGGCCCAGCTCTTCTTCACCTCCGGCACGACGGGACGCAGCAAGGCATGTCTTTTCGACCATCGTTACGCGGTCCGCCAGGCGGAGCTCTTCATCGCCGGCTGGCGAATCGAGCAGTCCGACGTGCTCTACAACCCCTTCCCGCTCTTCCACATCGACGCCTCAGTGCTCACCCTCGCGCCCGCCATCGTCCGCGGCTGCACGGCGGCGCTGGGCGAGCGCTTCAGTGCCACCCGCTTCTGGGACGAGGTGCGGGAGGTGGAGGCAACCGTCTTCGACTACATGGGCGCGACGCTGACGCTGCTCTGGAAGCAGCCGCCTCGGACGGACGACGCCGACAACCCGGTGCGCCTCGCCTGGGGCGTGCCGATGCCGGACTTCGCCGACGGCTTCGAGGAGCGGTTCGGGCTCCGGCTGGTCGAGGGATTCGGTATGACCGACGTTGGCGTGCCCGCCTACCAGCCGCTCGGCGAACCGCGGCGCCCGGGCTCCTGCGGGCGCGTGATCCCGCCCTACCAGGTGCGCATCGCAGCCGACGGCGAGATCCTGGTCCGCTCCGATGAGCCGGGGTTGCTGACCCTCGGCTACCACGGGATGCCGAAGGCGACGGAGGAGGCGTTCCGCGGTGGCTGGTTTCACACCGGCGACCTGGGCCGGCTCGACGCCGACGGCTGGCTCTACTTCGAAGGCCGCAAGAAGGACGCCATCCGCCGGCGCGGTGAGAACATCAGCGCATTCGAGATCGAAGAGGTCGTCGAGGCGCATCCCGCCGTGATCCAGGCCGCCGCCATCGGGGTGCCCTCCGAGCTGATGGAGGAGGAGGTGAAGGTCTGCGCCGTGCTTCGGCCCGGATTCAGCCTGGCGCCGGAGGCGCTGGTGGCCTGGTGTGAGGGGCGGATGGCTCGCCACATGGTGCCGCGTTATGTTGAGTTCCTGTCCGAGCTGCCGCTGACGCCGACCGAGAAGGTCGAGAAATACCGCCTCCGAGAAGCCGGCGTCACGCCGGCGACCTGGGATCGCGAGATGGTGAAGCGGTGAAGAAGCTCGAGGTGCACAACCCGAACGTCACCTGCGGCTCCTGCCGGAAGTTCGACGGCCACACCTGGTGCAAGCACTGGAACTTCTTCACCACCGCCGAGTCACCACCCTGCCGCTTCTACAGCGCCAAGCCGCGGGGCAGCATCCGCGATTCCTCCGAGGTGTTCCCGGAAGAGCCGGCAAAGTGACCGGCCGGCTCCGGGTCGGAGCCTGGCTGGTCTGCCTGGGTCTGCTCGGGGCGGGGCTCTATCTCGCCCTTCTCACACCGGGCAAGCCGGCCTTCGAGAGGATCGACGGCCGCCTCCACGACGTCGTCGTCGAGACGGTCGCGACGCCGGCCGGCCAGGATCGCCTCCACAGGCTGGCGCTCAGCGGCGCCGCCTGCGCCGACTACGACTACCTGGAGACGTGGGCGAAGCAGGTCGGCGTGCCGGTCATCACCGACCTCAACGCCAACGAGCCGATGACGATCTATGCCGACCCCCGCAGCTGCGCCGGCTTCAACGGCGGCGGCAGCGCCCCTGTCCGCGCTCTCCTTTACCGAAACAAGCTCTACGCGACCGCCGCCTATCTGAACCCGCCGAAGAACCAGCTGGCCAACCTGCCGGCGGCGCTTCTGCTGCTCTTGATCGGCGCCGCGGGCATCTTCCTGCTCATCCGAAGGAACCTCGCGAAAGGCGGTCCGAGGACGCTAAACTGACCGGCTAGAAACCCCGCGAGCTTCAGCCGCGGGCGCCCTTTAAGCCGGTCCTGAGAGACCGAGAAGGAGATTTTTTTGTGGCTGTTGGCCAGCGCCTCAAGCACGTGATCGAGAGCCAGCAGTTCTCTCGCACCCTCCTCGAGCAGATCATGACCCGTGCCTCCGAGATGGAGCGCGAGCCCCACCGCGCGGCCGGCCGGCTCCAGGGCCGGGTCATGGCCGCCCTCTTCTACGAGCCCTCCACCCGCACCCGGCTCAGCTTCGAAGCCGCCATGCTCCGCCTTGGCGGCAGCGCGATGGGCACCGACAACGCCCGCGAGTTCTCCAGCGCCGCCAAGGGCGAGACCCTGGAGGACACGATCCGCATCGTCAACGGCTACGCCGACGTGATCGTCCTCCGCCACGACGAGGACGGGGCGGCCAAGCGAGCCGCCGCGGTGAGCGACATCCCGGTCATCAACGCCGGTGACGGCCGCGGCCAGCATCCCACCCAGGCGCTGCTCGACATCTACACGATCCGGGCCGAGCTGGGCCGGGTGGACGGGGTCGAGATCGCGATGATCGGCGACCTCGCCAACGGCCGGACCGTGCGCTCTCTCACCTACCTGCTCAGCAAGTACCGCGACGTGCGGATCTGGTTCGTCGCGCCGCCGGCGGTCGCCATGCGGCAGGACATCAAGGACCATCTCGATGAGCACGGCGTCGAGTGGGGCGAGACGGAGGACCTGGATTCGGTCCTGGGCAAGGTCGACGTCGTCTACCAGACGCGGATCCAGAAGGAGCGCTTCGCCGACGTCGCCGACTACATGGCCGTGAGAGGCGTTTACCGGATCACCCCGGAAACGATGCACAAACTCGGGCCGCAGGCGATCGTGATGCACCCGCTCCCCCGCGTCGACGAGATCGACCCCGAGGTCGACGCCGATCCCCGCGCCGCCTACTTCCGGCAGGCCCGCAACGGCCTCTTCATCCGGATGGCGCTCTTGGACATGGTCCTCAGTTAGTGTCCCGAGTCCGAAATTCGACGAACATTCCTGGGTCGCCGCGAAGCGGCGACCGGGTGACCCTCCGGGCTCATCCGCTGAGGACGCCGTCTGCATTCCCCACCCTGCGGGCGGGGCCCCCTAACCAAGCCGCGTTGCCGCCTGCGTTACTCGCTTACAGGTCTATGGACATGCGCGCTGCGTTACTCGGCGGCGCCTTGATCTCGACGCCCTCAGCGGCGAGTCTTCGCCGAATCTCGGACCCAGGACACTAGCCTTGGCAATTTCGGGAACCCTGAAGGCCACGGTGCTCGACGCCGAGGCCATCCGCCGCTCACTGACCCGGATCGCACACGAGATCGTCGAGCGAAACCGCGGGGTCGAGGACCTGGTCCTGGTCGGGGTGATGAGCAAGGGTGTGCCGCTCGCGCTCCGCCTGGCGGAGAAGCTGCGCGAGCTGGAGGGGCGGCCGGTGCCCGTCGGTGAGCTCGATCCCGGCCGTCATCGCGACGACCTCCACCTGCGTGCGCCGGCGCCGAGGCCGGAATCGCGGGTGCCCGCGATCGACGGCAGGACGGTGGTGCTGGTCGACGACGTGATCTGGCACGGTCGCACGGTCCGGGCGGCGATGGATGCGCTGCTGGAGTTCGGCCGCCCCCGTTCGATCCAGCTCGCGGTGCTCGTCGACCGGGGCCACCGCGAGCTCCCGATCCGGCCCGACTACGTGGGCAAGAACGTCCCCACCGCCAGCAGCGAGCGGGTCCAGGTCCTGCTGACGGAGATCGACGGTGTCGACCGGGCCGTGATCCTCCAGGATGCCGGCGCGTGAAGCACTTCGCCGCCCTGGTGCTGGAGGATGGGCGCTCTTTCATCGGCAAGCCCTTCGGCGCCGATGCGATGGGTGAGGGGGAGGTCGTCTTCAACACCGCGATGACGGGCTACCAGGAGGTCCTGACCGATCCCTCCTACGCCGGCCAGATGATCTGCATGACCTACCCGCTGCAGGGCAACTACGGCGTCAACGACGCCGACGCCGAGTCGGAGCAGCCCTGGGTGCGCGCCTTCATCGTCCGCTGGGAGTGCGACCGGCCGAGCAGCTTCCGCTCGCTCGACTCGCTCGACGGCTACCTGAAGCGGCACCGAATACCCGGCATCCACGGCATCGACACCCGCGCCCTGACCCGGCACCTGCGCTCGCGCGGCGCGCTTCGGGCGGTTGTCAGCCACGAGGCCGACCAGCCCACCACGGCACGGCTGGAGGAGCTCGCCCAGGCCGCCCGCCGGGTGACGCCGCTGGCCGAGCAGGACCTCGTCGCCGAGGTCTCGCGGCGGCGGAGGGTCGAGTGGTTCGAGCCGCTCCCGCCCGAGCTCCGGCGCCGGGATGGCGCCGACGCCACCGGCCTCACCGTCGCGGTCGTCGACTATGGGGTGAAGGCGAACATCCTCCGCTCGCTCCGCTCGCGCGGGTTCCGGGTCGTCGTCCTGCCCCACAGCAGCAGCTGGGAGGACGTCGAGGCGACCGGCGCGGACGGCCTGCTCCTCTCCAACGGGCCTGGCGACCCGGCGGTGCTCCCCGGCCCAGTCGAGCTCTGCCGGCAGGCGATCGGCAGGATCCCGCTCTTCGGCATCTGCCTCGGCCACCAGCTGCTCGGCCAGGCGATCGGCGGACGCACCTCCCGGCTCCCCTTCGGACACCACGGCGCCAATCACCCGGTGAAGGACCTGGAGACCGGCCTCACCCACATCACGAGCCAGAACCACGAGTTCCAGGTCGAGGCGGCCAGCATCCCGGCGGGCGACTTCTTCGTTTCCCAGCTGAACCTCAACGACGGCTCCGTCGAGGGCCTCGCCCACCGCAGCCTGCCGATCTTCAGCGTCCAATACCACCCCGAGGGGGCACCCGGTCCGCAGGATAACCAACACCTCTTCGACCGCTTCACGGAGATGGTGCGGACGGCCCGGCCGCTCGTCCGCACCGTTGCCGGGGCTGCTCCTGTCGAGAAGCCGCGCAAGGTCCTCATCATCGGGTCGGGCCCGATCGTGATCGGCCAGGCCGCCGAGTTCGACTACGCCGGGAGCCAGGCCTGCCGGTCGCTTCGCGAGGAGGGAGTGGAGACGGTTCTGGTCAACTCCAACCCGGCAACCATCATGACCGACGACGAGGTCGCCGACCGCGTCTACATCGAGCCCCTGACGGTGGAGGCGGTGGCCGCCATCATCGAGCGGGAGAGGCCGGACGCGATCCTGCCGACCCTCGGCGGCCAGACCGGGCTCAACCTGGCGGTCGAGCTTGCCGAGGCGGGCGTGCTGGACCACTTCGGGGTGCGGATGCTGGGCACGCCGCTCGCCTCGATCCGGATGGCGGAGGACCGCGACGCTTTCAAGCGGATGCTCGAGGGGCTGGGCGAGCCGGTGCCCGAGTCGCTCGTCTGCACCTCGCTCGACCAGGCGGCCGGGCTGGCCGCGAGGATCGGCTATCCCCTCATCATCCGCCCGGCCTACACGCTGGGCGGCACCGGTGGGGGCATCGCCGGTGACGCCGCCCAGCTGGAGCGGGTCGTGCTCGGCGGCCTCGCCGCCTCACCCATCCACCAGGTGCTCGTCGAGCAGTCCTTGATCGGCTGGAAGGAGCTCGAGTACGAGGTGATGCGGGATGCCGCCGACACCTGCATCACGGTCTGCAACATGGAGAACCTCGACCCGATGGGCGTCCACACCGGCGACTCGGTGGTGGTCGCGCCGTCCCAGACGCTGACCGACCGCGAGTACCAGATGCTCCGCACGTCGGCTTTGCGGATCATCCGCGCCCTCGGCATCGAGGGAGGCTGCAACGTCCAGTTCGCGCTCGACCCGGGCTCCTCCCAGTACTACGTGATCGAGGTGAACCCGCGGGTGTCGCGCTCTTCGGCGCTCGCCTCCAAGGCGACGGGCTACCCGATCGCCCGGGTAGCCGCCAAGATCGCCGCCGGCCGGCGGCTGGAGGAGATCCCCAACCAGGTCACGGGCAAGACCTTCGCGGCCTTCGAGCCGGCTCTCGACTACTGCGTCGTCAAGATCCCCCGCTGGCCTTTCGACAAGTTCCCCAACGCCGACCGGACCCTGAACACGCAGATGAAGTCGACCGGCGAGGTGATGGCGATCGAGCGCACCTTCGCCAAGGCGATGGCCAAGGCGCTCCGCTCGCTCGAGCAGAAGCCGCCCGCCGCCGCGGAGCTGGACGATCCGGCTCTGATCGACACGCCCAACGACCGCCGTCTCTTCGCCCTCCTCCACGCCCTCGCCGGTGGTGCCCAGCCGGCGGACCTGGCGCGGCGAAGCGGCATCGACCGCTGGTTCCTGGAACGGTTGGCGGAGATCCCCGCGCTCGTACTG
>DATCPJ010000037.1:0-3038 GCA_036570145.1 Candidatus Dormiibacterota bacterium
ACCGGCGGCAACGGCCGGGTCTACGCGTTCAGCACCAACGGCCAGATCTGCACCGGCGACGGCATGGCCCTCGCCTACCGAGCCGGCGTTCCGCTGAAGGACATGGAGATGATCCAGTTCCATCCCACCGGGCTTCCCTCGACCGGGATCCTGATCACCGAGGCGGTGCGGGGCGAGGGCGGCTACCTCACCAACAACAAGGGTGAGCGGTTCCTCAAGGACTACGTGCCGACCAAGATGGAGCTCGGCCCCCGCGACATCATCAGCCGGGCGGAGGTCTCCGAGTTCGAGAAGGGCAACGGCTTCGAGGGCGAGTACGGCAACTACATGCACCTCGACGTCCGCCACCTCGGTGAGAAGCACATCGACGAGAAGCTGCCCTTCATGCGCGAGCTCGGCCTCGACTACATGGGCATCGACATCGTCCACGAGCCCATCCCGGTCCGGCCGGTCGAGCACTACATGATGGGAGGCGTCGACGTCGACATCACGGGCGCGACCGTCATCCCCGGCCTCTACGCGGCGGGTGAGGTCGCCAACATCGGGCTGAACGGCGGCAATCGCCTCGGCTCCAACTCACTGAGCGAATGCCTCGTCTTTGGTGCCGCCGCCGGTCGGGCCGCCGGCCGCGCCGCGCAGGAGACCAAGGCGCCCACCTCGAACCCGGTCGACGCGCTCCTCCGCGATGAGACGCGCCGCGTCGAGAAGCGCTACCTGGAGGCGATGGAGGGCACCGAAAAGCTGTCCGAGATCAGGGCTGAGCTGGGCCGGTCGATGGACGAGAACGTGGGCGTCTTCCGGACCGAGGACGGCCTCAAAACCCAGGTCAAGAAGGTCGAGGAGCTCCGCGCTCGCTTTTCCCGGCTGAAGATCGAGGACCGCAGCCGGGTCTTCAACACAGAGCTGACGGCGGCTCTCGAGCTCGACTACATGCTCGAGCTGGCCGAGGTCATGACGCTCTCGGCCCTCAACCGGAAGGAGTCGCGTGGCGCGCACGCCCGGCGGGACTTCCCCGAGCGCGACGACAAGCGCTACCTGGCCAACACGATTGCCGCCTACGTGCCGGGAGGAAAGCCCAAGCTCTCCTTCCGCGATGTCCGGATCACGCATTTCGAGCCCAAGGCGCGCACGTACTAGTAGTGCGTCTGGTAATGAGGTCGACAACGGACTCGCTCGAAACGCCGATGGCGAGCTCAGGGGACCCCGGCCCGTCGTCGTCACGCAGCTTCGGCTGCCGTCCTCCTAGGGCTACCCCTTCACGCGCCCTCGACGTTCTGACCGGCGACCCTGCGGGTCGCCTGCGGCCATTTGGTCGACCCCATTACCAAACACACCACTGAGGGAAGGAAAATACTTGCCTGAATTCGTCGACGTCACCGTCCAGCGCTACAACCCGGAGACCGACGACAAGCCGCGCTACCAGACCTACCAGGTCCCTTACCGGGCGGACTGGGTGGTGCTCGACGCGATCCTCTACATCAAGGACCACCTCGACGCCACGCTCAGCTACCGCTGGTCGTGCCGGATGGGGATCTGCGGCTCCTGCGGCATGAACGTCGACGGCTATCCCAAGCTCACCTGCTCGACCCACCTGCGCGAATATCGCCAGGGGCTGACGATCGAGCCGCTCGCCAATTTCCCGGTGATCCGCGACCTGGTCGTCGACATCGACGACTTCATGGCCAAGCTGAAGTCGGTCAAGCCCTGGATCGTCCGTGAGCTGGAGCAGCCGCTGGGCGCCGGCGAGTACCTCCAGTCGAACAACCAGATCGACAGCTTCCGGCAGTTCAGCAGCTGCATCAACTGCATGCTCTGCTACGCCGCCTGCCCGGTCTACGGGATGGAGAACGAGTTCCTCGGCCCGGCCGCGATCGCGCTCGCGCGCCGCTACAACCTCGACTCCCGCGACGAGGGCGCGGAGGAGAGGGTGAAGGTGCTGGCAGCCTCGGAGGGCATCTGGGAGTGCTCCTTCGTGGGCGAGTGCTCGGCCGCTTGCCCGAAGGGCGTGGATCCCGCCAAGGCGATCCAGCAGACCAAGTTCGACACCGTCAACGGCTTCGTGATGGGCGCCATGCTGATGCCCTTCGGAAACCGCAGGTGAGCGACGCCGCCGAGCTCGAGACCCGTCCCGTCCGGACTTACCGCCGTCCGCTCGGAAACGACTGGTGGCTCCGGCGCCGGAGCTACTTCCTGTACATGGTCCGGGAGTCGACCGTCATCTTCATGGTCGCCTGGCTGGTCTGGTTCCTCTTCCAGGTCGCCGCGCTCAAGTTCGCCAGCTACCAGCCGCCCACGATCGACGACTACGCCTTCATCGCGTTCAGCGCCGTCTGCCTCTTCTTCACTCTCTGGCACGCCGTCACCTTTCTCAACCTCTCGGGACTGATCCTCCGGGTGCCGATCGGCGATCGATACCTTCCAGCGGCGGTGATCAAGGCCGTCGCCTTCGGCGGCCTCCTCTTCGTCACCGCCGTGGGGGGCGCGATCATGATCTACCTCGGCTACGTGAAGCTCTGATGGCCGCCCACGAGCCCTGGCACAGCCGGGCCGACGTCAAGCCCGCCTACGGCCACTCCTTCTGGTGGTTCCTGTTCGGCAATGGCGGCGGCATCGCGGCCGTCTTCCTGCCGGTCGTGATTCTGGTCGCAGGCGTGCTCGGGCCGCTGGGGGTCAAGAACTGGATGGAGGACTCCGCTCATTTCGCGTGGACCCTGGGCAACCCCCTGGTGAAGCTCTTCCTCCTCGTCCTCTGCTTCCTGACCTTCGTGCACGCGGCGCACCGGATCCGCTACATGCTCTTCGACCTCGGCCTGCGCGGTTCCGTGGTGGCCCTGGAATGGGCCTGCTACGGAGCGGCGATCCTCGGCACGATAGCCGCGGCGATACTGCTCTTCACCACGCCGTAGCCCGTCCGGAGGATCATTGCGGTGCGATGCGCCGTCGCCTGCCGGTCCTGCTCGCGGTGCTTCCCCTCCTGGCCGGCGCGCTCGTCCTCTCCTGGCAGGGCGGGGCAGCGAGCTCCACAGGCGGATCGGAAC
>DATCPJ010000038.1:0-17745 GCA_036570145.1 Candidatus Dormiibacterota bacterium
ATTGCGGCGCCAGCCCGAGCCCGAGGCCGTTGTGTGCCCCCACCCTGCCCTCCCCATGAATGGGGAGGCGAGGCTCGACTAATCAGTCGGTTACGGGTGGGCTGGTCTTGCTCCCCCACGCAGTGAGGGAGTGCCGCCAAAGGCGGCGAGGGGGCGTGCTCCGCCCACCACGCGGCGAGGGGGCCCTCGGGCTTAACCTTCGGGCCAGCATGGAGGCCATCCGCGCCGATCTCCAGGAGCAGCTGAGGAACAGCTGGAGCGAGCCGGGGCTGGTCGTCGGCGAGATCGAGCCGATCGCCGAAGGACACTCGGGGTTCACCTATTGGGTCGACATCGAGCGTGAGGGCGGAAGGCGGCGCTACGTGCTCCGGCTGACACCGCCCGGTGCCCGTCCCTCGGGGCCGGCCGATGTCGCCCGCCAGGGCAGGATCATGGCCGCGCTCAATGCCTGCGGCCTGCCTGTCCCGGCGATCCCGGCCGTGTCCGGCCAACCGGTCGTCGATGGCCGGCCCTTCGTCCTCATGGAGATGGTGGAGGGGGACCGCATCGAGCTGGTGGCTCCACGCGAGAAGCCGCTCGAGGTGGCGGCCTCAGCCGTCGAGGTGTTGCACCGGCTCCACGCGGTGCCGGTCGCCGCGACCGGGATCGGCGAGGAGGAGCCGATGCCTCTGGCGGGCGAGATGATGCGCTGGGCCTGGCTGATGCAGCGGGCGGCCCCCGACCTCACCGGCCGAGCGGGCGAGCTGGGCCTCCTGCTGGCCGAGAAGGTCCCGGCCGAGCGGACGCCGACGCTGGTCCACGGCGACTACCACATGGGCAACCTCCTCTTCCACGGCCCCCGTGTCGTCGCCGTCCTCGACTGGGAGATCGCCCAGATCGGCCAGCCGCTGCTCGACCTCGCCTGCCTTTGCGTGATGGTCGCCCGCAGGCGCTTCGAGGGCGGGACCGCCCCTGGCGGCAGCATCGACGTCGAAATCGGCGACTTCACCCGGCTCTACGGAGCCGACCCGGCGGAGATGCGCTGGTACCTGGCGCTCAGCCTCTACAAGTACTCGGCGATCCTCGGCTACAACCTCATGCTCCACCGCAAGGGACGCCGACCGGACCCGATGTACGAGTCGGAAGCCATGGCGCGGACCATCCAAGGCATGATTGACGACGGAATCGAGATGTTGGCACCAGGGGGTTTGTAAAGAGATGGCGTGGGACTTCGAAACCGAGCCGGAATTCGAGAAGAAGCTCGAGTGGATGCGGCACTTCGTCCGGGACGAGGTCTACCCCCTCGAGGTCATCGCCCCGGAGGTGACCGACGAGCAGTTTCTCCGGCTCATCCGTCCGCTCCAGCAGGAGGTCAAGTCCCAGAAGCTCTGGGCCACCCACCTGCCCCCCGAGCTTGGCGGCCAGGGCTTCGGCCAGGTGAAGCTGGGCCTGATGCACGAGATCGAGGGCGCGTCACCCTGGGCTCCGATCGTGTTCGGCAACCAGGCGCCCGACTCCGGCAACTCGGAGGTGCTGGCCCACTTCGGCAGCCGGGAGCAGAAGGAACGCTGGCTCCATCCCCTGCTCGAGGGGAAGATCCGCTCCGCCTTCTCGATGACCGAGCCCGACAACGCCGGCTCGGACCCCACCCGGATGTCGACCACCGCCGTGCTGGATGGCGACGAGTGGGTGATCAACGGCCACAAATGGTTCTCCAGCAACGGCATGATCGCCGACTTCCTCCTCGTGATGCTGGTCACCGACCCCGAGGCGGGTCCCTACGAGCGAGCCTCGATGATCATCGTGCCGGCCAACACGCCGGGCGTCAACCTGGTCCGCAACATCCCGACCATGGCCGGCGAGCACGAGCGTTTCGGCTACGGGCATGCGGAGATCCTTTACGAGGACGTCCGCGTCCCCCGGGAGAGCCTCGTCGGGCGCCGCGGCCAGGGCTTCGAGATCGCCCAGATCCGGCTCGGGCCCGGCCGCATCCACCACTGCATGCGCTGGCTGGGCCAGGCACGGCGGGCCTTCGACATGCTCTGCGAGAGGGCTCTCCAGCGAGAGGCCTTCGGCGGCAAGCTCGCCAAGCACCAGACGGTCCAGAACTGGATCGCCGATTCGG
The DNA here is from genome assembly GCA_036570145.1 of Candidatus Dormiibacterota bacterium. Taxonomy (GTDB): domain Bacteria; phylum Chloroflexota; class Dormibacteria; order Dormibacterales; family Dormibacteraceae; genus UBA6019. The sequence continues at coordinate 2,105 of DATCPJ010000038.1, forward strand.
CCGCCGAGATGTCCGCCGCCCGTCTCATGACTCTCCACGCGGCGTGGATGATCGACAAGCACGGTGCGCCGGCGGCCCGCAAGGAGATCGGCCAGATCAAGTTCTTCGGGGCCAAGGTCCTCCACGACGTGATCGACCGGGCGATCCAGATCCATGGCTCCCTCGGCTACTCATCCGACATGCCGCTGGAGGAGATGTACCGCCACGCCCGAGCCGCCCGGATGTACGACGGGCCGGACGAGGTGCACCGCCAGTCGGTGAGCCGCTACATCCTGAAGGACTACACGGCGCCCGAGGGCTACAAGCCGAGCGAGCACATCCCGACGCGGCGGGACGCTGCTCGCCGCAAGTTCGCGAGCCTGCTCGAAGCGCACACCGCGAACCTTTAAACCGCGGTGACCTGGCAGCCGGAGGTCGACGAGCTCCACCGGCGGGAGGAGCTGGCCCGCCGGATGGGGGGCGAGGAGCGCGTCAAGCGCCAGCACGACACCGGCCGGCTGACGGTCCGGGAGCGGATCGAGAAGCTGGTCGATCCCGGCAGCTTCGAGGAGTGGGGCGCGCTCGCCGGCTTCGCCACCTACGGCGACGACGCCGAGCTGAAGGAGTTCACGCCTGCCAACAACGTGGTCGGCACCGGCCGGGTCGAGGGGCGCAAGGTGGTCGTCAGCGGCGACGACTTCACGGTTCGCGGCGGCGCCGCGGATGCCTCCATCCACGGCAAGCAGGTCTTCGCCGAGCGGATGGCGAACGAGCTGCGGCTGCCGATCGTGCGATTGGTCGACGGCACCGGCGGTGGCGGCAGCGTCAAGACGCTCGAGACACTGGGGCGGACCTATGTGCCCGCCAACCCGGCCTGGGACCTGGTCGTCGACAACTACGCCAAGGTGCCGGTTGCCGCCGCCTGCCTCGGGCCGGTCGCGGGGCTGGGCGCGGCAAGGGTCGCTCACGCCCATTTCAGCGTCATGGTCAAGGGGCTGTCCCAGCTCTTCGTCGCCGGACCGCCGGTGGTCAAGGCCGGCATGGGGCAGGAGGTGACGAAGGAGGAGCTGGGCGGCTGGGAGATCCACGCCCGCGAGTCGGGCGCGGTCGACAACGTCGTCGACAGCGAGGTCGAGGCGTTCGGGCAGATCCGCCGCTTCCTCGGCTACCTGCCCGCCAGCGTCTGGGAGATCCCGCCCCGCTGCCTGCCGGCAGACGACCCGAAGCGCCGCGACGAGTGGCTGCTCAGCGCGGTCCCCCGCAACCGCCGCCAGGCCTACGACATGCGGCGGATCCTGGCGGCGGTCTTCGACATCGAGTCGGTGTTCGAGCTCGGCCGCTTCTTCGGGCCGAGCCTGACGACCTCGCTCGCGCGCCTCGACGGCTACCCGGTGGCCGTGCTCGCCGCCGACCCCAAGATCTACGGCGGAGGACTCACGGCCGCGGCCTCCGACAAGCTGGCCCGCTTCATCGACTTCGCCGACACCTTCCACCTGCCGATCGTCCACCTGGTCGACCAGCCCGGCTTCGTCGTCGGCGTCGACGCCGAGAAGGCGGGGACGATCCGCCGCGGCGTCCGCGCGCTGGCAGCGGTGTACCAGGCGCAGGTGCCCTTCGTATCGGTCATCGTCCGCCGCGTCTTCGGGGTGGCCGGCGCGGGCCACGGGAACGCCCAGAAGTTGAACCTTCGCTTCGCCTGGCCGAGCGGCGACTGGGGCAGCCTGCCGATCGAGGGCGGGCTGGAGGCGGCCTACCGGCGCGAGCTCGAGGCAGCGCTGGACCCGGCCCGGCTGAAGGAGGAGATCAGCGGCCGCCTGGAGGCGGTGAGGTCGCCCTTCCGCACCGCCGAGGGCTTCGGCGTCGAGAAGCTGATCGATCCCCGCGACACCCGGCCGCTGCTCACCCAGTGGATCGCCGATGCCTACCGCCTGCTTGCGACCGACCTTGGCCCGAAGGGGAGGCCGGCCCGGCCCTGAGCGAGTACCACCGGTTCGTCCGGGTCCTCGGCCGGAAGGTCCGCTACGAGGACACCGGCCAGGGCCCCACGGTTCTGCTCCTCCACGGCATCGGCCATTCCCTCCGGAACTGGAGCCGCACCGTCCCGGCATTGGTCGAAGCGGGTTTCCGGGCGATCTCCATCGACATGCCCGGCTTCGGCTACAGCGAGCCGATGCCCGATGTCCTCGACGAAGCCGGGTCGACCGTCTTCCTGGAGGCGTTCCTGGACACCTTCTATGTGGACGATGTCGACCTCGTCGGCCACTCCCTCGGCGGTGCCGTGGCCACCGCGTTCGCGCTCCACCGACCGGCGCGGGTGCGCCGGCTGGCCCTCGTCGCGGCGGCGGTCGGCCCCGACGTGAACCCGGCCCTGCGGCTGCTCACGCTCCAGGTCGCACGGCCGCTGGTGCGGCCCTTCGCGCTGCGCCAGGTGTTCGGCCTGATCGCGAGCTCCTGGGACGAGGAGGTCCTCGAGCAGGAGCTGCGTGACGCCGAGCGCTGGCTCAACGACGAGGCGGCGCGCCGCTACTTCTGGAACGTGCTCCGGGCCGGGTTGCGGTTCCGCGGCGTCCGCCCGGAGCGGCTGCTCCTGGATCGGCTGCCGGAGCTGCGCATGCCGGTCCTGGTCGCCTGGGGAAGGCAGGACCAGCTGCTGCCCTTCAGCAATGTGGAGAAGATCCGGTCCAAGCTGCCCGACGCTCGCTACGAGCTGTATGAGAAGGCCGGCCACATGCTGCCCTACGAGGTCGCCGAGCGGTTCAGCACGGCGCTGATCGACTTCCTCTGCGGCTAGGCTGAGGGCTCACCAATGCCGGCGATGATCGTCTGCCCCCAACCACTCGCCGCGGAGGCTGGGTTGGCCGTGCTCCGGCAGGGCGGCAACGCGGTCGACGCCGCGGTGACGACAGCCTTCTGCCAGGGTGTCCTCGACCCGCAGATGTGCGGCATCGGGGGTGGCGGCATGATGCTCGTCCACCGCGCGGCGACCCGGACCACGGAGACGATCGAGTTCCATCCCCGCGCCGGCGGCGAGGTGCGCGCCGACATGTGGGAGCCGATCTTCATAAAGGAGGCGGCAGACCGCTACAACTACGTCGTCGAGGGTGGCGTCAACGACGCCGGATACCAGAGCGTGGGCGTCCCGGGCACCGTCGCGGGCCTCGCCCTCGCCCTCGAGCGACACGGGACGATCTCCTGGTCGGACGCGCTGCAGCCGGCCGTCGCCTTCGCCGAGGAGGGCTTCGTCGTCAATGCCGAGCTCCGAGCCAGCTGGACAAGTGAGCTGAGCCCGGACCAGCTGCCGATGGCGCAGCGGATCCAGGTGACACCTGCGGCGCGGGCGCTCTATACGAACGACGGCAACCTCAAAGGCCTTGGCGAGCAGCTGCTCCAGGCCGACTACGGGCGCACCCTCCGGATGCTCGCCCGAGAAGGCTCCCGCGCCTTCTACGAGGGGGAGATCGGGGAGCGGATCGCGGCCGACTTCCAGTCCCACGGCGGCTTCATCTCCCGCACCGACCTGGCCGGCTACCGCGCCGAGATCGCGCGACCGCTGGAGTCCACCTACCGCGGCCTCCGGGTGGTCGCCCCGGCTCCGCCGGCAGGTGGCCTGCCGCTGCTCCAGATGCTGAATTTCCTGGAAGGATTCGACTTCGGCGCGGCCGGCTGGCCGAGCGTCGAAGCGGCCCGGCTGCGGGTCGAAGCGATGGGCTGGGCGTTCGCCGACCGCGAGCGCCACCTCGCCGACCCGAAGTTCGCCGAGGTCCCGGTCGAGCGGTTGCTGGACAAGGCGTACGCCGAAGAGGCACGCCGCAAGGTTGCGGGAGGCGAGCGCTTCGCCGGCCGGCCGCCGCTGGAAGCTCCGACGACGACCCATATCTCGGTGGTCGACGGCGAGGGCAACGCGGTCTCTCTGACGCACACGCTGGGCAGCTCGAGCGGGGTGGTCACCGACGGCCTCGGCTTCGGCTACAACAACTACCTCAACTGCTTCGACCCCCGCCCCGGCCGGGTCAACTCGATCGCACCGGGAAAGACGCGGATCACGATGATGGTGCCGACGATCGCCTTCTCGGGTGACCGGGTGCGAGCGGTGGTGGGCGCGCCGGGCGGCACCAAGATCGTCACCGCCGTCTTGCAGACCCTGCTCAATGTCGTCGACCACGGGATGACGCCGGTGGAGGCGGTCTCCGCGCCCCGCGTGGACTACCAGGCGGAGATCGTCCAGGCCGAGGGTCGGGTGCCGGCCACTGTCATCGACGGCCTCCGCGCCGCCGGCTACGCGGTGAACCGCCGGCCGCAGAACTACGACTGGTACTTCGCCAACGCGCAGCTGATCGTCGTCGACCCGGACGGGACCCTACGAGGCGCCTCCGACCCGCGCAAGGACGGCGGCGCCGCGTATTCGCTTTGAAGCCGGGGACTAGGCGTCCGGCCGCATCCCCCGCACCCAGTTGGCGGCGAACTCCCGGACCGCGGCCTCCGAATCGAGCTCCATGCCCAGCGCCTCGGTCACGACCGGGCGGAGCAGGACGTGGACGATGATCGGGCCGGCGAAGGACTGGATCGCCAGCACGGGGTGCATCGTCCGCAGCCGACCCGCCTGCATCTGGCTCAGCAGGTAGCCACCGAGGGCGCCGATCAGCTTCGGCATGGCGTCCTCGAGGATCGCCTCCCTGACATCGGGTCCGAGGCTGGCGGCCTCGAAGAGGAGCGGCCGAACCACGCCGAGGTGGGTCGAGACGGCACGCCAGACGCTGACCGCCAGCTGCGGCATCGCCCGGTCGGGCGGCTCCCCGGCCAGGCGCTCCATCGTCGCCACCATGACCTCGATCGGGGAGAAGGTCCGCACCATCTCCGCGAAGAGGGCTGCCTTGCCGGGGTAGAGGCGGTAGAGGCGGGCCCGGGACACCCCTGCCAGGACGGCCAGCTCGTCCATCGACAGCCGGGCCAGGCCGTCCCGGGCGAGCAGCTCGGCGGCGGCCTCCAGGATCGCCGGCCGGCCGTTCGGCTCGGGCTCGACGTCGAGCTCGTGGAAGAGGCCCTCGCGGGAGCCGAAGGTGCGGTAGAAGGTCGCCTTCGAGACGCCGGCGCGCGCGATGATCTCGGCGACCACCGGGCGCTCGCCGCGCGCCAGCTCCTCGCGAGCGGCGGCCACGATCCGCTCCCGGGCCGTCTTCACCTCCTGTCACCGGGGGAAGCGGACGCTGGACCTGGGTCGGGGGCTGCCAGCAGCGGAAGGCTGAGCGTGAATGCGCTGCCCTCGGCCGGCCGCGACTCGACGGCGATGTCGCCGCCCATCCGCCGGGCGTGCTCGCGAGCGAGGTAGAGTCCCAGGCCGGCGCCCGTGATGTGGCTGTTCTCGCGGGTGAGCAGGCGCCCGAAACGCGTGAAGATCTTGGCCTGGTCCTCACGGGCGATGCCGAGGCCATGGTCGCGGACCGTGAACAGGGCTCGGCCCGCTTTCTCGGCCAGGCTGCACTCGATCTTCCCGCCCTCGGGCGAATACTTGACCGCGTTGTCGAGCAGCTGGTCGAGGATCGCGGCGACGCGTACACGATCGCTGAGCACCCGCAGCCCGGCCCTCGGGGGGCGAAAATCGATCGGGTGGTCTGCCCCGGTCCGGGCCCGGATGCCGACAACCGATTCGGCGGCAAGCTCGCCCAGGTCGCAGCCTTCGAGGTTGAGGTGGGCGCTTCCCTCTTCGAGCCGCGCCGCTTCGAGCATCTGCTCGACGATTGTGTTCACCTGGTTGAGGCGCTCCTCGAGAATCGAGAGCGCCGTCGTGAAGCCGGGCGTATCCGGCTTGACGTCACCGTCACGGATCATCGACACGTAGCCGAGGAGCACCGTCAGCGGCGTGCGAAGCTCGTGTGAGGCGAGCTTGAGGAAGTCCGACTTGGACCGCTCCAGGCGTTCGAAGCGGCGCGCTTCCTGGGTGCGGCGGCGGGCGGCCAGCAACGCCGAGACAAGGAGTACCAGGAGGCCCGCGAGCAGCGGCAGGAGAACCGGAAGCACCGGCACCTGGCTGGCCAGCAGACGCAAGACGGTGGCGACGACCGAATCCACCGGCGACGCGCCGGTCGTCGCCCGCACGGTACCACCGACGCCCCCCTGCCCTGCTGCGGGGGACGGCGCTGCGCCGGCCGGTCCGGCATCCAGGGACGGCAGGGCGCCGATCGAAGGGATGGGGTTGGAGCCAAGGGGAGGTAGGCTCGGGCTCAGTGTCGGCAGCGGCACCGGGATGGTCGCCAGGGGCACGGGGATGGCCGGTGACGGCAGGACGGTGGCTGCGCCGGCGGCGACGGGCAGCGCCAGCAGCAACGCGCCGGCCAGCAGGGCCAATCCCCCCAGCCGCGCCGCTGCCACGGTATAGCGGTATACCACTCTTATATGTTCGATCAGCGACTAGTCTGAAGCGCAGAGGATGAGAAAGCCGCCCCTCGGAGCCGGCCAGCGCAACACTTCCCAGCGCCGCCTGGTCTGGGACACGATCAGAGCGCTCGGCCCGCACTGCACCGCCGATGAGATCGCCGCGCGGATCCAGGCCGTGCGCCCCGGCTTCCCCCGGTCCACCGTCTACCGGGCTCTCGAGGCGTTCACGATCGCGGGCGCGCTCCGGCCGGTGCGCTTCGGCGCCGGCGCCACCCATTACGAGGTCGCCGGCGAGGACCACCAGCACGCCATCTGCGAGCGCTGCGAAGGCATCCTCCACCTCGAGGACTCGCTGCTCCGGGCGCTCGAGGACCACCTCGAGGAGCTGCACCACTTCCACCCCCGGCGGACCGACGTGTTGGTGGTGGGCATCTGTGCCGGCTGTTCCACGGCGGTCGATGGCGCAGCGCTACCCAAGGCCCATAAGCGCAACCTGGAGCACGTCCATTACAGCTCCAACTGAGCGGCGTCGGGTTCCCCGCGAGCTCGTCTCGCTGGCACAGGCGATGGCCGAGGTCAACAGCCGTGTCGAGCTGGAGGAGGTACTCGCCCTGGGCGTGGATCGGGCCGCCTCGGTGCTCGACGCGGCGGTTGCGGTGATGACGTTCCGGTCGGCCGGCGGCTGGATCGTCGCCTCCGGCTACCCGGGCGAGACCGTCCATCGCGAGAGCCTGCCGGAGGACACGCCGGAGACGGCGCTGCGAAGCGGCGGCGAGCCGCTCGTAACCGACCTTCGAGATCCCCGCTGGGGGGAGGGGACCCACGCTTGGGCGGAACTTCATCGTCTCGGACCTTATGTCGGTGTGCCGCTCTGGAGTGGTGGCGCCCGGATGGGCGTCCTCTCGGTGGCGCGGGACCGAGAGGCGTCGCCGTTCACCGAGCAGGACACCCTGCTCCTCCAGCTGGTCGCCTCCCCGTTGGCGGCCGCGGTCCACGTGGCCCAGCTCTTCGAACAGACTCGCGCGGGCAGCCGGCAGCTCGAAGCGCTGCTCGCGAGCACCGACATGCTCTGGCGCATCGCCCCCTTCAGCGAGGTCGCGGACGCCGTCGCCCGGCAGGCGATCGAGATCGTGCCGGGCACCGAGTGCGTGATCAGCATGGTGCCCCCCGAGCGGCCCACCCACTTCCGGATCGTGGCCGGCGGGGGGCCCTGGGCGGCGACCCTGGTGGGCCGGGAGTGGCCCTGGCTCGGCAGCATCGCAGGCAGCGCGATGTCGGAGAGCCGCACCATCGAGTCGACCCGGCTGCAGGCGGAGAGCTTGCTCGCCGACACCCTCGAGGCGGGCGGCATCGACACCGGCCGGCTGATCCCGCTGATCACCGGCCGGGAGCTGCCCGACGGGCGGACGGCGATGGGCGTGCTCGGCTTTTACCGAAAGGGCTCGGCGTCCTTCACGGCCGAGCAGCGCAGCCTCATGGACGAGTTCGGCAAGCGGGTCAGCCTGACCCTCCACCGGGCTGAGCTGCTCGACTCAGCCAACCGCTCCAACGAGCGGCTCAAGACGGGTCTCGAGCTGACCCTGGAGCTGGCCTCGGCTCTCGACTACCGGGAGGTGATCCGGCGGCTCCTCCGCAGGGCCGTCGAGTCGGTCGGCGCCGACCGCGCCAGCCTGGCGCTGGTCGAAGGCTCGGAGATGATCGTCGAGGACGGCTACGACCGCGATGGGCGGCAGATCCCGGTGGGCGATCGTTACGAGATCCCATTCGGCTCGCCGACCGACCGCGCCGTAACGACCGGCCGCCCCAAGGTCGCCGAGGGCTTTGATGCCTTCCGCCTCGACGCGAAGAGCCGGAAGGCGCACGCCGGCACCCGCTACGCGGCGATCATCCCCCTCGTGATGGGAGGCACCGTCGGAGCGATCCTGATCCTGACCCGCCGCACCGACAATCCCTTCTCGAGGGAGGACATCGAGCTCCTTCAGCTGATTGGCAACGCCGCCGCGGTAGCCCTTCGCAACGCGGCGCTGTATGGCGAGGCGCACGACCTGAGCCGCACCAAGAGCGACTTCATGAACCTCGCCGCCCACGAGCTGCGGACCCCGCTTTCGGTCATCTCCGGCTATGTCTCGATGCTCCAGGACGGAACCTTTGGGCCGTCGCCGCAGCCCTGGGCGCATCCCCTCTCCGTCCTCGCCGGCAAGACCAGCGAGCTGGGTGGCCTGGTCGAGGACCTGCTGATCGCGGCCCGACTGGAGGCGGGGACCATGCCGACCGCGGTGAGCGAATTCGATCTCCGGAGCTCGGTCCGCGACTCGCTCTCGCGCTGTGAGCCGAGGGCCGCCCTCCTCAACGCCGAGGTGGTCGCCGAGCTGCCGGCGGAGCCGGTTCCGGTTCGCGCCGACCCCGACCATCTCGCCCGGATCCTCGACAACCTGATCAACAACGCGCTGACCTACACGACCGACAGGCCCTGGGTCCGGATCGCGATCTCCCCCGGACCTCCGAGCGAGGTCACCGTGACCGATCGCGGCCTCGGGATCCCGGAGGCGCACCGTGACAAGGTCTTCGAGCGCTTCTACCGGGTCGATCACCCGGAGCTGCCACGCCAGGCGGGCACCGGGCTCGGCCTCGCCATCAGCCGCGAGCTTGCCGAGCGCCACGGCGGGCGCCTGGAGCTGATCCCGACCGACGCGGGCGCCGGCTTCCGGCTGACGCTCCCTCCGCCGACCGGCTGAAGCCCTCCGATCCTCCGGCGAATAGCTGCGGCTTGAGCTGTCTAGGGGTCGATCCGCCGGCGAACCGCTCATTCGTTGGCCTGCTGGGCGTCGATCCGCCGGCGGATCCCAGCACACGCGTCGCAGTCCGACGCCAAGACCCTGGGTCGCCGCCCCTTCCCTGGATTAACTCGATGCGCGGCGCCAGACACAACGTGGCATCACGACAGCCAGCGTTGCGCCCAGAGGGAATCTCACCTAGACGCGGGCGAGCAGGGCTACCGGGAAGCGGCCGAGGAGGTTGGCAAGCGGCTGCCGGCCACCATCGACGACCGCGCAGGTGAACTCGTCCCGCCACTGGCCGGGCGGCAGCTCCAGCTCGGTGCCCGCCCACTCGCCGGCGAGCCCGAGGACAAGCCTGGGAACCACCGTGACGACCTCCTCGGCCCGAGCGAAGGCCACCGCGTGCCGGGCCTTGGGCCCGTGCGCGACGAGAGGCCGGTAGGTTCCTTCGGGGCCGTAGGCGGCGGGTCGCCGGCGGCGGAGCTGCAGCGTCCGCTGCACGACCAGCAGCTTCGGCAGTCCTTCGCCCGGCCTCGCCCAGGCCTCCTCGGCGGCGAGCCCGTCGAGCTCGCCGAGCAGGCGGCGGCGGAGGTCGTAGTCGACGGGACGGCGGTTGTCCGGGTCGACAAGGCTCAGGTCCCATAGCTCGCTGCCCTGGTAGAGGTCGGGGACGCCGGGTGCGGTGAGGACGAGCAGCTTCCAGGCCAGCGAGTTCACGCGCCCGGGGCCGACCAGCGGGCCGGCGAAGCCATCCACGGCGGCGAGGAACTCGGAGTCGGCCAGTGCCCGCTCGACAAACTCGCGAACAGCCCTCTCGTAGTCCTCGTCGACGGCCGTCCAGGAGGTGTGGGTCTTGGCCTCGCGAGCAGCCTTCTCGGCATACGGCAGCAGGCGGTCGGGACCGATCGGGTGGGCGCCGACCAGGGTCTGGTAGAGGTGGTATTCGATGTTCCGATCCGGCAGCCCGGCTCGGCGATGGCGGGCGTTGAGCGCCGACCAGCGGAGGACCGCCGCCGTCCATTCCCCCGGGATCTCGGAGAGGAGGGCCAGCCGAGCCCGGACGTCCTCGCTCCGCTTGCTGTCGTGGGTGGAGCTCGTCAGCATCCCGGCGGGATGGGTCCGGGCCGTCTCCAGGGTCGCTGCGTGGAACGTTTCCGGGCCGATCGCGAACCGGCCCGGGTCACCGCCGACCTCGTTCAGCGCGACGAACCGGTTGTAGACGTAGAAGGCGGTGTCCTCGACGCCCTTGGCCATCACGGCTCCAGTCGTCTGCTGGAGCCGAGCCACCAGGTTGGCCTCCTCCTCCCCCGTGTGCTCACCGAGCAGGATGGCGACCAGGAAGTCGACCAGCTCGGGGTCGAGGTCGGGACGGCGCCGCTTGGCTTCGCCCGCCGCGGCTTCGATCGGGGCCCGATCGGCCGGGCTGACCGGCTCGCCGGGCCGGGCGTAGGTCCGGTAGACCGGGAGGCAGGCGATGAACTCGGCGAGCACCTCGCCGATCGCGAACCGGGTGAAGTCGCGGTAAAGGCGGTTGCCCTCGCAGACCCGGACGAAGTTGGCGGTCAGGCGCCGCAGGTCGCTTGCCAGCAGCTTTCCGAGGACGAGCTTCTTGGAGCGGTAGGCGATCTCGGCGAACCCTTCATCGATCCCGGCGAACTGGGCGTAGAAGCGGCTCAGGGGCGTCTCCGCCGCGCCGTCCACGTAAAGGGCGGTCAGCCGGTTCCCAAACTCGTACCCGGTCGTCCCGTCGACCGGCCAATCGGCCGGCAGGCGCTCCTCCGCGGCGAGGATCTTCTCGACCACGATCCAGGCCCCGGGAGCAGCCTGGCGGAGCCGCTCGAGGTACTGGCGGGGATCGCGCAGCCCGTCGGGATGGTCGACCCGGAGTCCGTCCAGGACGCCCGCGGCGAGCCAGCCGAGAACCAGCGCGTGGGTCTCCTGGAACACCTCGCCCTCCTCCATCCGGAGGGCGGCCAGGCTGTTGACGTCGAAGAACCGGCGGTAGTCGAGGTCCTGGCCGGCGGTGCGCCAGGAGGCGAGCCGGTAGTTCTGGCGCTCGAGCAGCTCGTGGAGCGCCTCCGGGTCGGCGGCAAGCCTCTCCGGGTCCCGCTCGAGATCGCCTCCGGCAAGCGATTCGGGGTCGATCGGCAGCTCGTGCTCGAAGTAGTGGAGGACGAGCCCGTCCGGCTCCTGGACGAGCTTGATATCGCCGGCGTCGAGAACCCGGCCGTAGTGATCGCCCAGGATCGGCATCAGGACCTTGCCGCGCAGCTTCGGCTCGGGCGAGTTCCAGTCGACGTCGAAGTAGCCGGCGTAGCGGCTGCGGCGGCCCTGGCGGAGGACATCCCACCACCAGCGGTTGTCGCGACCCGCGATCGACATGTGGTTGGGCACGATGTCGAGGACCTGGCCCAGGCGGTTCTCCCCGAGCGCCTGGCAGAAGCGCTGGTGGCCTTCCTCGCCACCGAGCTCGACGTTGACGCGAGAGTGGTCGACCACGTCGTAGCCATGGCTGGATCCCTTCGCAGCCTGGAGGTAGGGCGAGGTGTAGGCGTGGCTGACACCAAGCGCCGCGAGGTAGGGCGCGACGGCTACCGCGGCGTCGAAGTCGAAGCCGGAATGGAGCTGGAGGCGGTAGGTCGAGCTGGGCGTCACCTTTATGGAAGCATTGTCCATCGATGCCGGGCAAGGCCAGGGTGGTGGTGGTGGGGGCCGGTTTCGCGGGTCTGACCGTGGTCCGCGCCCTGCGCGGCCGGCAGGTGGAGATGGTGCTGGTCGACCGCCACAACTACCACACCTTCACTCCCCTCCTCTACCAGGTGGCGTCCGCGCTGCTCGACCCCTCCGAGGTGGCGCATCCGATCCGCGGGCTCGTCCGCCCCATCCACAACCTCGAGGTCCGGATGGCCGAGGCCACCGGCATCGACCTCGCGCGCCGGCGGCTGCTTACCGACGTCGAGCCGCTCGCATACGACTTCCTCGTCCTCTGCACCGGGAGCGCCACCAACTACTTCCAGATCGAGGGCCTGGCCGATTCGGCCTTCGGGCTGAAGGACCTGGAGCAGGCACTGGTGCTCCGCAACCAGGTGCTGCGCCGCTTCGAGGAGGCGTCCTGGACGGAGGACCCCGAGCGGCGCCGGATGCTGCTCACCTTCGCCGTCGTCGGCGGCGGTCCCACCGGAGTCGAGTTCAGCGGCGCCCTGTCCGAGCTGATCCGGGGAGTGCTCGCCAAGGACTTTCCGTCGGTCTACATCCGGGAAACCCGGATCCTTCTCCTCGAAGCCGCCCCCCACCTCCTCGCGGCCTTCCTGCCGCCGCTCCGCGAGAGCGCTCGCCGGACGCTCGCGCGGCGCGGCGTCGAAGTCCTCCTCGAACGGACGGTTTCCGGCGCCGGAGAGGACCACATCGAGCTCTCCGACGGCGAGCGGATCGACGTCGGAACGGTCATCTGGACGGCCGGCGTCCGGGCCGGCGACCTCGCCGCCACGCTGGCCGTTGAGCACGGCCGCGGTGGCACCGTCAAGGTCGGCCCCACCCTCCAGCTCGCGGGCCACCCGGAGGTCTTCGTGATCGGCGACCTGGCGGCTGTGGAGCAGGACGGCGCGCAGCTGCCGCAGCTCATCCCGCCCGCAATGCAGGAGGCGAAGCACGTGGCCCGCGCGATCCTACGGGCGCTCGCGGGCGAGCGGGCGGAGCCTTTCCGCTACGCCGACCCGGGCATGATGGCGACGATCGGCCGCAACGCCGGGGTCGCCGAGATCGGGCCGATCCGGATGTCGGGCTTCGCGGGGTGGATCCTCTGGCTGGCCTTCCACCTGCTCCAGATCGTCACCTTCCGGTCGAAAATCGTCGTCCTCGTCAACTGGGCGTGGAACTACCTCTTCCTGGACAGGCCGGTTCGCCTGCTGGTGCGCACCGGCGGGCCTCAGGAAGAGACGCGCGGAAGGCCACGCTCCTGAAACCGCTTCGGGAAGCGCCGCTGTCAGGTTTCGTATTGCCGCGACCCATCGCCCCGCTTACAATTCGTGTCGCAAAAATGGGTGTGGTGGCTTAGATGGCCCTTCAGGCTGATCAGGCGGCGGCCGGCGACTACCGGCCACCGGTCCTGGTCGCCGACGACGATCCCGACATCCGGACGATGGTGCGCATGCTCCTCGAGCTCGACGGCCACCGGGTGCTGGAGGCGAAGGACGGCACCGCGGCCTGGGAGATGATCCAGAGCCACGGCCCGAGCGTCGTCGTGGCCGACGTCCAGATGCCTGGGATGACCGGGCTGCAGCTCTGCCGGAAGGTCAAGGACAGCGCCCACAGCGCCGTCCGCGTCATCGTCTACACGGCGGGCATGGCCACGCGGCAGGACTCGATGACCGCGGGCTGCGACGCCTATTTCCTGAAGACGGACCCCTTGCCCAATCTGCGCGACGCCGTTCGGCGCTTCTACGACCTCGGCTGACCCAGTGCTTGCGCCGGTTTACCGATAGGCCAATAATCACAAGGTTTGCGGCCGCCCGTCCAGGAGGGAATTGAAGAGATGGACCAGGAAACTCCACCACCCCCGGGAGAAGGTTCGCCGCAGCCGCCCGGCAGCGAGCCGCAACCGCCCGCGGTTCCGCCACCGCCGATCGGAGGACCACCACCGCCGCCGCCACCTCCCTCCTATACGCCGCCACCTCCCCCTCCGCCATCGCCGGAGCCGGGCCCACCGCCCGCCTACGCTCCGCCCGGCGGCTACCAGCCACCTCCCCCGCCCGGCATGACGCCTGCCTACGGTGCTCCCCTTGGAATGGCCGGCGCCGCCCTGAGCCAGCCTTACGCGGCGTTCGGCTGGCGGCTTCTCGCATTCGTTATCGACTACCTGATCGTCTTCATCCCGGTCGCGATCATTTTGGGGGCCGTCAGGACCGCCGCCGGCAGCAGTGGCTCATACGGCATCTCGGGCCTGGGCAGCCTCGTCTTCATCGGATACCTCGCCTACATGTTCTCGTCGCGCGGCCAGACCGTCGGAATGATGCCCTTCAACCTGAAGGTCGTCGACGCCGGCACCGGTGGACCCCTGACCATGGGGAAGGCGCTGATCCGGGCGCTGATCCTCTACGCGGAACTTCTCTTCTGCGTCTGCATCGTCGGCCTTGTCGCCGGGCTCTGGATGATCTGGGATCCGCGCCGGCAGGCGATCCACGACAAGGCGGCGGGAACGGTCGTGCTGAAGGGCTAGGAATTGCGGCAGCCGGGGGCCACTTCGCGGAACCCGGCTGCCAGCCTGTTCGCATCGCTGCTGCTCCCCGGTTTGGGGACGATCATCAACGGCGAGACCGGAAAGGGCCTCGTGATCCTGGTCGCCTGGATCACCGCCTGGGTCCTGATCCTTGCCATAGTCGGCCTGATCCTGGTGCCGGTCGTTTGGATCTACGGCATGTACGACGCATTTCAGGGAGCGCGGCGCTACAACCTGGCGCAGGGCCCGCCCCATACCTAGCCCTCCAACCAGGAGGGGGACGGACGGATTCACCACAAGGCACGGTTTCGGACTCCTTGCAGTGGCGCCCGATCTGGCGAGCCGTTCTCCTATCCGGGGGCGTTGGCGGCCGCGCGGAGGGCGTTGCGGAGGCGGGTGGTCGAGGTTTCGATGCCCAGCTCGCGGTTCATCTTCTCCAGCGCCTCCGCGTCGGCGGGCTCCACCGGCAGACCGGGAACCGGGTCCGGCAGGTCCAGGTCCTCGACCGGGTAGACGACCTGCCGCGCCCGCTTGATGTAGTCGCGGGTCGCTTCGCTCCAGTCGAGGCCGGCGAGGATGCCGTCCAGCGTCTTGTGCCGCCGGACCAGGCCCGCCGCGGTCTTGGCCCCGACACCGGGGACACCGGGCAGCCCGTCGGAAGGGTCGCCGCGGAGTATCGCGAACTCGGCGTAGCTCTTGCCCGGGATCGCGTAGCGCCTCTCGACGTCCGCCTCGTCGACGACCGCCAGGCCGGTCTTCTCCGGGTAGAGGACGACGACGTCGGGGTCGCGGATGATCGCGAAGAGGTCGCGGTCACCGCTGTAGACCTCGATCGGCGGCGGGACCTTGCGGGCCAGCGACGCGATGATGTCCTCGGCCTCGAAGCCCTGCTTGCCGATCACGTTGAGGCCGATGGCCTTGAGCACCGCCTCGATCAGCGGCAGCTGCGGTTCGAGGCCGGGCGGGACGGGCTCGGCAACGCGGTGCGACTTATAGCTCGGCAGCGCCTTGACCCGGAAGGCCGGCCGCCAGTCCTCGTCGGTCGCGATGGCGAGGGAGCGTGGGCGGCGGGACTCGACCAATCGCGCGAGCGAGTCGAGGGTCCCCCGGACGGCATTGACGGAACGGCCGTCAGGCGCTCGCTGGTCGGCCTTGTTGCCAAAGAACGAGCGAAAGATCAAGGAGGACCCGTCCACCAACAGCCACTCAGGCCGTGACCGAGCGATCTCGCAGCTCCCTGAACTCGGTGGCGGAGTAGCCGAGCTCGGCCAGCACCTCGGCCGAGTGCTGTCCGAGCA
>DATCPJ010000039.1:0-4123 GCA_036570145.1 Candidatus Dormiibacterota bacterium
ATCCTCTCCTACGACGCGGAGCGCTTCGCGGCCGACGCGGCGGCCGCCGGAGTGGCCGGGGTGATCCTGCCCGACCTGCCGCCGGAGGAGGGCGAGAGCGTCGTCGCCGCGCTGCACGAGCACGGCCTGTCGACGGTCTTCATGGTCGCCCCGACCAGCAGCGAGGAGCGCATCCGCCTGATCTGCGGCGCCTCCAGCGGCTTCGTCTACTGCGTCACCCTGACCGGTATCACCGGCGTGCGGGCGGAGCTTCCCCCCGGTGTCTGGGAGCTGCTCGGCCGGATCCGCTCGCACACCACGCTGCCGGTCGCGGCCGGGTTCGGCATCGCCACGCCCGCCCATGTCGCCGCGCTCCGCGGCGTTGCCGACGCCGCCGCTGTCGGGAGCGCGGTCGTCAACGAGCTCGCCGAGGGCCGCGACCCCGCCCGGCTGGTCGAGGAGCTGCTCGCGGCATGCCGGTGAGGGGGATCCGCGGCGCGACGACCGCCGACGCCAACCGCGCGGAGGCGATCGTGGAGGCGACGACCGAGCTTTTGACAGAGCTCGTCAGGCTCAACGACCTCGCGCTGGCCGAGATCTGCTTCGCCTACTTCACGACCACCCTGGATCTCGACGCCGAGTTCCCCGCACTGGCGGCGCGGCGGATGGGCTGGATCGGGGTGCCCCTCCTCTGCGGCAACGATATGGTCGTTCCGCGGCCGAATCCCCGGTCGGTTCCGATGTGCATCCGTATCCTTCTCCTCTACAACACCGACCGAGCCCAATCCGAGATGAAGTCCGCCTACCTGCGTGGGGCGCAGGCGATCCGCGCGGACCTCGACCGAGCAGCCGGGGAGCTGAACATCCAGTGAGCGTCCAGTGATCATCGTCATGTCGCACCAGGCGCTGCCCGCCCAGGTCGACGCCGTCGTCGAGAAGATCGGCGAGCTCGGCCTCACCCCCGAGCTCTCGAAGGGCGAGGACCGCTCGATCATCGGGGTCATCGGCGGCAACGCCTATGCCTACCGGGAGGCCTTCGCCCACCTGCCCGGGATCCAGGAGATCGTCCAGATCACCAAGCCCTACAAGCTCGCCAGCCGGGAATGGCAGCCGAAGGCGACGGTCATCGACGTCGGCGGCGTGAAGATCGGCGGCGACGAGGTCGCGATGATGGCCGGCCCGTGCTCGGTCGAGGGCGTCGAGATGCTGATGGAGACCGCCCGCCACGTCGCCGCGCAGGGGGCCAAGATCCTCCGCGGCGGCGCCTTCAAGCCGCGCACCTCGCCCTACTCCTTCCAGGGCCTCGGCGAGGAGGGGCTGAAGATGCTGGCCCGGGCGCGCGAGGAGACCGGCCTCAAGGTGATCACCGAGGTCGTCACCCCGGGCGACGTCGAGCTCGTCGCCCGCTACGCGGACATCCTCCAGATCGGGACCCGGAACATGCAGAACTACGCGCTCCTCCAGGAGGCCGGCCGCTCAGTACACCTGGTGATGCTGAAGCGGGGCATGTCCTCGACGATCGAGGAGTGGCTGCTGGCGGCCGAGTACCTGCTCTCCCAGGGCAACCGCGACGTGATGCTCTGCGAGCGCGGCATCCGCACCTTCGAGCCCGCGACCCGCTTCACGCTCGACATCAACGCGGTGCCGCTCGTCCGCGAGCTGTCCCACCTGCCGGTGATCGTCGACCCCTCCCAGGGGACGGGTCGCTGGTCGCTCGTCTCGCCGCTCTCGCTGGCGGCGGTGGCCGCGGGTGCGAACGGGCTCATCGTGGAGGTCCACCCGCACCCCGACGACGCGCTCTCCGACGGCGCCCAGTCGCTCGACTTCGCCACCTTCGACCGCCTGATGGCCGACCTGAAGCGCCTCACAGGAGTGCTCTCCGCCGCAGCGGCGTCGCAGTAGGCATGCGCCTCGGCGTCGTCGGCCTGGGGTTGATGGGGGCCTCCTTCGCCGAGGCCCTCCACCGCACCCGCCCCGAGATCGAGATCGTGGGTGTCGACTCGAACCCCGCCACGATGGCGACCGCGCTCGAGCGGGGGATCATCCGCGAGCCGGGCATCGAGGGCGCCGACCTGATCATGCTGGCGGTCCCGCCGCTGGCGATCCGCGACCTCTTGCCCAACCTCTCCCGCAGCGCCCTCGTCACCGACATGGCTTCGACCAAGGCCGGGATCATGGTCTGGGCCGCCGAGTCGGGCGTCGACTTCGTCGGCGGGCACCCGATGTGCGGCCGCGAGTCGTCTGGGATCGACGCCGCGGACCCGGAGATGTTCCGGGGCGCGCCCTGGGTGCTGACCCGGATCGACTCCCGGGTCGAGGACCTGGTGCGGGCAGTCGGTTCCTACCCGATCGTGATGGACCCCGAGCGCCACGACCGCCTGGTCGCCGCCGTCAGCCACTCGGCCTTCGTCCTCTCCGCCGCCTACGCGCTGGCGGTCGCCGGCTCCCGCGAGTGGCCGGAGATGGCCGGGCTCGCCTCGACCGGCTTCCGGGACATGACCCGGCTCGCGGCGGGGAGCCCGGAGATGTATGCCGGCATCGCCGCGACCAACGCCGAGAACCTGGTCGAGTGGCTGCTCGTCATCGAGCAGCAGCTGGCCAAGCTGCGCCGCCACATCGAGTCGGGCGACCCGCGGCTGGCGGAGCTCTTCGAGGAGGCGCGGGAGAAGCGGGAGCGCTGGTTGGACGGGCAGCGGTAAGCCCCCGCTAGCCTTAGCAGGCAGTGCTCGCGACCATCCGGCCACCCGCCCAGCTGCGGGGCTCCGTCGCGGTTCCCGGCGATAAGTCGATCTCCCACCGCGCGCTGATCCTCAACGCCGTCGCCGCCGGGTCGGCCCGGATCGACAACCTGGCGACCGGCGATGACGTCGCCAGCACGGCTTCCTGCCTGCGGGCGCTGGGTGTCGAGGTCACGCCCAGCGGGGTGCGGGGCGTCGGCCTGCACGGGCTGAAGCAGCCCCACGCGGCGCTCGACTGCGGCAACTCGGGCACCACCATGCGGCTCCTCGCCGGCCTGCTCGCGGGCCAGCCCTTTCCGACCACGCTGCTGGGCGACGAATCGCTCAGCCGGCGGCCGATGGACCGGGTCGCCGAGCCGCTGAAGAAGATGGGAGCCTACGCCGTGCTCGAGCCGCTCCGGGTCGGCGGCGGCAAGCTGCAGGGAGCCGTCCACGAGATGGCGACGCCGAGCGCCCAGGTCAAGTCGTGCCTCCTGCTGGCGGGCATCCAGGCGGAGGGCGTCACCCGGGTCGTCGAGACCATCCGCACCCGCGACCACACCGAACGGATGCTGGCCGCGATGGCGGCGCCGGTCCGGGTCGACGGTAATGCCGTCGAGGTGCGGCGGGCCGACCGCCTCGACCCGCTCAGCATGCGGGTGCCGGGCGACCTCAGCTCGGCCGCCTTCTGGATCGTCGCCGCCGCCTTCCACTCGAAGGCCCAGGTCGCCCTGCCTGACGTGGGCATCAACCCGACGCGGGCCGGCATCCTGCGGCTGCTGCCGGTCGCCCGGATCAAGGAGGGAAAGCAGGGCGGGGAGCCCACCGCGACGCTCCACGCCGTCACCATTCGGGGCATGAAGCCCTGGGCCTGGTCGGACAGGTTGAGCGCGGAGCTGATCGACGAGCTGCCGGTGCTCGCGGTCGCGGCGACCCAGCTTGCCGGCCGGACGGTGATCAGCGGCGCACGCGAGCTGCGGGTCAAGGAATCGGACCGGATCGCAGCGATGGCCGCCGGGCTTTCGGCGATGGGGGCGAGCATCGAGGAGCGCGAGGACGGCTGGGCGATCGAGGGGCCGGTGCGGCTGCGCGGGGCGGCGGTCGAGTCGCAGGGCGACCACCGGGTGGCGATGGCCCTCGCCGTCGCCGGCCTGCTCGCGGAGGGCGAGACACAGGTCGCCGGGGCGGAGTGCGTCGGAGTCTCTTATCCAGGATTCTGGGATGACCTTGCATCTCTCTGCGACTGATGGGCGGCGCAGGCCCCTCCGGCCGCTTTGCGGCCACCTCCCCACTCGTGGGAGGCAAGTCAGCTTGAGTGTGAGGGCTAGCTTTTGATCTCGGATTTGGGTAATTGGGCAGGCGGGGAGGGGGCGGCCACAGCAATCGATGGGTGCGGCGCAAGCCCCTCCGGCCGCTTTGCGGCCACC
>DATCPJ010000040.1:0-3878 GCA_036570145.1 Candidatus Dormiibacterota bacterium
GGTTGCCACCCGGCCGGTGCTGGCCGACCCCGCCAACCCGACACGCGGACTGCAGCCGAGCGCCGACCCCGAGTGCAGCCCTGCCTTCCGCCTCCACCTGGTCGAGGCGATGGTCGAGCAGGTGATGGGCGCATGAAGGTCAACGGGCGCGAGCTACCGGACGCGGGCGACCCGCGCCTGCTGCTCTCCGATCACCTGCGTCACGGCCTCGGCCTCACGGGCACCCACGTCGGCTGCGAGCACGGTGTCTGCGGCTGCTGCACGGTCCTCCTCGACGGCCGGCCGGTCCGCTCCTGCCTGATGCTCGCGGTTCAGGCACGCGGCCACGAGGTGACGACCGTCGAGGGGCTGGCCGCCGACGGGTCTCCACTCCACCCGGCCCAGCAGGCGTTCCACGAGTGCCACGGTCTCCAGTGCGGCTTCTGCACGCCCGGCTTCCTGCTGGTCACAGCAGCTTTCCTCCGCGAAAACCCAGACCCGTCCGATGCCGAGATCGACGATGCGATCTCGGGCAACCTCTGCCGCTGCACCGGCTACGCCAACATCCGGCGGAGCGTCCGCCGGGCGGCAGAGTTGAGCCGGTAACTATGAGCACCCGTTTCTTCGGCGAGCGCGTCGAGCGGAAAGAGGACGACCGACTCCTGCGCGGGCACGGGCGCTTCACTGACGACATCGGGGAGAACGCCCTCGAATGCGCCTTCGTCCGGTCCCCCTTCGCGTCGGCACGGATCCGCTCCATCGACGTCGCCGCCGCCCGTACGATGCCCGGCGTCGTCGCCGTCTACACGGCCGCTGACGTCCCTTTCGGCGACCTCGACCTGCCGCTCCTGATCCCCCATCCCGAGCTGACCCAGCCGCGGACCCAGAAGTGCCTGGCGAGCGAGGTCGTCCGCTACGTCGGGGAGGCGGTCGCCTTCGTGGTGGCGGACTCGCGCTACCTTGCCGAGGACGCGGCCGACCTGGTCGAGGTCGACTACGAACCCCTCCCCGCGGTGGTGACACCCGAAGTCAGCGCCCGCGCCGAGCACCTGGTCCACGCCGACGTCCCCGGAAATGTCGCAGCCGACGTGACCCAGGTCGTCGGCGACCCGGACTCCGTGCTGGCCGCGGCGCCGCACGTCCTCGAACGCCGGCTGCGGATCGAGCGGAGCGCCGCCCACCCGCTCGAAGGCCGTGCGATCTGGGCCCGCTGGGACGCCTCCGAAAAGCGCCTGATCGTGTATGACTCGACCCAGTCCCCCACCTCGATCCGGGGCGGCCTGGCCGTGCTCTTCGGCCTCCCCGAGACCTCGGTCGAGGTGATCGCGCCGGACGTTGGCGGCGGCTTCGGACCGAAGATCATGCTCTTCAACCCGGACGAGCTGCTGGTTCCCCACGCCGCCATGCAGCTCGGCCGGCCGGTCAAGTGGACCGAGGACCGGCGCGAGCACTTCACCGCCGTGACGCAGGAGCGCGCCCAGGTCCACGAGGTGAGGTTCGGCTTCAGCGAGGAGGGGAGGCTGCTGGCGCTGGACGTCGACTTCCTCCACGACGGCGGCGCCTACACGCCCTACGGGCTGATCCTGCCCATCATCACCGCCGCCCAGCTGCCGGGCCCCTATCGGGTGCCGAACTACCGGGTCCGCTTCCGCGACCTCTACACGAACTGCACGCCGACCTCACCCTACCGAGGCGCGGGCCGCCCCCAGGGCTGCTTCGTCATCGAGCGGGTGATGGACGCGATCGCCGCCGAGCTGAGCCTCGACCGGGCCGAGGTCAGGCGGCGCAACCTGGTCCAGCCGGACGAGTTCCCCTACGCGGTGGGGACGATGTGGCAGGACGGCGGCATGACCGTCTACGACAGCGGCGACTTCCCCGAGCTGCTCCGGATCGCGGTCGAAGCGCTGGGGCCGAAGCCGGAGGGCGAGGGGATCGGCATGGGCCTGGCGATGTACGTCGAGGGCACCGGCGTCGGTCCTTACGAGGGTGCCCACGTCCAGGTGCTGGTCGGCGGCAAGGTCGTCGCCTCGACCGGCATCCCGAGCCAGGGCCAGGGTCACGGCACCGTCTTCGCCCAGATCGTCGCCGACGAGCTGGGCGTCGGCGTCGACGACGTGACGATCACAAGCGGCGATACGCGCCGCTTTCCATGGGGCGTCGGCACCTTCGCTTCCCGCGGCGCGGTGATGAGCGGGAACGCGATGGCAAACGCCGCCCGCGCGGTCGCCGAGAAGGCGAAGCGGATCGCGGCCGACCAGCTCGAGGCCGACCCCGCCGACCTCGAGCTCGCCGGCGGTGAGGTCCGCGTCAAGGGGTCGCCCGGGCGGTCGATGCCACTGGCCGCGGTCGCCATCCTGAGCAACCCGCTCCGCTACGCGTTCGGCGGCGGGGCCGAGATCGCGACCCAGTTCCAGCCGCGCGCCAGACCCGGGCCACCGCTGGCGGAGGGCGACGCCCCGGGCCTTGAGGCGACCGGCTACTTCAGCCCGGTGACCGGGTCGACCTGGGCCTCCGGCTGCCACGCGGCGTACGTGCAGATCGATCCGCGGACCTTCTCGCTCAAGTTCCTGAAGTACGTCGTCGTCCACGACTGTGGCCGAGTGATCAATCCGATGGTGCTGGAGGGCCAGATCCAGGGTGGGGTCGCCCAGGGGATTGCCGGCTCCTTCTACGAGCGGCTCCTCTACGACGAGGATGGACAGCTCCGCAACGCCAGCTTCATGGAGTTCCTGATGCCCTACGCGACTGAGATCCCGGACGTCGAGATGCACCACATCGAGACGCCCTCGCCGCTCAACCCGCTGGGGATCAAGGGCGCCGGCGAAGCGGGAACGATCCCGGTCGCAGCCATGCTGGCGAGCGCGATCGAGGATGCGTTGGGAGTCCGCGTCGATGAGATGTCGCTCCACCCGAGCCGATTGTTCGAGCTGGCGAAGCCGCGCTAGCCTGCCGGGAGCTACTTGCTCATGTCGGAGATGACGCCGGCATAGGGAGGCGCCGGCAGCGTGGAGCCGTTGCCCGACTGGGTGCCCGAATACCAGGCGATGAACCAGGCCGAGTACCCGATTATGAGGAAGGCCAGCGCACCCAGGATGAATCGGCCGATCATTTTGCAAATGTATAAACGCGGACGGCAGCGGAAGCTGGTGCGCGGGTTCAACCTCTGGAGCCGGCTCAGCTTCCTCTCCATCGGCAGCCTGCTCAGCGCCGGCAGCATCCTGAGCATCGGCAGCGCCGGCAGCATCCTCAGCATCGGCAGCGCCGGCAGCATCTTGAGCATCGGCTCGGCGGGCGGGATCCTCAGCATCGGCGGCCACTCCCTCCTTGCCGGGAGGCGCGACCGCGGCGCTAGTCGGCGGCCGGCGCGACCCGGCGGAGCTGGATCATCAGGTCCCACGCGGTCTTGATGGAGGCCACCATCGAGTTCCCCATGGCCGCGGCGAGGATCAGGAAACCCGAGCCGGAGCCGAAGAAGAGGGCCAGGCCGGCAATCGTATAGACGGCGGTGGTGGTCAGCCCATAGAGCAACCGCGTCGGGGGATGCGGTTGGCCTGGAGTCAGCGGCGCGCGGTGGCGGCCGGCGGTCGCGTTCAGCCAGACGAAGAAGGCGGAGATGGCGATGACCTCGATGCCGACTGCGTGGTGCGACTGGGTCGGCACCAGGAAGGCGCCGCTGAGGACGACCACGGACGAGAGACCGGCCACCGACACGCCCGCCCGGAAGCGGTGGATGGGATCGGCGGCGACCCGGTCGAGGTGAAGCGAGAGGGCCACGAAGACCAGCCCGGTCAGGGCGGCGGCGGCTCCGCCCAGCATCACGAAGAAGTCGTGCCAGGCGAGCGGGTCGTAGCTCATCGGTTGCGCAGCCGATCGTAGCCGGGGCCGCGATCGACGAAGGG
>DATCPJ010000041.1:0-1799 GCA_036570145.1 Candidatus Dormiibacterota bacterium
AGCTCGTCCAGCCCCATGCCTGAGCAGCGCCTCAACGACTCGGGCGTTCCCCTCGAGCCGTACTACGGCGAGCCGGCGCCCGGCGAGTTCCCCTACACGAGGGGACTCCGGCCCGACGGCTACAGCGGCCGCCTCTGGACGATGCGCCAATATGCCGGCTTCGGCACCGCGGCCGAATCGAACCAGCGCTACCGGTACCTGCTGAAGCAGGGCCAGACCGGCCTCTCGGTCGCCTTCGACCTGCCCACCCAGATCGGCTACGACTCCGACTCGCCGATGGCCAAGGGCGAGGTGGGGAAGGTCGGCGTCGCCATCGATTCCCTCGCCGACATGGAGGCGCTGCTCGAGGGCATCCCGCTGGCCGAGGTGTCGACCTCGATGACCATCAATGCCACGGCGGCCCTGCTCCTGCTCCTCTACGAGCTCGTCGCCGAGAAGCAGGGAGTGCCCGGCGCGAAAGTCACCGGGACCCTCCAGAACGACATCCTGAAGGAGTACGCCGCCCGCGGCACCTACATCTTCCCGCCCCAGCCGTCGATGCGGCTGACGACCGATGTCTTCGCCTACTGCGCCGAGCACCTGCCGAACTGGAACACGATCTCGATCTCCGGCTACCACATCCGGGAGGCCGGCTCGACCGCCGCGGAAGAGGTCGCCTTCACGCTCGCTGACGGCATCGCCTACGTCGAGGCGGCGCTTGCCGCGGGGCTCAAGATCGATGATTTCGCGCCCCGGCTCAGTTTCTTCTTCGCCTGCCATATGGACTTTTTCGAAGAGGCGGCGAAGTTCCGGGCCGCCCGCCGGATGTGGGCGAGGCTGATGCGCGACCGCTTCGGCGCCCGCGACGAAAAGTCCTTGATGCTGCGGTTCCACACCCAGACCGGCGGGGTCACGCTGACAGCCCAGCAGCCGCTGGTCAATGTCGTGCGAACGACCCTCGAGGCGATGAGCGCCGTCCTCGGCGGAACCCAGTCGCTCCATACCAACAGCTACGACGAGGCCCTTGGCCTGCCCACTCAGCTGGCGGCAGAGCTTGCGCTGCGAACCCAACAGGTCATCGCCTATGAGACGGGTGTCGCCGCGGTTGCCGATCCTCTCGGCGGCTCGCACTACGTCGAGGCTCTGACCGACCGCGTCGAGGAGGACGCACTCCGGACGATGGCCGAGGTCGATGAGGAGGGCGGCGCCGTCGCCGCGATCGAATCGGGCTGGATGCAGCGCCGCATCGCGGAAAGTTCCTACCGGCTGCAGCAGCGCATCGAGAGCGGTGAGCGTGTCATCGTCGGCCAGAACAAGTTCACATCCGGCGCCGAGGCAGTCGAGATTATGAAGATCGGGCCACGCGGCGAGGCCGAGCAGGTCGAGCGGGTCCGCAAGGTCCGCGCCGAGCGCGACGCGGCGGCCGCCGAGCGCTGCCTCGATCGACTCTCCGAGGGGGCGCGGGGAACCGGCAACCTGCTCCCGCCGCTTCGCGAGGCGCTCGCCGCCTACTGCACGATCGGTGAATGCTGCGACCGGCTGCGCGCGGTGTTCGGCGAATACCGTCCGCAACCTGACTAACGCAATGACTGGCAATAAGGTCGACAGCGGCGACCCTGCCGGTCGCCTCCGGCCATCTGGTCGACCCAATCAGCAGTCACACCATTAGCAGGGTGATGAAAAGGGGAGATCGGCGGCGCTTCGGCGCCCAGACGGCCAACGGCGTTGTCGCCTCCTGCGATCCTCGCTTACGTATATCGAATACGCGCGCTCCGGTTCTCGTCGGCTCCTAGCATTGGGGCCGCCTGGACACCGAATCA
>DATCPJ010000042.1:0-2239 GCA_036570145.1 Candidatus Dormiibacterota bacterium
GGCCGGTGAATTGGGCAGCCGGCTGCCCGCCGCGGCCGGCACCAGGGGCGCCGTCGAGCTGACGGGCCGGCTGCTCCGCCTGAAGGAGCCGAGGCGGTGGGCGGCCCTTGCCGGCGCCGTCTTCGCCGCCGCTCCGGCCGACCCCGCTGCCGCGGCCCTGGTGAGGCGCGCCGGCGTTTCCCTGGCCGGGCTGGTGGACGTCGTCCAGGGCCGGCTCGGTGGCGACGGGCCGGTGGTGCTGGCGGGCGGCCTTCTCCTCAATCAGCCGCTGCTCGAAGCCGCGGTGCGGGAGCGCCTGGCGGGCGAGGTGGTCCGCCTGGCGGAGCCCCCGGTCGCCGGCGCGGTGCGGCTAGCCCTTGCCCTTGCCGCCCTCTAACAGCTCGAGCACGACTGCGTCCAACTCGCCCTCGTCGGTTCGGTCGGCCTCGGCGGCGCCGTCATGGAGGGGGGCTGCCCGGGCCAGGATGGCCATGATCGCCTGCCCGCTGACCGACTTCGAGTAGTAGTAGCCCTGGCCGCGGCAGCCGAGCGGCTCCAGGATCCGCGCCTGCTGGCGGGTCTCGATGCCCTCGGCGACGATCTCGACGCCAAGGCTGTGACCGAGGCCGACGATCGCGCGCAGCAGGGACGAGTTCTTGGCGCCCCGCCCGGACGCCTTCACGAAGGCCTTGTCGATCTTGATGACGTCGATCGGGAAGCGAGCCAGGTAGCTGAGTGAGGAGTAGCCCGTGCCGAAGTCGTCGATGGCGACCTTCATGCCCGCCGAGCGGAGCTTCTGGAGGACGAGCGAGGTCTCTTCGCCTTCCCGGATGACGGCGCTCTCGGTGATCTCCAGGGTGAGCCGGTCCGGCGCGAAGCCGGTCTTCTTCAAGAGCTGGCGGAGCTCGGTGACGATGTTCTTCCGCTGCAGCTGGCGGACCGACAGGTTGACGCCGAGCCGCAGCCGGCGTTCCGGGTAGATGACGTCCCAGCGGCGGACCTCGAGGCAGGCCTGCTCGAGGACCCAGGCTCCGATCGCTCCGATCATCCCCGTCTCCTCGGCCAGCGGGATGAAGCGGTCGGGTCCGACCATGCCCTTGGTCGGGTGCTTCCAGCGGACGAGGGCTTCGACGCCGTAAACCTCTTCGCTTCCGATCTCGACGATCGGCTGGTACTCCACGATCAGCTCGTTCCGCTCGAGGGCGAGCCGGAGGTCGTTCTCCATCTCGAGGCGCTCGAGCGCGGCGGCGTGCATGCTCAGCTCGAACACCTCGTAGGTGCGCTTGCCGCGGCCCTTCGCCCGGTACATCGCCACGTCGGCGTTGCGGAGGAACTCCTCGGGGTCCTGCGACTTGGGTGTCGAGATGGCGATCCCGATGCTGAAGGCGGCGATCATCTCGACGTCGCCCGCCTTGAGAGGAAGCCGAAACGCGCCCAGGATCCGCTCCGCAACGGCGATCGGGTAGGCGTCGTCGATCACCTCGTCGAGGAGGATCGCGAACTCGTCGCCGCCGAACCGGGCGACCGTGTCGCTGGGGCCGACGCATTCCTGGAGCCGGCCGGCGACGGCGAGCAGGAGCGAGTCACCGGCCGCGTGGCCGAGCGAGTCGTTGACGTGCTTGAAGTCGTCGAGGTCGAGGAAGAGTACGGCGAGGTTGTCGCGGTCGTCGCGATGCCGCGCGATGCTGGCCGCGACCCGCTCCTTGAAGAGGGTCCGGTTGGAGAGCGTCGTCAGCTGGTCGTGGTGGGCCTGGTGGCGCAGGGTCGCCTCGAGCTCCTTGCGCTCGGTGACGTCGCGGGTGTTGAGCACCACCGCCCTCACGTTGGGGTCGGCCAGCTGGTTGCTGAGGATCGTCTCCATATAGCGGTAGCTGCCGTCGGTGTGGCGCCAGCGGGTTCCCAGCAGCTCCTGTCCGTAGTCGGTTCGGAGCAGCTGCTGAAAGATCCGGTTGGCCTCGTTGAGGTCGTCGGTGTGGAGCATCTTCCAGAGCGTCGTGTTGAGCAGCGTCCCGGAGCCATAGCCGAGCAGCTTCTCGACCGCGGGGGTGATGTAGGAGATCCGCCCCTCGGCGTCGAGCAGGGTGATGACGTCCGATGAGTTCTGGACCAGGGAGCGGAAGCGCGCCTCGCTCGACTTCAGGTTTTCGGTCGACTTGCGCAGGTCCTCGGCCAGGTTGACCCGCTCGAGGGCGAGCGCGACGCTCGAACCGAGTCGGGCGAGGCCGTCGGGAACGCCTGAGGGGAGCGCCTCCTCGGCGGC
>DATCPJ010000043.1:0-8962 GCA_036570145.1 Candidatus Dormiibacterota bacterium
TGTCGGAGAAGGCCCCTCCGGCCCGCTTTGCGGGCCACCTCCCCGTAGATGGGGAGGCAAGACTTGCATCTGCGGGTGGCGTTCGAGGGTCATCTATTCTCAGCACGACGTGGCTAAGTGGGTCATCGGCGGCACGATCGCGCTGCTTCTTCTCTCCGCCTGCTCGCTGGGCGACCTTCTCAATCCCGGTCCGACCCTTACGATCGGCGCGATCTACCCGCTCTCCGGCCCCCAGGCGAAGGGAGGTGAGGAGGAGCTTGGCGGCGTGCGGGCAGCGCTGGAGGTGGCACAGAAGCAGGGGGTTGTCGGAGCCTCCCGCCTACACCTCAAAGTGATCGACGCGCAGACACCGGACCAGGCGGTGGCTGCGGTCGACCGGCTGGTCGACCAGGACCACGTCCAGGTGATCATCGGCACCTACGGCAGCACCCTCGCGGTTGCGGCCGCAGCGGAGGCGGAGGCGCGCAAGGTCGTGTACTGGGAGACCGGCGCCGTCGCCGACGACGTTACCAACGGGAAGCGGTACGTCTTCCGGACCGTCGCCACCGGCAGCACCCTGGGCCGGACCGCGGCCCAATTCACGGAGAGGGTCCTGATGCCCGGGCTCGCGCTTGCTCCCGCCGCAACGCGGGTTGCGATCGTCCACACCAACGACTTCTACGGTCGGTCGGTGGCGGCGGGCGAGGCAGCGGAAGCGGCCGCGTCCGGCATCGGCTCGGTGACCAGCATCGAATACGACCCCCACGCCTACGAGCCCGCGATGGTCGTGCAGCAGGTGGCGGCGGCGCGGCCCGACTTTCTCTGGGATGTCAGCTACCTCGACGACGGTGTCGCGGTCTGGAAGGCGGTTCTGGCCGACCACGTTCCGCTCCGCGCGGCGGTGGGGACAAGCTCGGCATTCTGCATGCCCGACTTCCAGAGGATGCTCGGTGCGAAGGCGATCGGCGTCTACGCGGCGGACAAGCCGGACGAGGTCGTCGGCGCGGGCGCGCTGACCCCGGCGGCCAGGGTTCTGCTCGCCGAGGCGATCGCCCGCTTTGCCGGCGATAACCACGGCCAGGCGATGGAGATCCCGGGTGTGGCCGGGTTCGTCGGCGGCTGGACGCTCTTCCATGACGTGCTCCCCAAGGTCCACGGCGCCGCGACCAGCGAGTCCGTCCGGTCCGCCGCGTTCACCGTCGACGTGCCGGTTGGCGGGGAGATCAACGGCGGCGGGATCCAGTTCGCGCCGCCCGGCTCGCCCGACGCGGGGCAGAACCGGCGGGCGGCGGCGGTGGTCGGCCAGTGGCAAGCGGGAGGGGTGATGAAGGTCGTCTACCCGTCCGCCTACGCGACCGGCCAGGCGATCCTCTCCATGACGCCCTAACTGCCCACTAGCGCTTGCCGAGCGGGCGCTCCATCAGGGTGATGTCGATCCAGACGTTGAACTTGTGCGCCGCCTCATGGAGCACGCCGACCTCGCGGAAGCCGAGGCGTTCGTGGAGAGCCCGTCCACCGCGGTTGTCGGCGGCCACCTGGGCGACCATCAACCGGTAGCCCAGCGCCGTCGCCTCCTCGATCAGCCGGGTGAGGAGGACCTTGCCTACACCCTGCCCCTGGAGCAGCGGGTCGACGTAGACGAGGTCCTCGACGGTGGAGCTCATGCCTCGCCGGATCCAGGGCAGCAGCCGGCCCCAGCCGATCACGCCCTCCTCGCCCTCGGCTACCAGGAGCAGGCTCTTGCTCCCGTGCGAGTCCCACCACTCCTTTGCCTCCTCGGAATCGAGCGGCTCTGCGTCGAGGGTCGCGAAGGTCTGGTTGACGGCCCAGTTGTAGATCCCCATGATCGCCGCCAGGTCACCGGGGACGGCTGGTCGGACGGTCAGCTTGGAGGTGGCCCCACTCATGCCGCTAAGGCTATTCGACGCCGCCGCACGCCGTGCCTGACACTTGTTCGGCATGGCGACCAACCGGGGCGGCCACCCCTCGGGCGAGCAGTACGAGATCGTCTTCGGCGACCAGCGGGCGGTGATCACCGAGGTGGGCGCGACGTTGCGCGAGTACTCGTCGGGCGGCCGGGCGGTCCTCGACGGCTTCGCGGTCTCGGAGATGTGCCACGGCGGCCGCGGCCAGCTGTTGATGCCCTGGCCGAACCGCATCCAGGATGGCGTCTACGAGTTCGGCGGTCGCAAACTGCAGCTGCCGCTCACCGAACCGGAGCGCCACCACGCCATCCACGGCCTGGTCCGCTGGGCGAGCTGGCTGCCGGCCGAGCACAGCCAGGACAGCATCCGCCTCACCTTCACCCTCCGGCCCCAGCCTGGCTACCCGTTCGAAATCGAGCTTGCCATCGATTACTCGCTCGGACCCGCCGGCCTGCGGACGACCTGGTCCGCGCACAACCTCGGCTCCGAGCCGGCTCCCTTCGGGTCCGGCACCCATCCCTACCTGCGGCCGCGAACCGAGCTGATCGACGAAGCGGCGCTGCGAATCCCCGCCCGGACCTACCTGCGGGTCGACGATCGGCTGATTCCGACCGGCCACCGGCTGCCCGTCGCCGGCACACCCTACGACTTCCGGGTCTCGCGCCCGGTCGGTGACGTGGCCATCGACATCTGCTTCACCGACTTCGATGGTTCGCCAGTCGAGTTCGACGGCCTCCGGCTTGCCTTTGACGGCAACCACTCCTTCCTCCAGGTCTTCACCGGTGACACGCTCGCTCCCGAGAAACGACGTCGCGGTATCGCGGTCGAACCGATGACGTGCGCTCCGAATGCCTTCAACAGCGGCGATGGCATCGCGTTGCTGCCACCCGGCGAATACAAGAGCGGCTCGTGGGGCCTGAAGGCGCTCAGCTGAAGCGGCGATCGTCCTCGCGGCGCACTGCCCAGAGGGTGACGGCGAGGAAGAAGACCGAATAGCCGGCGAGCCAGAGGACGCTTTTCCAGATGTCGTTGTAGGGAACGCCGACCGCGTTCCAGGCGAGGTGGCCGAGGTGGTACATCGGCAGGTAGGGGGCGATGTCCTTGATGAAGGTCGGAAGGCCGTCGATCGGGAAGAAGATCCCGGAGGCGAAGGACATCGGCAGCAGGATCAGGTTGACGGCGAGCACCGCGCCGGACGGCCCGCTGAGGTAGCCGATCGCGAAGCCCATGCAGATGAAGGGGATGATCGCGAGCAGCAGCCGCCAGGTGAGGTTGAACCACTCCTCCGGCCGCATCGAGATGCCGGCAAGAAGGATGCCGGCCGCGTAGAGCAGCAGCAGCGCGGCGAGCGCGAAGACCACCGCCGCGACGGTCTTGCCGATGAGGGGCGCGACAGGGCGAACTGGCGTCGCCCGCATCAGCGCATCCATCCGGCTGCCACGCTCGTTGGCCACCGTGATGCCGAAGGTGGAGAGGGCGATGTTCACGACGGCGTAGGAACACATCGAGGCGAGCGCGTACTTGTGGTATTGGGCGGCTCCCGGGCCGCTGCCCTGGAGGCCGATGAAAACGTAAAGAACCAGTGGAAAGGCGAGGCCGAAGCCGGTGAACTCCCAGACCCGGAGAAGGCGCCTGAACTCCGACTGGGTCTGCCCCGCGACCATCGGCCAGAGGGGTGCGATGCGGACCTCAGCGGCCACCGGTCAGCACCAACACGGCTTCCTCCAGGCCAGCGCCGGCGACCTCGAGGTCGGTGATCGAGACGCCCTTGGCGAAGAGGGTCCGGAGCACCCGCTCGGCGTCGGAGGTGAGGAAGCTCACCCGCGGCCCGTCGATGACAAGGCCCTCCAGGGGCAGCCCCGCCAGCGCCGCGGCGGTGACTCCCGGCCAGCTGAAGGCGACCTTCTTGCCCGGCACCAGCCGGCGGATCCCCTCCGGCGAATCCTCGGCCACGATGAGCCCGTGGTCGATCACGACCACCCGGTCGGCGAGGGCGTCCGCCTCGTCCAGGTAGTGGGTCGTCAGGACGATCGACTTGCCTCGCCGCTTGAAGCCGCGGACCTGGTCCCAGAAAGACCTCCGGGTGGCGGTGTCGAGGCCAACCGTCGGCTCGTCGAGGAAGAGCGCGTCGGGGTCGCCGCAGATGGCGAGCGCGAAGTAGACGCGCTGGCGCTGGCCGCCCGAGAGATCCTTCACGAGCTTGTGCTGGAACTCCCCCAGCCCGGCCATCTCGACCACGCTGTCGGTCGGCAGAGGCTTTGGATAGTAGGTCCGGAAGAGGTCGACGACCTCGCGCACCTTGAGGGTCAGCGGGATGCCCGACTCCTGCAGCATCACCCCGGTCCGCGACCTGGCTCGGAGGTCGGCCGGGTCGAGGCCGAAGAGGAGTGCCCTGCCCGCCGTCGGGCGCCGGAGCCCGATCATGAGGCTGATCGCGGTCGTCTTGCCGGCGCCGTTCGGCCCCAGGAATCCGACGAGCTCGCCCGGCCTCACGGCGAGGCTGACCCCCCGAAGGGCCTCCACGCTGCCGAACTTCTTGTGAGCGTCGACCAACTCGACGACCGGGCCGGCGGTCGGGGCTTCAGCCGAGGCTGTAGATGCCAGGGAGCTCCCGGTAGAGTCCGGCATAGTCGAGACCGTAGCCGATCACGAAGCGGTCGGGGATCACGAAGCCGGTGAAGTCGATCTCGACCGGCAACTCGCGCCGGGCGGGACGGTCGAGAAGGGTCGCCAGCCGGATGCTCGCCGGCCGGTCGCGCTTGAGGCGCGTGAGAATGTGGTTGATGGTGCGTCCGGAGTCGACGATGTCCTCCACGAGGAGGACGTGGCGCCCGGTAAGGGGTCCTTCGACCATGTGGGCGAACTTCACCTTGCCCGAGCTGGCCGTGCCGGCGCCGTAGCTGGAGGCGCGCACGAACTCGAGCTCGGCGGGGATGCTCAGCGCACGGAGGAGGTCGGATGCGAAGACCGCGGCGCCCTTCAGGATCACGACGATCACCAGAGGCTGGTCGATGTCGGCGTAGGTCTCGGAGATCTCCCGGCCCAGGCGGCGCACCGCTTTGGCGATCCGCTGCGGAGTGATCATGGCCTTGCCGGAGCCCCTGATGGGAGGGGACTGAGGGGGCGTCATGACCTCGATCAAGGTGCCGTGAAGTCTAGTGGAGCAACCGACGCCTCGACTGGCCGCAGCCGCTGGTATCGGTTTTTTCCATAGCGTCCGAGCCCACCGTCGAAATCGATCGCGAGACCGTCGTGGTAAGCCTCCGGGGTTTTCGAGTGATGCGGCTTGTGGCCGTGGACGAGGCGCCGTGCGCCCATCCTCGCCAGCCAGGCCTCGAGCCGGCTCCGGCGCTCGCGAAAGACCTTCCCAGGCGAGAGGATGTCCCAGAGGACGGGCTCGCCCTCGCTGCTCAGCAGACGGGCCGCCTCCTCGTTGATGGACCGGACGGGATCGCTTGCCGCCGGGTCGAGGAGGCGGGAGTAGAGGTCGTTGTCGGAGTGCTGGACGAGCGTTGCGTCCTCGAGCTTGAGCAGGGCCGGCCGGCGCCTCATCCACTCCTGCAGGCCGGGGTCCCCTTCCAGCTCGCGCAGGTCATGGAGCTCGCCCCCCAGGCTGCTCCAGAAGCTGAGGCGGGAGCTGTCGCGGAGCGTCCAGAGCATCGCCACCTCGTGGTTTCCGAGCAGCACCTCGCTGTTGGGCCGGTCGCGCGCATAGCGCAGCGCGCCGACACCGAAAGGACCACCGTCCACCAGATCGCCAAGGAAGATAGTGCGCCAGCGGTCGGCGGGGTAGGACTTGAGTGCCCGGAAGAGGCGCTCGAGGTCGCCGTGGACGTCGCCGACGATGAGGACGGGTAGGGTCATTCGGCGCCCGGCAGGCGGCGGATCGTCCTCGTGTAGGAGCCGATCGTCTGCAGCTCGCTCCGGTTCTCGCGCCAGAGCCAGGGCTCGCTGAACAGCGTCTCGACCTCCTCGCGCCGGAAGGGCCGGGCCTGCGGGTAGAAGCCGCTGTCGGGGCCGCCCCGGAAGACCCAGAAGGAGTCCCAGGCGTCGGTGGCTCGGGCCCGAAGGAGGTGCGCATTGCCATCCCACCAGCCGGGCCCGGGGTCTTTGACGAGGTCAGGCAGGATCTCGTCGATGTGGAGCTCGCCGACCAGGTAGAAGGCGGGCGGTGTGTTTCGCGGGTGGAGCCGGGCGA
Source organism: Candidatus Dormiibacterota bacterium (assembly GCA_036570145.1). Taxonomy (GTDB): domain Bacteria; phylum Chloroflexota; class Dormibacteria; order Dormibacterales; family Dormibacteraceae; genus UBA6019. The sequence continues at coordinate 6,103 of DATCPJ010000043.1, forward strand.
GGAAGACGATGCGGTCGCCCGGAGCAGCCTTGCGGAGGGCGAAGGCGCGGGCGGCGCGGCGGCAGTTGTCGCCGTAGGTCGGCACTGGGCTTCGGAAGTCGGGATCGAGGTGGACGGCGATCCGCGCCAGCGATTCGGGCGCGTGCTCGGCGATCTCGGGCAGGTCCTTCAGCCGGAGCATCGGCGGCCGCCACTTCATCCGTTCCGGGATCGGGATCACCGAGAAGCTGCCGTCCCCGAAGAGGGGCGAACGCGCCGTGTGGCCGGCGTTGACGCCGATGTTGGCGAGGAAGACGGCCATCCTTAGATCGTGCCGGAATTCCTGGTGCTGGGCGGTGACGTGGCTGCGGTCCACCACCCCGCCGCTCGGCACGGCCGTCGGCATGCCAGCCTGCTGGTGGCCACGAGCTCCCGCTACCGCGGCCGTCGGAGCCTTGCGGGCGCCGGTAGCGGGTAAACTTTCCGACGGTCCGTAGGGGCGTAGCTCAGTCTGGTCAGAGCATCGGTCTCCAAAACCGAGGGCCGAGGGTTCGAATCCTTCCGCCCCTGCCAAACTCATCCGAAGGGCCGCTAGCTCAACTGGCAGAGCGCCGTGCTGATAACGCGGAGGTATGTGGTTCGAGTCCACAGCGGCCCACCACCTGAATCTACCTGGGCCACCCTGGTCATCTCGCCTCACCAACCTGGGCGTTAAGCAGCTCAAAGCCAGTAGGCGGTTGGTGTTCCTCGCCGCGCCGCTCGGGCGCCATGCGGCTCGTAGACTTGACAAGTGGGGACTTGGCGCCGCCCGAGGCACCTGATGACGAGACGAGCCTGGTGGAGTTTGTGCGTAGCTCACACGGTGGCTCACGCGTAGGCCCCCGAACCTGGTCGCGTCACCCTTGGGGCGCAGCCGTCACTGACTTGGAGACGACCAGGCGTGATCACGACGTCAAGCAGAAGGGAGACCTACCAGATGAGTGAGCCACGTTTCGCGGAGTTGAAAGCACGGCAAAGCAAGATGTGGGGTTCGGGTCCTTACGAGCGCATCAGCGAGCAGCTCCGTCCTGCCCACGACCATCTGCTAAGACGACTGCAGCCCAAAGGCGGTGTCCGCTGGCTCGACGTGGCCACGGGGACAGGAGAGCTTGCTGTCCCCGCGGCTTCAGCGGGCGCGGAAGTGACCGGCCTTGATCTCGCGCCCATGCTGATCGAGACGGCATTTCAGCGCGCCGCCCGCTCGGGGGTCCAGGTACGGTTCGAGGTCGGCGACGCCGAACACATGCCCTATCTGGACGCCAATTTCGACGTCGTTTCGTCGACCTTCGGAGTGATGTTCGCACCGGATCACGAGGCTGTCGCGCGCGAACTGGCCAGGGTCTGCCGCAGTGGAGGCAGGATCGGACTGGCGACCTGGCGCCCGGACGGCGGCGTCGGGGATCTCTTCAAGGTCATGGCGCCGTTCCAGGCGCCTACCCCGGAGGGCGTTGGCAATCCTTTTAATTGGGGCCGGGAGGAATATGCCGAACGCCTGCTAGGCGAGGCATTCGAACTGACATTCGAAGACGGCGATGCGCCGCAGACGGGCGCCTCCGGCGAGGAGCTGTGGGAGTTGTTTTCGACCGCCTACGGACCTACCAAGGCGCTGGCCGGTTCGCTCGAACCAGAGAGACTGGAACAGCTCCACCGCGCCTGGGTCGACTACTACGAGAGGTACCGCGTCAACGGCGGTATCCGGCAACCGAGGCAGTATCTCCTGATCTTGGGGACGCGCCGCTAACGGATGGGCCCAACGGCTGCCTACGTCACAAGCCTAATCCGGGTTCCGGCGACGGCGACCCGGTTCGCTTATGTGAGCTTCGGCCCACCACTCCCGACATAACACCAACCGGCGCGGGCTGGCGGCGGCCCGCTCAGGCCCTCACCCGAGTCTTGTAAAACGCCTTCAGGGCCGCCGAAATCTGGGCCGGCTCTTGCAGGGGCAGCAGGTGCGAGGCTCCTTCCACCGTGAGTCCCTCAGCATTGGGCAGCCAGGAGAGCAGCGTCCTGTGGACGGGTTCTCGGATCGCGTTTACCTGTGTGCTGTTTTCGCCGAGGAAAAGCAGTACGGGCTGCAGCACGCGGGCTGCCTCGGGTTCCTCGAAGCGCCACGCCTGCACCGCCGGCTGATCGGTCTGAAAGAAGGCATCCGTTCCCTTCACCGCATTCTCTCGCCACGTCCCCAACGCTCCGTCGAGCACGCGCTCGTAGTCGGGGTCGACTATCCCTCGCATGAAGATGTCCATCGCACCCGCGACGTCGCCCTGCCTCCACAGGGCCGCGGTAGCGCGAAGAACGGTGAGCGCGGGCGACGGGTCCGGAGTCGCCGTCATCACGGGAGGTTCCAACAGCCCCAACGAAGCGACCGCCTCGGGCTCCTGCAGGGCGGCTTGGAGGGCAATGCAGGCGCCGATAGAGTGTCCGACCAGGTGCGCCTTGCCGAGTCCGAGGTGCCGCATCAGGGCGAGACAGCACTCGGCCTGCCCGGCCATGGTGATCGGTTCAGAGGGCAGCGTGCTGCTTCCATAACCGGGTCGGTGATAGCTGACCAGCTGATAGGGGCCCGTCCTGGACAGTTCATCGGCGAGCGGACCGAACCAATCGGTCAGGATCCCGCCATGCAGGAAGACGACCGGCTCGCCTGCACCTTTCACCCAGTACTCCAGTTCGACACCTCCCATTGAAGTGCCGTCGGGGATGCGAAGCCTGCTGTCGCGGGTCTGGGCGATGTGTTCTTTCGTTTTCATGTCGGCTATACTGACATGAAAATGACGGAGGGTCAAGCCGCAACCGCACGCCGGTATCGAATGGGAACGCGCGCAGTCTCAGCCACGGCCAACGG
>DATCPJ010000044.1:0-4758 GCA_036570145.1 Candidatus Dormiibacterota bacterium
CCTTCGCGAAGAGCGCAAACCGATCCTGGCTGAAGCCGCCGTTGAGCCCCGTGAAGACCTGGCCGCCGGCGGCCAGCTCGACACCCAGCGCCAGCAGCACGACCGCCGCCACCGCGGCGGGCAGCCACGAGCTGCGGAGCAGAGCCACGCGGCGCTCGAGCAGGCAGGCCAGCGCCACGCCGGCGACCAGGATCTCGGGCAGGAGCAGGGACAGGGTCTTCACGGGACGACCGCCACCGGGTAGGCCGACATGATGTCCGCTGTCGTGTTGTTGATCACGTTGACGATCCCCTCGTCGAAGGGGAGGGGCACCGCACCACCCAGCTTGGGACCGCCCGGGAGCACGCCCCACCAGAGGAGCAGGCCGACCAGCAGGCCGAGGTACCACATCTCGCCGAGCGAGGCGTCCGACGCTCCCGGCGCATCAGGACGGCGCGAGCCGAAGAGGATCCGCTGAAAGGCGTAGGCGAGAGCGACCGCCAGCAGGGCAAGGCCGGCCAGCACGACGAAGGACGCCCCCGGCTGGCTTCGGAAGGACCCGAAGAGGGTCATCGCCTCGGCGACGAAGGATGCGAAGCCGGGCACCCCGACGACCCCCATGCCGGCGAGGACGAGCATCCAGCTCAGCTTCGGCATCCGCGGCGCGAGGCCGCCCATCAGCTCGACATCGCGGGTCTCGGCCCGCTCGGCGATGGTCGCGGTCACACCCACCACGAGAGCCGCGGCAAGGCCACCCACGACCAGCTGCAGGGTGGCGCCGAGAAGCGCGAGCGAGGTCATCCCGGCGATCCCGAGGGCGAAGACCCCGCCCGGCACCAGCGCGACGTAGGCGCCGAAGCGGCGTATGTCGCGGGTCCGCAGCGCGACCAGCGCCGGGTAGAGGACGGTCGCCGCCGCGAGCGCCGCAAGGAAGGGCGCGATCACCTGCGCGCCGTCGTGCTGGTCGATGACCAGGAGCCGGATGAGGACGTAACCGCCAAGGCGTGCGGCGATGCCGGCGATCAGGATCGCGACCCCCGGGGTCGCCTCGGCGAAGACGTCCCGTGCCCAGCCGTGGAGCGGCACCAGGGGCAGCCGCGTGGCCGCCGCGATGACAAGCAAGATGGCGATCACGACCTGCAACCGCGGGTTGAAGAGGGCATGGCCAAGGTAGTCGAGGTCGAAGCTGATCCCGCCTGTGGCCGCGTAGAGCGTCAGCACCGCCGCCCCGAGCGCGATCGTCCCGGCGGTGCCGTAGGCGAGGTAGCGGCCGGCGGCCAGCCTCCGGCCAGGACCTCCCCAGCCGGCGAGGAGAAGGGACACGGGAAGGACGCCGGCGCCCCAGAAGAGGACGAGGACGAAGGTGTCGCGCGCGGAGAGCACTCCGTTGACGGTTCCCTGCACCAGCAGGAGCAGGACGAAGTACTCGCGGACCCGCTCCCGGATGTTGACCGACGCGAGCACCGCGACGACGCCGATCAGCGAGCCGGTCAGAAAGAGCGGGATCGTGATCCCGTCGACGCCGAGGTGGTAGTTGATCCCGAGCGCCGGCAGCCAGGGGACGTTCTCCTCGAACACCGGCGCCGAGCTGAACAGGCTCGCGGTGCCGTACATGACCAGGGTCAGGAAGAGCAGCGAGGCGCAGGTCCAGAAGGCGGTCTGGCGGATCGTCCGGTCATACCGCCCGCGCGGGTTGGGCATGAGGGCGATGAGCACCGCCACCACGATCGGCGCCCAGACCAGGGTGCTGAGCAGGAAGTTGAAGTGGATGAGGGTGGGCCCGAAGGGCGAGATCGGGCTCGGGCTCGGCGACGGGCTGGCCAGCGCGGTCGGGATCGGGCTCGCGGCGAGGAGGACGTTGAGCAGGTTCACCGGAGGACACCCGGGGCCACCAGGCCCGCGACGACCGCGACCAGGACGGCCAGCCCGATCAGGACCGGGAGCAGGGGCAGCGGTCTGTGAAAGCTGTGCCCGGCGTCGGCCACGAGGCGCGCCAGCCGCGACTCGCCCGCGGCGAGGCCGTCATCCTCGGCCAGCTCGGTGAGTCTCTGCGGGGCCTTGACCACGACCAGGCCGAGTCCCGAACGGCCCAGTCCGTAGCCCCTCTGCCAGAGGTTCGCGGCGGCGGCGGTCAGCCGGTTGCCGAACGGGCGGGCGAGAACGAAGAGAAGGGCCGCCAGGAGCAAGCCGGCCAGGGGGACCGCGAGCCACGCGACCGCGACCGGCAGGCTCGTGCGGTGATGGACGAGACGGTCGGCGTAGCCCAGCCAGCGGCCGCTGAAGAAGCCGATCGAGAGCACGATCGCGAGCAGGGCCAGGAAAAGCGGCGGATAGCTCATGGCCGCCGGCGCGGGCCGCACCCGGTTGGGGTCGAAGCCCCGCCGCCGGGGCAGCAGGGCGTGGCCGGCGAGGAAGTAGATCCGGAAGAGACCGAAGATCGCGAGGGCGATGCCGAGACCGTAGGCCAGCGCCCACCACCAGCGGAGGGAGCCGCCGGCGACCTGGCCGACGCCGCCCACCAGGCCGATCCCGGCCAGCGCCAGGGCGAGCACGGAGAGGCGCATCCTGCGGAAGCCCTCCCCCATCTCGCTGACAAGCGATGTCCGCATGCCGGCGGCCAGGGAGCCGGTGGCCAGGGTCGCAGCGGTCCGCGCGAGACCGGTCGCAGCCAGCAGGAGCGCGGCCGGCGCGACGGCTCCAGGCCGGGCGAAGGCGAGCACGGCGAGCGCCGAAACGCCGATTCCCGCCGCTGTCACCGCCCGCCGGGCGTCGAGGCCCGCAAGCCCGAGCAGTGGAACGACGACGGCGCTCACCGCCGCCGTCACCGCGACAACGCGGAGCGGCACCGAGTTGGCGGCAACGAAGAGCGGCATGACCTTGAAGAGCAGCCCGGCGGCCATCAGAGTCCAGAAACCCTGCGCCGCGGCGAGCGCGCCGGTCGGCGTCGGCGACGCCCCCGTCAGCCAGCTGTGGAAGGGGAAGAGACCCAACCGCCCGGCGGCACCGGCGAAGAGCAGGACGCAGACCACCGCGAGCGCCTTCGGCCCGGCGCCGGGGGTGCTGTTGAGCTGCGGGATCAGGAGGTCGATGTTGAGCTGCCCGTACCGCGAGTAGAGAAGGGCAACCCCGGCCAGGAGGGCGACGTCGGTGAGTGCCGGGACCGCGAGCGAGAGCCGGGCCGAGCGGGTGGAGGCTTCGTCGGACCAGGTGTTGGAGAGCAGCAGGTAGGTCGCGACGGCGCCGACTCCCCAGAAGACGTAGAGCTCGGAGAGGTCGGTGCTGACGATGACGCCGATCGCGGAGGAAAGCAGCAGGCTCAGGAGCGCGAAGTAGCGCGTCGGCGACGGCTCGCCTCTCGCGCCGGCCCGGCTCCAGATGATGACCGCGAAGGAGATCGCGAGGGCGCAGATCATCAGCAGCGTGGTCAGGTGGCTGACCCGGATCCCGATGTCGGCGATGTAGTTCTGGAACTGGGCCGGGCCGCTGAACGCCGTGGCCACGTTGAGCCATTCATAGGAGCCGCCGAAAGGGGTTGTCTTCTTGAGCCCGGCCCACCCCGCGAGGACCACGCCGGCAAGGCTCAGGAAGGCCGCGAACAGGGCGAGATTGCTCGTTGCCCGGCGGCTCCTCACACTGAGCGCGATCAGTGCGAAGACCAGGAGGGGCGCCAGCAGGATCATCGGGACCGCCCAGTTGAGCGTCGTCGCGGGGTCGAAGTTGAAGGTCGCCGCCTTGCTCGCGGCGTGTGCGGCAGCGCTCGCCGTCGCCAGGGGCGAGGGCGACCCGCTCGGCGAGATGAGCGGGGAGGGGCTCGGCGAGGCGTCCAGGAAGGCGAGGAGCTGGATCAGCGCGGTGTCTCCATGCGGGCGAGCATGGCGCCGAGCGCGACGAAGGCGAAGGTGAAAGCCGCGACCACGATGGCGAACTCCTGCCCGCCGACCTGGTCGGAGGAGGAGGCCGCGAAGCGCGATGTGGCGGCCAGGTCGAGACCGGCTCCGCCGAGCAGCAGGGGAACGGCCGCCAAGGCGGCGCCGGAGCTGCGTCCGCGGGCGACCAGGAAGGCGCCCGCCGCGAAGAGGAATGCCCCCACGAAGAGGAAGTGGACGAGGCCGACGGTCACCGGGCGCGGCTCCGCAGGATCCGCCCGCCCACCGCGCCGGCGACCAGCAGGGCGGCTGCGACCGCCTCCAGGGCGAGCGCGTCGCGGCCGGCCAGGAGGCGCCCGAGGGCTGCTGCGTTGAACTGACCGGTGAAGGTGGCGCCGCCGAAGTAGTGACCGTTGAAGGCGACGTAGAGGAGGACGAGTAGGACGGCTCCCGCAAGCGCCGCACCCAGCTGCTGGGCGATCCCGGCAGGCTGCTCCTCCCCGCCCGCCGCCCGGGTCGCCGGCGGGAGCCCGAGCAGCAGCAGCGCCGACGCCCCGACGGCGACCAGCGTCACCACCGCGGCAAAGCCGGCGTCAAGGTCGGCATCGAGACCGGCCAGGCCGAACGCGACCGCCCCGATGCCGAGTGCGCGTGCGCGCCTGCCGAGGAGCGAGGTGACGAGACCTCCGCCGACGGTCACGGCCGCGAACGCGTAGAAGAGCACCGAGTGGAGGGTGTCCATAAAGCTACCTGCTGCCTACACCGAGGCGGACGGAGATCCGAGTCGGAAAGGATACAGGAGCCCCAGGGCCCCGATCAGGCCGGCCGCCAGCGCCGCCACGAGCTCACCCTGCGTCCACCGGCCGGTCACGGCGGAGTAGATCCAGGCCGCCTCGAGGAGGACCAGGAGGAG
>DATCPJ010000045.1:0-16191 GCA_036570145.1 Candidatus Dormiibacterota bacterium
ATCCGGTCGACCTCGCCCTGGTCGGCCTGGCCGAGCCGGTCGATCCGCTCCCTCGCCGTCGCGTAGGACGTCAGCTTCTCCTCGAAGGCCGCGAAGCGGAAGGGCTTGATCAGGTAATGCACGACCCCTCCCCGCATCGCCGAGCGGAGGCTGTCGACATCGCGGGCGGCGGTGATCATGATCACGTCGACATCCAGCTGGTCGCCGTCACGGAGGCGCTGCAGCACCTCGAGACCGGACAGGTCGGGCAGGTAGAGGTCGAGCAGGATCAGGTCGGGCCGGAGCAGGTTGACCTTCTCGAGCGCTTCGGCGCCGCTGTGGGCCTGGCCGGCCAGGCTGAACCCCGTCACACGCTCCAGGTACTCGCGGTGCAGATCGGCGACCCGGAAATCGTCGTCGACGACCAGCGTCCGGATCATGACGCGACGGTGACCCGAGCCGGGATCCGAGCGGTGAAGACCGCTCCGCCCTGGTTGGCGACGGTGATGTCGCCGCCGTTGCGGTGGGCGACCTGGAGCGCGAGGGCGAGCCCGAAGCCACGCCGCTTGCGGCCCGCCCGTGACTTGGTGCTGAAACCCTCCTGGAAGATCTGCTCGGCCAGGCCGTCCGGCACCCCGGGACCGGAGTCACGGACCTCGAACACGAGGTCGCCGTCCTCCACGCTCACCGAAACCGCCACCCAGCGGTCGCCCGCCGCCGAGGCGGCCGCATCGAGGCCGTTATCGATGAGGTTGCCGAGCAGCGTGATCAGGCTCTCCGGGTCGAGCGTTCCGGTGGTCAGGACCAGGTCTTCGGCGACCTGGAGCTCGATGCCCCGTTCCGACGCGGTGGCTGCCTTGGCCAGCAGGAGGGCGCCCAGGACGGGGTCGCCGAGCCGGTCGAGGAGCGCCTCGCTCAGCTCCTGGTGGACACCCGAGGTCTGGGCGATGAGCTTCATCGCCTCCTCGCCGCGGCCGAGCTCGACGAGGCCCGCGATGGTGTGGAGACGGTTGGAGAATTCGTGGGCCTGGGCGCGCAGCGCGTCGCTGAGGCTGTCGATGCCGAGCCCGCGGGAGAGCCCGGCGAGCTCGGTGCTGTCACGCAGCGTCGCGACGTGGCCGATCTCCCGGCCCCGCACATGGATCGCGCGCCGGCTGGCGACGAGAACCCGGTCGCCGGCCAGGAGGACCTCGTCCTGGTCGTTCAGAGCGCCGGTCAGGAACTTCACCAGCCGGCCCGCCGGCAGCACCTGGGTAACCTTCTTGCCGACGACCACCGAGGGCAGGCCGAGCAGCCGCCGCGCCTCCTCATTGGCGAGGGTGATGGTGCCATCGCGGTCGGTGGCGATGGCGCCTTCGTGGATCCCCTGAAGGCTCGCCTCCCGCTCCTCGAGCAGGCCGGCGATCTCATAGGGCTCGAGCCCGAAAGTTTGTCTCTTGAGCCGCGAGGCGAGCAGCAGCGAACCGCCCGCACCGAGGCCCAGCGCGAGCAGAACGATGCCGGCGTAACCGGGAAGCTGCGCCAGCAGCTGCTGATCCAGCCGGCTCTCGCAGAATCCGACCGAGGCCATCCCGATCACCGACCCGCCGCTCAAGATCGGCGCCTTGCCGCGGGCGGAGGTGCAGAGGGTCCCCGCCTGGACACCGGTCCAGGTGTGGCCGGCGAGCACGATCGCCGGGTTCTCGTCGACGGGCTTGCCGATCAGGGCCGGGTTCGGATGGGAGAAGCGGATCCCCTGCCGGTCGGTGACCACGACGTAGGTGGCGCCGGTCGCCTGGCGGACCTGCTCGGCGGACTGCTGGATGGAGCCTGAGTCCCCGCTGAGCAGCGCCTGCTGGATGGCGCTGGTCGCCGCGATCGACTCGGCGATCGCCAGCGAGCGCTGCTCGTACTGGCGATCGAGCTCCTGCCGAGCCTGCCAGATCGCGGCGAAGGCTCCGGCGAGGGCGGAGATGATGATGATCCCGACCTGCAGGGCGAGGATCTGGTAGGCGAGGGGGACGCGGGTTTTCAACTCTGCTGGCCCATCGTTGATCCTAGTGTGCCGCGCCCGCGCACACCGCTACCAAAACGACCAAAAAGGCCGCAAAGACCGCAAGGCTTCCTTCCTCAACCGCTCCGCTCCAGAGTGTCCAGCAGTGCAAGGGGCCATCCGACTGACCGGCGTTGGCAAGCGCTTTCTGACGCCGGCGGGGACCATCTACACGGCGCTCAAAGACCTTACCTTCGAGGTGGCGCCGGGCGAGTTCTGCGCCGTCGTCGGGCCGACCGGCTGCGGCAAGTCCACGACCCTCGGTCTCATCTCCGGCCTCGAGCCGCCGAGCGAGGGGCAGGTGCTCGTCCACGGCAAGCCCCTCGACGGCATCGCGGAGGGCGTCGGCTTCGTCTTCCAGACCGACGCCGTCTTCCCCTGGAAGAGCGTCCTCGAGAACGTCGCCGCGGGCCCCCGCTATCACGGCGTGAACCCCAAAGAAGCGCGCGAACGCGCACGCGACTGGATCGCGCGGGTAGGCCTCGCCGGCTTCGAGGATCGCTACCCGCACCAGCTCTCGGGCGGAATGCGCAAGCGGGTCGCCCTCGCCCAGAGCCTCATCAACGGCCCGCGGATCCTGCTCATGGACGAGCCCTTCAGCGCTCTCGACGTGCAGACCCGGAGCCTGATGGAGGACGAGCTGCTCGACCTCTGGTCGACGACCGGAGCGTCGGTCGTCTTCGTCACCCACGACCTCGAGGAGGCGATCGCGCTGTCCGACCGGGTGGTGGTGCTGACCGCTGGCCCGGGGACGATCAAGGGCATTTACAAGGTCGACCTTCCGCGGCCGCGAAAGGTCAACGAGATCCGGTTCGACCCGCGCTTTTCGAGCATCTACGAAGAGATCTGGAGCGATCTCCGCGAGGAGGTGCTGGTCAGCTATGAGCGGGCTAAGCGTGCTGGCTGAGCCGGTTCCTGAAACGCCTGCTGCGGCGACGGCGCAGATGCCTCGAACAGTGGCGCGCCGGAGGCGGCGCCAGCTGCAAGTGCAGTTCCTCCGCGTGGCACTGGCCGTAGTTCTCGTCGGTGGTTGGGAGCTGTCGACGCGGGTCGGGATCGTCGACCCCTTCTTCTGGGGCAAGCCCTCCGGGATCGGGGCACAGATCTGGACCTGGATCGTCGACGGCACCTCCCAGGGGCCGCTCTGGGAGCAGATCGCGACGACGATGGAGGAAACCATCCTGGGGTTCGTGATCGGAGTCGTGCTGGGCGTTGTGTTCGGCATCCTGCTCGGCCGCAACCGCTTCCTGGCCGACATAATGTCGCCCTACATCAAGGCGGCCAACTCGATCCCCCGCGTAGTGCTGGGCTCGATCTTCGTCATTGCCTTCGGCCTCGGTATGCAGTCGAAGGTCGCCCTGGCGGTCGTCCTCGTCTTCTTCATCGTCTTCTTCAATGCCTTCCAGGGCGTGCGGGAAGTCGACAAGAACCTGCTCGCCAACGCCCGCATCCTCGGCGCGGACGACCGCCGGATGACGACCGAGGTGATCATCCCCTCGGCGCTCAGCTGGATCTTGGCGAGCCTCCATGTCAGCTTCGGGTTCGCACTCGTTGGCGCCGTTGTCGGCGAGTACCTCGGGGCGGTCAAGGGCGTCGGACTGATGATCGTCGTCGCCCAGAACACCTTCAATGCCAATGGAGTCTTCGCGGCCATCGTGATCCTGGCCACCGTCGCCCTGGTCGCGGAAGCGCTCGTCACGGCAATCGAGAACCGGCTCGTGAAATGGCGGCCCAATGCGGTCACCGAAGTGACCATCTGAGGAGGAAAACCAGAAGGAATATGACGCAATCATGGATTCGACGGACAGGCCTTGCGGCCATCGTCCTGATCGCAGTGACGGCCTGCGGTGGCAGCACCCCCAGCCAGACCAGCACCACCGCGGCCTACCCGCTCAAGATCATGGTCGGCGGGCTGAGCAAGCAGATCTATCTGCCCAACATGCTCACCCAGCAGCTCGGTTACTTCAAGGACCAGAACCTCGACGTCACCCTCGTCGACGAGCAATCTGGTGTCGGCAGCGAGACGATGGTCCTGGCAGGCGCAGTTGACGCCGGGTCCGGTTCCTACAACCACACCCTCGAGCTGCAACCGCTGGGCAAGTCGATGGAGACCGTCGTTCAGCTCCAGGTCGCGCCGGGCGAGGCCGAGATGGTGTCGACCAAGCTTGCTGACACGATCAAGACCGCCGCCGATCTCAAGGGCAAGAACCTCGGTGTCACCGAGCTCGGCTCCGGCACCCACGTGCTGACCCTCGCCCTTCTCGGCAAGGCGGGTGTTTCAGGTGACCAGGCGCACTTCATCGGTGTGGGCGCGGGTGACACCTTCATCGCCGCGATGCAGCAGGGCAAGATCGACGCCGGCATGACTACCGAGCCGACTGTTTCCCGGCTGATCAAGGCCGGGATCGCGAAGCCGCTGGTCGACCTCCGCACCCCCGATTCGACACGAGCGGGCCTCGGCGGCGACTACCCGTTCATCAGCGTCTGGATGACCACCGACTACGTCAACGCCCACAAGCCGATCGTGCAGCGGATGGTCAACGCCTACGTCAAGACCCTCAAATGGATGAACAGTCACACGGCCGCGGAGATCGCGGACAAGATGCCCGCCGACTACTACGCCGGCGACAAGGCTCTCTACGTGACCGCGCTCGACGCACAGAAGTCGACCTTCACGGCGGACGGCAAGATGCCCAGCACGGGGCCGCAGACAGTCGCTGACATCGAGACCAAGTACGTGGCGTCGATGAAGGGCAAGACCTTCGACATCAGCAAGAGCTACACCAACGCGTTCGTCAACGCAGCGAGCTAGCTACACCCGACCTCCTCCTGGCGGGAACCGGGCAACGCGTCCGGTTCCCAGCCGGGGGGTCACAACGACCGGAAGGGCTCGGGGTGGTACTCCGCCACCTTGGCCAGCCACTCCCTCGACAGCGCCGGGCCGATCACGGGGTCGTCCCTGCTCAACCAGGAAAGGTGGCGCATGGCGTGCTCGACGACCTGGGCGACATCGATCACCGCCGGCGCGCCGTGCGTCCCGCCTCGAGCGAGCTCGGTCCGCCCGATGGCACCATCCTCGAAGCCCTCCGCCGAGGCCGGCTCGGAGACCACCGCCAGGTAGGTGAGGACGAGGCGACCTGCGTGCTGGCGCCAGGAGGTCGAGTGCACGACCGCCGCCCGTAGCCCGGCCGCGGCGAGCGCCGCACCGACCAGCTCGCCCGCCGAACGGCCGGGCGTCGAGTCGACCAGCCACGAAGCGGACCCGGCCGGTCGAAGGAGGTGGAGCACGCCCTCCTCCAGGCGGACGGGGAGGATTTCGAACGCCGGCGCGCCGGCGTCGTCGCCGGCCGCTTCGGGCAAGCGCCCGAGGACCCGGGCGGCGAAGTCGGCGGGCTCTTGCTCGCCGGTCACCTCCGACTCCTGCCGGAGGCGCTGGGAGAGCAGCGTCAACAGCCGCTCGGCCAGCGCCGGCCGCGAGCGGACGAAGCCGAGCAGCGCTGCCGCGGGCAGCCAGGCGACGGTCGTGTCTTGCGTTGCTTCCGCATCGAGCGCGTGGGCTTCCATCCCGATGGCTGCCCGCTCGCCGAGGAGCTCGCCAGGCCGGACCTGGCCCAGCAGTCGAAGCCCGTCCGGGGTTGAGAGGCCGAGGCGGACGGCCCCGGTTTCGACCACTCCCAGCGCCTGAGCCGGTTGGTGGCGGCGGTGGATCTCCTCGCCGGTCCGATAGAAGCCGCGTGCCGCCGCCCCGGCGAGGAGCTCGAGGTCCGCCGAATCCACCGACTCGAAGAGAAGGCAGCGCCGAAGCGTGGTCGCTGCCGGGGATGCCGGCGCCCGGCCCGAGCGGGCGAGGTCGGCCAGCAGACGGTCCCGTCGGCGGCTCGCGCCGAGCTTCTCGAAGGCGGCTGCGGCCTCCTCCAACCGCCCTGCCGCTGCCAGCGAGCGAGCGTGCAGGTCGCCGTAGCCGAGGCGCGCCAGGGTGTCCACGGTCGCCGGCGCGGCGAATTCGGCGAGCGAACGCAGAAAGGGGCTGTCGAGGCGGTCCACGGTCGCCGCCAGGCTTGCCTCGGCCGCGGCGGCCTCGGGCCCGTGACCGGCCTCGCCGAGCATGTCGGCAAGGTCGCGGAGGGCAAGCGCGGCGATCGGAAGCGCGCCCATCGCGAGCAGCCGCTCGGCGCCCAGCCTTGTTCGCTCGATGGCCAGGCCGAGGTCGCCTCGGTTCCAGGCGATGGTCCCCTCCAGCCAATGGGCCGCCCGCGACTGGTAGTAGACGTCACGACCCGCCCAGAGGACGGTCGCCCGGTCGCCTAGGGCCGTGGCGGTGCCGATCTCGCCCAGCTCGCCCGCCGCCGCCGCGGCCAGCTCCAGGATGCCGGCGCCGCGAAAGCCGAAGCCGGCGATCGCCGTGGCCTCCACCTCCATCTCTGCCAGCACCGCGCGCTGGTTGCCGGCGAGCCGCTTGGCAAGGAGCGACCCTTCGACGATGACCGGGTCGAGTTGTTCCTCGACCTGGGGCCGGATCTCGGCCAGCAGCTGCTCGGCGGCTCTCGGCCCGACGGTCAGGGCCAGCTGCATGGCGAGGATCCCGGCGAACCAGCCCACCTGGTAGAGGTCGTTTTGCGAGGTCGCCATCCGGAGACCGGCCCGGAGCGCCTCGCCGGCCTCCCCGAACCGGCCGGCGAAGACGAGTGCGCAGCCGAGACAGCCGAGGGAATGGAGGTGCGCCGGCCCACCCGGAGCCTTCGTCGCCGCCTTCCCGACCACCGCTCCCGCCAGGCGGGCCTGGCCGGCGAGGTCTCCACCCAGGCCGGCGACCCAGGCCAACTCGTTCTCGACCTGGAGCACGGCCTGGTCGTCGCCCAGCCTGCGGTAGATGTCGCGTGCCCGCTCCGCCGCGGCGGAGGCACCGCCCAGGTCGCCGGTGTCGAGCGGCAGCGAGCTGCTGAGCCGCATCTCGACGTTGGCGAGCCGAGACAGGTTCCGACCGTCAGCCAGCGCGTTCCGCATCTCCTCCAGGGCCCCGGTCCCGGTCGAATAGTCGCCCACCCTCTCGGCTTGCCCGGCAAGCAGGTCGAGAAGCTCAAGCCGCCCTGGATCGCCGGCCGCGAGCCGAGCCACCGCCCGGCGCGCGAGGGAGAGCCCGGTCCGACTGGCACCGGTTGCTGCCGCGTGACGAGCGGCTCGAGCCAGGACCGCCGCCGCCTCGCCGGCTTCCTCGAGGCGCTCGAACGCGAAGGCGCGAAGGGTCTCCGGCATCCGGTAGCGGCCGGCTTCCCAGTCCAGCTCGAGCACGCTGCGGTCGGTGAGGTTGGCGACCGCAGGCGCGACGCCCTCGGGTTCGATTGCGGCGCCGGCCGCAACCTCGCGAGCCGTGGCCAGCGTGAACGAGCCAGGAAGCACGGAAAGGCGTTGCATCGCCACCTGTTCCGCCGGCGGGATGAGCGAGTAGGTCCAGGCGACCGCGGCTTCCAGGGTCTGCTGCCGGCTGGGGGCCGAGCGAGACTTCCCGACGAGCGTGCGGAAGCGATCGTCGAGCTCCAAAATCAGATCCGCCAGCGGCAGCGTTCGCGCTCGCGCCGCCGCGAGCTCCAGGGCGAGGGGGATCCCGTCCAACCGGCGGCAGATCTCCAGCACCAGGGCCCGATTGGCACCGCTCGGCTCGAATTGGGGAACGCCCTGCCGTATCCGCTCGGAAAACAGCGCCATTGCCTCCTCCTCGCGGAGGGCGCCGAGGCGGAGCACAAACTCCCCGGGGATGCCGAGCGGTTCCTGGCTGGTCGCCAGCACCCGGAGGTCGGCGCAGGCGATGAGCAGTCCTTCGACGAGGCGGGCCGCGGCGGGAAGGACATGCTCGCAGTTGTCGACGAAAAGAAGTGCGCGCTTTCCCCTCAGCTCCCTGGCCACCGCATCGGCGGAGTCGCCACCGGCGTCCACGACGAGGCCCAGGGCTCGCGCCGCGGCCTCGGCGACGCCGGCCGGGTCCGCCACGGCGGCCAGGTCGCAGAACCAGGCGCCGCCCGGGTAGCCGTTCGCCGAGTCGGCGGCCAGCTGGATGGCAAGTCGAGTCTTGCCTGAACCGCCGGTGCCGGTGACCGTGAGCAGGCGGCCACGAGCAAGGAGCTCACCCGCCTCGGCCAACTCGCTGGTCCGGCCGACAAAGCTCGTCAGCTGTCCGGGAAAGCTGCCCGGCACCCGTCCGGCGACCACCAGCGGAGATTAACTTCGAAGCACTCCCAAACCGCGGCCGGTTTTCCCTGTCGGAGGGAGGACGTCTCCCAGTCGGCGCAAGACTGACGGCAAGACCAATCCGATAGCGACAGTGGGGCAAATTACTCTTTTGCCCACGTGCGTCGCATGACACCGCTACTTCGGTCACCGTCGGTGCCGTGTGATTGAGGAGAACCTGGGTCCGATCGCCCTCCCGACCAGACGGGACGGTGATCCGGCGCCCAGCTTCCGATTCGTTCCGAAGCTTCCTGGTTTCGGGGACGCCTTCTTCTTCCGGCTCCTCGCCGGTTCCCTCGCCGTCAGCCTGCCTCTCCTGCTGCTGCTCAGCATCAGCCTCACCATCCTCTCCTCGCAGCGGATAACGCAGGGCGCCTCCGACCAGGCTGCCGCCAATGCGCACAGCGCCGCCGTCGCCCTGGCCGACTGGGTCGGGGAGCGGCAGCGGGAGCTGTCACAGGTCGCCCGGGGCGTCCAGGACGAGGTCGACAGCCCTGGGCTCTCGACCGCCATCCAGGAGCTGGGACCGGTCTACCCCAACTTCACGGTGATCGAGCTGGTGAATCCGGGCGGCCGGGTCACGGCTTCGACCAACACCGTCGGGGATCTCGGAGCGGCGACCGCTAGCTGGTTCGCCGCCGGCCTCTCGAAGCCGACCCTGCAGGGCATCCGGCACAACGGGAGCGGGCTCGACTGGATCATGACCTCGCCGATCATCGGCAGCAACACCCTCTCGCAGGGCGTCGTCGTGGGCAGCCTCCGGATCTCCAGCCTCGGCCCTCAGCTGAAGGAGTACGACCCGGGTGCTGTGGACTCCACCGAGGTTTACATCGTCGATGCACAGCGGTTCCTGCTCTACAGCTCGGATTGGGTGGGCCTGACCGACGCCACCGTGATGCAGGCGAAGGGCACCCTCCGCCTGAGCGATTCGAGCGCGGCTGTCAGCGCCGCCCTTGGTGGGGCCAGCGGCAGCCTCCGGATGCGCGATTATGCCGGACGGGATGTGCTGGCCGGCTACGCGCCGGTTGCCCCCCTGGGCTGGGCGGTGATCTCCGCCACGGCCGCCGGGTCGGCGCTGGCTGCCATAAACGACCAGATCCGCCTGGCGATCTTGTTGGTCGTCATCGGCACCCTGCTCCTGGCCGCCTTCGCCTATGTCTTCGCCCGCATCACCACCCGACCCATCGCGGAGCTCGGGCGCGCGGCCCGGCTGGTGGCGGCGGGCGACCTCTCCCGCCGCGTCTCACCCTCGGGCGCTCGTGAGGTCAGAGACCTCGGCACCGCCTTCAACGCGATGATCGCGCGCCTGGAGGCGATCATGGGCCAGCTGGGCGGCGCCTCCCGCGAGCTGGCTGCCACGACCCAGCAGCAGACCGCGGCCGCAACCCAGACCTCGGCCAGCATGGAGGAGCTGGCCCGCACCTCGGTCTCGATCGCCGACACGATCGACCTGGTCACCGTGCAGGCCGACGAGACGAGGACGAACCTGGAGCAGGCGCAGGCCGACTTCACCGCTTCCGCGGAGCGCTCCCAGGCCCTTGCGAACCGGGTTGACGAGATCAAGGTGATCCTCCAGCTGATCCGCGAGATCGCCGACCAGACCAACCTGCTGGCATTGAACGCAGCCATCGAGGCGGCTCGCGCCGGCGATGCCGGCCGCGGCTTCGCGGTAGTCGCCGACGAGGTCCGCAGACTGGCGGAGCGCTCCAAGAGCTCGGCCGCCGACATCGCCCGGATCGTCGAGGGCGCCTCAGTGGAGAGCAACGACACCCTGATCGCGATGGAAAAAGGCGCCCACCAGATGCAGCAGGGCCTGGCCATGATGCAGCAGGTCGCAGAGGCCAGCGCCCACGTCCAGATGACCACCCAGCAGCAGCGGTCGGCGACCCAACAGGTAGTCGAGGCGATGGAGCAGATCACGATCGGGAGCCGGCAGATCGCCACCACCGCCCAGGTGATCTCCGAGCTCGCACTGGAAAGGGACCGGCGAAGCCCGGCGGGCTGACGTGAAGGTTCTCGTGCTCCCCCTCGGCGAGGAGCACTACGCGTTGCCCTTGGAGTCCGTCCAGCAGATCATCCCGAGGCCCCGGGTGACCCGGATGCCGATCTCGGACCCGGCCATCCTCGGGCTGCTCAACGTACGCGGCGACATCGTCCCCCTCTTCGATGCGGCGGTGCTGCTCGGCACCGGGGCTCGCGGCGCGACCGCCTTCGCGGTCCTCGTCCTCACGAGCCAGGGCCCCGCCGCCCTCGGCGTTGAAGTGATGCCGTCCTCCAGCGAGATCGACGCCAAGCCGGACACGCCCAGCCCCACCGCGGAGCGGCTGGTCTACCCCGCGGGCGACCGCCTGGTCACCCTGCTCGCGATCGAGGACGTGCTGGTCGCCGGCCGGACGGGGCAGTCACGGGCGAGCTAGAAGACGAGTTCCGCCCGCTCTTCATCGAAGAGGCACGGGACCGGCTGGAGCGGATGACGAGCGGCCTGCTGGCGCTGGAGGCCGAGCCGGGCAACGCCTCGCCGATCGACGGCGTCTTCCGAGAGGCCCACACCCTGAAGGGTGGCGCCGGCCTGGTCGGACTCCCCCAGGTGAGCCACCTCGCCCATCGCCTGGAGGACCTGCTCGAGGAGCTCCGCGTCGGCAGCCGCCGGGCGACACCGAAGCTGACCGATTCCCTGCTCAAGGCGGTCGACGGCCTGGGCTCCCTGATCTCCGGCTCGGGCAGCGGTGAAGAGGATCCGGCGATTATCGGGGCGATCGAGGGCGCCCTCGCCGGGATCGATGGAGCGGCCCCTCTCCCGGAGCCGGTCAAAGCCGGTCCCGCGAAGGCCAAGCCGTCGAAAGCGGAACCCAAGGGGCCGCCGCCGATCGAGGTGGCGGTGCATGCGCCGAGCCTTGACGCGGGCAGCCTCCAGGTCCCCATCGAGAGGATGGACAAGCTCATCCGGCTGGTCGGAGAGGCCGCCGCGGCACACCTCTCGATCGGCCATATGCTCGGGGTCGAGCTGAGTCGTGAC
Organism: Candidatus Dormiibacterota bacterium; assembly: GCA_036570145.1. Taxonomy (GTDB): domain Bacteria; phylum Chloroflexota; class Dormibacteria; order Dormibacterales; family Dormibacteraceae; genus UBA6019. The sequence goes on from DATCPJ010000045.1 coordinate 11,250, forward strand.
CCGGACACGGTGGGTGAGTACCGCGACCTCACCCGGATCCTCAACCAGCTTCAGGACGTGACAATGCGCACCCGCATGGTTCCGGTGGGCGCCCTTTCGCCAAGCCTTCGCCGAGCCGTCCGCGAAGTGGCGAGAACCCTTGGCAAGGAGGTCAAGTGGGAGGTCCGCGGCGAGGACAGCGAGATCGACCGGGGCGTTCTCGACAAGCTCGTCGACCCGCTCCTCCACCTCGTCCGAAATGCCGTCGTCCACGGTGTGGAGACCCCCGCCGAGCGGGTGGCGGCCGGCAAACCGGCCCAGGCGGTGATCCGCCTCCACGCCGGCCAGCTGGGCTCCGAGATGGTGATCGCGATCACCGACGACGGCGCCGGGATCGACGTGGCCGAGGTTCGGGCGGCGGCCGAGAGGCGCGGGATCGACGTCAGCGGGCTCGACGAGGCGGCGAGCCTCCACCTGATCTTCCGCGCCGGCGTCTCCACCGCCGAGGTCCTGACCGAGGAGTCCGGCCGGGGTGTCGGCCTGGACGTCGTCATCGAAGCGCTCGCGCACGTCCGGGGGCGGGTCGAGCTGAGCACCGAGCTGGGTCGTGGAAGCGAGTTCAGGATCATCGTGCCGATCACCTTGACGATCGTGCCCTGCCTGATCGTGACCGCTTCCGGCCAGTCCTTCGCGGTGCCGATGACCGCTGTCACGCGGGTGCTGAAGCCGCAGCTGGAAACGCTCCCGGCGGGCGGCCGCAGCCACACGCTCATCGACGGACGCGGAACGCCGGTAACCGACCTGGCCCGGGTGCTGGGCCTGCCCGGGGGCAGCCCGGGGCCGTCGGTGGTGCTCGGCACGACGGGAGCGACCCACGCCTTCCTGGTCGAGTCGCTGGTCGGCCAGCGCGATGTGGTGGTGCGCGGCCTGGGCGGCCTCATCCCGCGGATGGACTGTGTCGCGGGGGGGAGCGTCGAGCCGGACGGATCGATCCTCTTCGTGCTCGACGTGCCGGCCCTGATCCAGCTCGCGCGGGCTTCCCTGCCGGCCGCGGGCGCTCCCGCGCCAGCCGCAGCGACCGCTTTGCGGCCGGCGGGCGCCGTGCATCGGGCATCGCTGCTGGTGGTGGATGACGCGCTGACGCTGCGCGAGCTGCAGCGAGCCATCCTGGAGCGGGCGGGCTACGAGGTCCGGACCGCCAACGACGGGCTCGAGGCGCTGGCGCTGCTCACCCAGCAGCGCGCCGACCTGGTCCTCACCGACGTGGAGATGCCGAACCTCGACGGCTTCGGGCTCACCGCCCGGATCCGGGAAGAGCCCAAGCTGGCCAACATCCCGGTGCTGATGATCACGTCCCGGAGCAGCGAGGAGGATCGCCGGCGCGGGTTGGAGGCGGGCGCCGACGGCTACATCGTCAAGAGCGAGTTCGACGAAGGCAGGCTCCTCAGCGCGGTGTCGAGGTTGTTGGGAAAGAGTGCGTGAGGGCGATCGGCGCCGTCCTGCTTTGTCCTGGCGATGCGGCCCGGCGTGCCCTCGCGCGCTCGCTCGAGCATGAGGGCGAGCTTCGGATCGTTGCGGCGGTAGACCCGCGCGAAGCTCTCGCCGTTGTTGACCGGCTGCTCCCCGATGTCATCGTCCTGCTCTTCGACGGCGGCGCGGCGGCACTGGCCGCGATCCAGGACGTGATGGCCGGCCGGCCGACCCCGATCCTGCTGCTCAGGACGCCTGGGATCGGTCTCGAGGTTGGCGCGCGGGGCCTCGAATCAGGCGCGGTTGACGTCACCGCCGCCCCCTTGATGGACGACGATCAGGAATCCATGGCAGCCCTCCGCGGCCGCATCCGCCGGGTCAGCGCCGTCCCGGTCATCCGCCACCTCAGGGGCCGGAACCGCGTGCCCGCCGGCCGCACCGCCGTGGTCGCGATCGGAGCCTCGACGGGGGGCCCGCAGGCCGTCGCCGGCGTGCTCCGGGAGCTGGGCGGCCTGGGCGCACCGGTCCTTGTCGTGCAGCACCTTCACCCGACCTTCACGGGACATTTCCTGGAATGGATGGCACGCGAGTCAGCGCTGCCGGTCCAGCTGGCCGTCGACGGCGCGGCACTGCGGCCGGGCGTCGTCTACCTCGGCCCGAGCGGCCACCACCTTCGCCTGGCCGCGAGCCGCCGGATCGCACTCGGCTCAGAGCCCGACTCCCTGCACCGGCCGTCGGCGGATGTCCTCTTCTCGTCGGTGGCGGAGGAGGCGGGTCGCGCGGGCATCGGAGTTCTGCTGACCGGGATGGGAGCGGACGGGGCCGCCGGGCTGCTCGAGATCCTTCGCAGCGGCGGACGGACGATGGTCCAGGACGAGGCCTCGTCCGCGGTCTTTGGCATGGCCAAGGCCGCCCAGAGCCTGGGCGCGGCAGAGCAGGTGCTCCCCCTCGACCGGATTCCGGAGGCGATCTTCGCCGCCATCGGGGCGCTGGTGTGAAGCGGGACCCGCTCGCGCTGGCCGGCGCGCTGCTCAAGAGCCGGGCCGGTCTCAACGCCGACTCGACGGTCCGCGCGCGCCTGTCCCGCTGCCTCGACGAAGGTGCCACCCGCCTCGGTCTCTCGCTCGAGGCGTACCTGGACCTGGTCTCGGTAGACGAGGCGGCATTCCAGGAGCTGCTCGACCGGGTGACGGTGCAGCACAGCTACTTCTTCCGCGACCCGAACCAATTCCTCGCCCTGGCCGAGCTGCTGGCGACCGCGGCCCCCAGGCCGGGGTTGATCTGGAGCGCGGCCAGCGGAAACGGACAGGAGGCCTACAGCCTGGCCATGCTGCTGGCTGAAAGCGGCCGGAGCGACTGGCGGATCCTGGCGACGGACGTCTCCGGCCCTGCGCTGGCAAGGGCCCGCGCCGGCCACTACAGCACGGCAGAGGTCAATGGCGTCTCAGCGGCTCGGATGCGCCGCCACTTCACGCGCTCAGGTGACGGGTGGGAGGTGGCGGCTGCGCTTCGCGGGCGGGTTGACGTGGTCCGCCACAACCTCTCCGCAGCACGACCCCCCTTGCCCGGAGCGTCGTTCTCCATCATCTTTTGCCGGAACGTGCTGATCTATTTCGACCAGGCCGGCGTGGACGCGTGCATCGGGCGCTTCGGCGCCTGCCTGCAGCCCGGCGGCCACCTCTTCCTCGGTTTCTCGGAAAGGTTCGAGGCGGGCTCCCACGGCTTTGACCTGGTGCGGCTCGCGGATACCTTCGCCTATCGCCGACGGGGAGCCGCTACCCGCGCGGCGCGCGGCCGGGCGCCCGTCGGCGCGACCACCCCTCTTGCTCCGCAACGGCCGGTTGCCTCCCCCGTTCGGCTGCTGTCGGAGGGGGAGAGGGCGATCGCCGCCGGCGACCCGGCGGGTGCTGTCAGGGCTTTCCGGCGAGCCATCTACCTCGACCCCGACGAGCCCGTCGGCTACTTCCAGCTGGGCACCGCGCTCGAGCATTCGGGGGACCGGAGGGAAGCGCGCCGCGCCTTCTCGGCCGCCGGCGCCGCCCTGGCGCGATCCGATCCATCAGCAGCGCTGGCAGGACTTGAGGGATACTCCTCGGCCGAGCTTGGAAGAGCGATCACCGCCAAGCTGAGGGAACCTGCAAATGAATGAGGTGAACTGAGATGGCCGGCGAAAGCATTCTGCTGGTCGACGACGACCGGCTGATCCAGAAGCTGGTCAGCACCCACCTGGAGAGGGCGGGCTACCGGCTGGCCGTCGCGGGCAACGGCGCCGAGGCTCTTGCCCTGGTTCGCGAGCACATCCCCGACCTGGTCATAACCGACGTCCGGATGCCGGAGCTGAATGGCCTCGAGCTGACCGCCCAGCTTCGCCGCCACCACCTGACGGCGCGGGTGCCGATCATCATGTTCTCGAGCGAGGCGAGCGCCAACGACGTGGTGGTCGGCTACTCCTCGGGGGCAGATGAATACCTACCGAAGCCATTCGAGATCACCGTCCTGGAGGCCAAGATCCAGTCTCTCCTCCGGCGGGCGCGGCCGGTCCCCGTCGTGGGAACCGAGCGGGGCAAGGTGATCACCTTCGCCCACGGAAAGGGGGGCGTCGGCACGACCACCCTGGCCGTCAACGTCGCGATCGCCATGGCGGGGGCGTCCGCCGGCACGGTCGGTCTCCTCGACCTCAACGTCGAATTCGGGAACGACGCGATGTTCCTCGACCTGCGTCCCGAGTACACCCTGGCCGACCTCGAGAAGTTCTCGACCGAGCAGGTCGCCGCCGACCCCGAGGTCTTCAACCGATTCATCACCAAGCACCGCAGCGACGTCCGGTTGGTGATCGCGACCGATGCCCCCGAGCGCGCCGAGCTGGTCACCCTGCCGGCTGTCCAGCTCGCGATCGACCGGATGCGGCGCGACAACGCCTTCCTTGTCATCGACACGCCCGCCTCGTTCACCGAGCGGACACTGCTGGCGATCGACGCCAGTGACCTCATCTGTCTCGTGACCTCGCCCTCGCTCCCGTCGATGAAGGCGACCCTCGACTGCGTCAAGGTGTTCGAGAAGCTCGGCGTCGCGGGACCGAAGATGCTTCTCGTCTACAACCACAGCACGAGCGACGGCACCAGCATCGAGCAGGCCACGAAGTTCTTCGGCCACGCCCCCGATTACGTCGTCCCGCGGTCGCTGAACCTGGACCACGCGGCCAACAGCGGCCGGCCGCTGGTGGAGTCCAACCCACCCGACGTATGGGTCGCCGACCTCAAGGGCCTGGCCGTCAAGATCGCCACCGTACTCGAGGTTTGACCCCTCACTCGCCCAGCAGGAAGGGCTGAATTGGACTAAGTTAGGCAAAAATGAGCGCAAACGCAATAGAAAGCAGGCCTGTCAACATCCCCCTCGTGGTGGTTGGCGCGGTGGTGGTCGTCGCCAGTTTCGCGGCCACACTGCTGATCGGCCAGCTTTCCAGCCGGTCCGCCGGCGTCGCTCCGACCGCGAC
>DATCPJ010000046.1:0-7630 GCA_036570145.1 Candidatus Dormiibacterota bacterium
CCGGCTGATCGCGCGGCAGCAGCCGTCCATCGGCCTGACGATGGGGGCGGTGCAGCTGCCGATCGGAGGCCAGCCGATCCTCCTGATGGCCGACCATCAGACCGCCGGCGGCTATCCCGTCATCCTGGGCGTGACGCGCGCTGCTCTGCCCCTGGCCGCCCAGCTGCTGCCGGGCGACGGGCTCACCTTCAAAGAGGTCGGCCTGGTGGACGCCCAGCAGCAGTGGCGCCGGCTGCGGGAGGCTTTGGAGCAGATCGCCTGAGGGCGTCGCCTAGGGCTTTGGGGGCCTGACCACCTTTTTCGACTTCTTCGCGGCCGGCTTGCGGGTCACCCTGGCGGGCGCTTCGCCGACCTGCTTCGCTTCGGCAAGGACCGTCATCGTGTCGGGCAGCCGCTGTTCGGGGCTGGTGATCCATCGCCAGCGCACCTTCATCTCCGGGTCGAGGATGAAGATGGTCCGGCGCGGGACGCCGTCGTAACCCTCCAGGTCGGTGCGGCGGACGCCCCAGGCGTCCACCATCCTGCGCTCGAAGTCGGCGATCAGCTCGAAGGGAAGGCCGCCCAGCTCCTTGGCGAACGCACCGTGCGAGTAGACGCTGTCGACGCTGACACCGAAAATGCCGACGCCCTCAGCGGCGAACTCCTCGTAGTGGTTCCGAAACTCGGAAAGCTCATTTCGTCAACCGGGCGTGAAGTCGAGGACGTAGAAGGCGATGACGGTGGCGCGGTTCCGCCTGACGGCCTCGGAAAGCCGGATCGGCGCCCCGCCGGTTGCGGGAAGCTCGAAGTCCGGCGCGACGTCCCCCACTTCAAGCATGCGAAAGAAAGATTACCGACGCAGGCGGCCGGTCGGGATCGCGGCTGCCTCGAGGCCGGCGCGGATGGCCGCCGCGACGCGCTCGGAGCCGGGCGAATCGCCGTGCACGCAGATGGTGTCGTAGCCGCCCGAGCGCGCCAGCCGGATCGCCTGCGCGACGGCCTCCTCGGGCGCCAGAACGGCTCCCGGCTGATCGCGCGGCAGCAGCCGTCCATCGGCCTGGTAGGCACGGTCGGCGTACCCCTCGCGGTAGCCGGGGATGCCTGCTTCCTCGGCCGCGGCGAGGATCGGGAAGCCCGGCTGGCCGACCAGCCCAACACCGTGTCGAGCGGCGACCCGCGCCAGCGCGGCGGCCGCGGCCGGGTCGGCCTGGGCGCGGTGGTAAAGCGCGCCGTGCGCCTTGAGATAGGCGATCGGCGCGACGGCGGCAAGGGCGGCCACCTGGGCTGCGACAAGCGCCTCGTAGTCGGCGATCGCGATCCCTGTCTCGGCCCTGCCGTAGCTCTGCCGGTCGTCGTAGCCAGGATGTGCGCCGACCTCGACCCCGAGCTCCGCGCAGCGGCGGGCGATCCGGATCGTCTCGCTCAGTGAGCCGGCGTGGACCCCGCAACAGACGTTGGCGCTGTCGATGCTGGCGAGGATCGCCTCATCATGGCCAGCGCCCTCGGCCAGGTCGGAGTTCAGGTTGATCGTCAATGCCCGGTCCGGCCGGACAGCTGCTGCACGGCGTGGCCGAGGGCCGGAAGCACCGCCGCGAGCGACTCGGTTGCTCCTCGCTCGCTGCCCGGCAGGTTCAGGATCAGGGTCCGCCCTCGAACCCCGGCCAGGCCGCGCGAGAGCGCCGCCATCGGCGTTGAGGCCAGACCGGCTCGCCGCATCTCCTCGGCCAGCCCGGGCACCTGGAAGTCGATCTCCATCGCGGTGGCCTGGGGGGTGACGTCGCGCGGCGCGAGACCGGTGCCGCCCGTCGTCACGACCAGGTTGCCGCCCGCCTCGCGGAGCAGCGCGCGGATCTCATCCAGCTCGTCGGGGATGACCTGGCGGCCGATCACCTCGAAGCCACCGGCCTCCAGGAGCTTCGCCACGGCCGGCCCACTGCGATCCTCGGCCTCGCCTGCCGCGCAGCGGTCGCTGACTGTTATCACCCAGGCGGTTGGCGTTTCCAGACCCCGCTCTTGCCGCCGCTCTTCTCGAGCAGGCGCACCGCCTCGAGCCAGACACCAGGCTCAAGGCCCTTGACCATGTCGATGACCGTAAGGCCGGCGACGGCAGCCGCCGTGAGTGCCTCCATCTCGACGCCGGTACGGCCCGTGACCCGGGCCGTCGCCAAGATCCGCACCCCGGCCTCGACGAGCTCGAAGTCGACCGCAACGCTGGTGATCGGCAGCGGGTGGCAGAGTGGGATCAGCTCCGACGTCCGCTTGGCGGCCATGATCCCCGCCACCCGCGCCACGCCGAGGGCGTCGCCCTTGGCCAGCTCCGAATCGCGGATCGCCCGCAGCGTCTCCGGCGCCATCCTCACCAGGCACTCGGCGGTCGCCTCCCGGCGCGTCTCGGCCTTGGCGCCGACGTCGACCATCCGGGCGGCCCCGGACTCGTCGAGATGGGTCAGTCGCGAGGACACGACACTGTGTGTACCACAGATGCAGACGCAGGCCGTCCTCTTTGACTACGGGCTCACACTGGTCACTTTCGAGTACCCCACCGCGGGTCTGCTCGAGGTCCTGGAGAGGATCCGGCCCTGGCTGGGAGCGGACCCGCCCACCGCGGAGTGGCTGTTGTTCCACGTTTTACATCCGCTCGAGGAGGACCTCGACGGCTTCGGGTCCGACGACGAGATCGACTACCTCGCGTTCTACGAAAGAGCCTGGCGGAAGGCGGGGCTGTCGCTGCCGGCGGAAGTGCTCTACCGGATCCTCGACCTCGAGCAGCAGTGCTGGGATCGCTCCGTCAGGCTCGCGCCCAGCGCGCTCGAGGTGCTCGACCGGTTGCGAGCCTCAGGCCGCCGAACGGGGATCTGCTCCAACGCGCCCTTTCCGCCCGAGATGATGCTTCGGCAGCTGCGTGCCGCCGGCATCGCCGAGCGGATGGACGCGGTGGTCTTCTCCTCCGCGATCGGCCGCCGAAAACCGGCGCCCGAGCCCTACCTCGCCGCGCTTCGCGAGCTCGGGCTTCCCGCCGCCGCCGTCCTTTTCGTGGGTGACAGGGTCCGCGAGGATTACGAGGCTCCCCTGGCGCTCGGTATGCGTGCTGTCCTCTGCGGCGAGCTCGCCCGCCACGCCCCGCCTCCGGGGGCCGCGGCAATCGCGTCGCTAGCTGAGCTGGAGGCGATCCTGTGAGCGGACGCCGGCCGGGCCGCCTGTGGCTGTTCTTCTACGGCCGCCGGCGGCGAGGTTTCCCCGGGCTGCTGGTGGCCGTCCTCGGGCTCGCCGTCGTCCTCGGGTTGACCTTCGCCTCCCGCACCGGCGCTGCGATCAGCTACTGGATCGGGATCGGCCTGCTGATCGCGATCGGGCTGCTCGCACTGGCCGCGCTGGGACTTGCCCTGGCTGCCTCGCTGCGCCGGCCCGGCGGGCGATGAGAGCCGCGGCCGTACCGGCCCCGATGCCGTTGTCGATGTTGACGACGGTGAGGCCGGTGGAGCACGACTGGAGCATCGTCAGGAGTGCCGCCTCTCCCTCGCCGCCGGCTCCGTAACCCGTCGACACCGGCAGCCCGATCACGGGCGCGTCGACCAGCCCGGCCACCACTCCGGGCAGCACGCCATCCATCCCGGCGGCGACGACCAGGACGTCGGCACGCCATTCGACGATCTGGACGAGCGGCTCGATCAACCGGTGAAGGCCGGCCACGCCGACGTCGAACACCAGCCTGGTCTCCACGCCTGCCGCCTCGAGCACCATCCGGGCCTCCTCCGCCACCGGGAGGTCGGAGGTGCCGGCGGTGATGATCGCCACCCTCCCGGCTGACGGCTCGGGCGCGAAGCCGGCCCTTCGGATGGCGGCCGCGCTCGGCCCGTAGCGGTGGAGCTCGAACCCATCGGAGGCTTCCTCGAGCGCGGGCCAGTGGTCCGGGCCAAGCCGGCTGCCGAGGCCCTGGCCCTGCTCTCGAGCCAGTGCGACGATCAGCCGGGCGGCCGTCGCGGGGGCCTTGCCTGCCGCCAGGACGACCTCCGGGATCCCCCGGCGCCCGGTCCGGCCGAGGTCCATGCGGGCGTGGCCCGCCAATTCGATGAGCTGGGTCCGGCGGATCTCCTCGAGCGCCTCGTCGACGGTCAGCTCGCCCGCCCGGAGCCGCGCCAGCATCCGCCTCACCGGGCGGTCACCGGCAGGCGATGGCAGCTGCCGCGACGGTCACGCGTGCTCATTTCGGCAATCATTTTCGGAGGACTCGATTGAAGATGATCGACGAAACCGACATCCGCCGGCGGCTGGAGAAGGAAGCCGCCTCCTGCTACGCCTGGTCGAACGGCCCCGGCACCGTGTATGGGGCCCACACCCACTCCTATCGGAAGGTCCTCTACTGCCTGCGGGGCTCGATCCGCTTCGACCTCGTGGAGAGCGGCAAGTCGATCGAGCTCGAACCCGGGGACCGGCTGGAGCTGCCCCCGGGCACGGCCCATGCCGCGATCGTCGGACCGGGCGGCGCGACCTGCATCGAAGGTCAGGCGAGCCTCCCGGGGGCATAATTGGGGTCGCGGCAATGAGCATGATCGACTACATCCGTGACCGCGCGCGCTACTACAACTGCCCGGTCTGCGGTCGCAACCTGCGCGGCTGTGACGTGCGGATGCTCAACCACCAGGAGGATCGATTCACGGTCCAGGTCACCTGCGCGGCCTGCAAGGTGAGCTTCGTCGTCGTCCTCGCGATCCAGGGCTCAGGGGTCGAAGCGCTGCTGGAAGAGGACGACGAGCTCGTGATCGAGGACGTCCTTTCGGCAACCCCCGCCCATCCCGGAGCGGGGCCGATCGAGGCGGATGAGATCCTCGACCTCCACCTCCTGCTGAAGGACTTCGAAGGCTCCCTCGACGACCTCCTGAAGGCTCCTCATCGAAGTCGGTAGACCGCCGGGCCGCGTCTATCTCGACCACGCCGCGGGCACCGGCATCCGGCCGGAGGTGAACGAAGCGCTTGCCACCGTCCCGGCGGGCAACCCGGCCAGCCCCCACGGCGAGGGAAGGGCGGCGCTTGCCGCCCTCGACCGGGCCCGCGACGACGCCGCCCGCGCCCTCGGCGTCGAGGCTTCGGAGATCGTTTTCACATCGTCCGGAACCGAGGCGGTGAACCTGGCCCTGCTCGGCGCGGGCCGCCGGCTCGCGCCCGACGCTCCGATCGTGACCTGGGCGGCCGAGCACCAGGCGGTCCTCGGCGCCCTGCGCCGGCTGCAGCTCGAGGGCCGGCGGGTCGAGGTCCTCCCGGTTGACGCCGAGGGTCGCAACTCAGAGGCCAACCTGCCGGGAGCGGGCCTCGTCTCCACCTCGCTCGCCAACAATGAGGTCGGGACCGTGCAGCCCCGGGTGCACGCCCCGGGCGCCCTCGTCCACCTTGACGCCTGCCAGGGCCCGCAGTGGCTGGAGGTCGACCTTCGCGGTGTGGACCTCGCGTCCTTCTCGGGGCCGAAGATCGGGGCCGGTCGGGGAGGGTTGCTCTTCGTCCGCGGCGGCGTCCGGCTGGAGCCGCTCCAGTACGGCGGACCCCAGGAGCGCGGGCGGCGGGCCGGCCGCGAGGACGTCGCGAGCGCGGTCGCCATCGCCACCGCTCTCACCTGCTGCGCTGAGCAGCGCGAGGCGCGGCGGACGGCCGCGCGGCCGCTCGGCGGCCGTCTCCGGCGAGCGCTGGCCGGGGCCGGCGGCCGGCTCACCGGGGCGGAGCCGCAGCTGCCCAACCACGCCTCGGCCGTCTTCCCCGGCGCACGGGGAGAGGACCTTCTGCTGGCGCTCGACCTCGCCGGCGTCGCCGCCTCCAGCGGTTCCGCCTGCGCCAGCGGATCGCTCGACCCCTCCCACGTCCTCCTTGCCATGGGCTTCTCCCTCGAGGACTCCCTCGGCGGGCTACGGCTCACGGCCGGTTGGGAGACCGCTGAGGCTGAGGTCGAACGAGCGGAGGTCGTGCTCCGATCAATCCTCGCTCCACTGATCCGGGCATGAGCGACGTCGAGTCCGAGCTCGTCCGCCGGCGAGCCGCACGCCAGGAGGTGGTGCTGGCGACGGTGGTGCGGGTCGACCGCGAGCCGCCGAGCCGGCCGGGCGAGAAGATCCTCCTCGACCGGGGCGGAGCCCTGGCCGGGACCCTCGGCTGCTCCGAGTTCGACGCTGCCGCCAAGGCCGATGCCGCGGCCTTCCTCGAGTCGGGCCGGCCCGGGATGCGCACCTACCAGCACGACCTCGGGTCGATCGAGGTCTACCTGGAGCCCTACCCGGCCGCGCCGACGCTTCTGGTGCTCGGCGACACCCCTGTGGCGCGCGAGCTTGTCGACCTGGCGGCACGGGTCGGCTTCCATGCCACCACCGCGGTCGCCGATGCCGGCCCCGGTGCCTTCGCCGTCCACACCGACCACGACGACCCCGGCCTTGCCGACGCCTTGGAGAAGGTGATCCGTGCCGGGCCGCGGTTCGTCGGAGTGATGGGGAGCCGGCGGCACACCGGCCATCACCTGGAGGAGCTCCGCCGCCGCGGTCTTCCCGAGACGGCCGTCGCGGCCATCCAGAGCCCGGTGGGACTCGACATCGGCGCCCGTTCGGCGCCGGAGATCGCCCTCTCGATCCTGGCCGGCCTGCTTGCCATCCGTTCGGGCGCGCCCGGAGGCTGGAAGAGCTAGCGGCTGCTTCGACCTAACGGCGATGGTTGCCGCGGCCGACCACGCCGATTACGCTGCCCCGCGATGTCGATCGAGCCGGGGACGACGTTGGGCGCCTACGAGGTGCACGAGTTCCTCGGCCAGGGAGCGATGGGGACGGTCTACCGCGCCTACCACGCAGGCCTGGCGCGGCCCGCCGCGGTGAAGGTGCTGCAGGCGCTCGCGCCCGACCCGGACGCGACCGTGCGCTTCCGTCGCGAGGCGCAGGCGATCGCACAGATGCGTCATCCGAACGTGCTCAACGTCTATGACTTCGGCGAATTCGAGGGGACCCCGTACATGATCGTCGAGTACATGCCGGGCGGCTCCCTGAGCGACCGCTTGAAAGCCGGCGAGCGCTTCGACCGCTCGACCACGCTCCGCCTTCTGGAGGGCATCGCCGCGGCGCTCGACTACGCCCACGGCCTCGACATCGTGCACCGCGACGTCAAGCCGGCGAACGTGCTCCTCGACGGGATCGGCAGCCCGGTCCTCGCCGACTTCGGGCTCGCCAAGCTGCTCCAGAGCACCTCCGTGAAGACGGTCAGCGGGGTCACCACCGGGACTCCCGCCTACATGTCACCCGAGCAGGTGATGGGCTCCGCCGTCGGGCCGCCGGCGGACACCTACGCGCTGACCACGATGGCCTACGAGTTCCTCGCCGGGGCCATCCCGTTCGAGGGCGAGGGGATGCTCGAGCTCCTCTACGCCCACGTCCACCGCGAGCCGCCCGCCGCCTCCACCCGGAACCCAGACCTCTCCGCGGCGGTCGACGCCGTGCTCGCCCGCGGCCTGGCCAAGGATCCGACCGCGCGCTGGCCGACCGGCAGCGAGATGGTCGCAGCCCTCCGGGCGGCGTTGAGCAGCGAAGCGGCGCCGGCCGTCGAAGCCACGCTGGCGCTGCCCCCGGCGGCTGTTGCCACGCCCTCGGCGGCGATGGAGCCTGCCACCGCGACGCCCGCCGCGGCCCTGGAA
>DATCPJ010000047.1:0-18014 GCA_036570145.1 Candidatus Dormiibacterota bacterium
CCGCCGGGGCCTTACTTCTAGTTCTGGAACTCGATGGCGGTACCGCTTCTGGTCTACTCCGACTACGTTTGACCGTGGTGCTACGTCGACTCGGTCCGAGTCGAGCGCCTGGCCGAGGAGGGTATCGTCGACGTCACCTGGCTCCCCTACGAGCTGCACCCGGAAGTCCCCCTCGAGGGGATGAGCTATGAGGAGTACTTCCCGGCCCACTACCTGAGCCGGATCGAGTCCGCCCCCTACCTGCCGCTCGCGGAGGAGGCGGGACTGGTCATGAAGCGTGGCACCCGCCTCATCAACACCCGGCTGGCGCTATCGGCGGCCGAGTTCGCCCGCGAACATGGTCTCTTCGCCGAGATGCACCTGGCGCTGTTCAAGGCCTACTGGGAGCAGACGGGCGAGATCGGGACGATCGAGGGACTCAAGCAGATCGCGGTCGAGGTCGGGCTGGACGCGGAGGCGATGGCCGCCGAGCTGGCCGCCGCGCGCTACGACGACCTCCTCGACGCCAACCGGCGGGAGGCGACCCAGGTCGGCATCAACGGCATCCCGGCCCATGTGTTCGGCCTCCGCTACCTGGTGATGGGCGCGCACCCCTATGAGGTGCTGAAACAGGTTGCCGACAAGGCGGCGGCGGAGAACGCGGAGGCTACGGACGGCTGAGCCCCCAGGCCGCTGGATCGCCCCACCCTGCCCTGAGTGTCTCCCCACACGGTGGAGAGGGTTTTTTCCACCCTCCCCACACGGTGGAGAGGTTTTTTTCCACCCTCCCCACACGGTGGAGAAGGTTTTTTTCACCCTCCCCATGCAATGGGGAGGGCAGGGTGGGGCGCTACAGCAGCCTAACTTTCGTCCCGATACTGGCGCTTTCCCGTCTCGGGGTCCTCGTAGACCCGTGTCAGCTTGCCGGTCGTAGGGTCCTTGAAGACCTCGCCGGTCGGCTTGAAGGCCCCCTCTTTATGACCGCGGTAGCGGCGATCCCAGACGAAGTAGCCGACGATCGCGAAGACGATGACTGCGGCGTAGATCGCGAGCTGAAAGTTCATCCCGCGCTCTTCTCGACGATCGCGGCGGTGCCGTAGGCGACCACCTCGGTCATCGTCTGGCCGAGCTCGGAGGAGTCGAAGCGCATCATCACGACCGCGTTGGCGCCCATCGCGCGGGCGTTCTCGATCATCCGGTCGAGCGCGTGGCGGCGGGTGTCCTCGACCAGCCGCGTGAACTGGGTGATCTCGCCTCCGGCGAGGCCCTGAAGGCCCGCGAGCAGGTTGCCGCCGAGGCCGCGGCTGCGGACGACGACGCCGAACACGTGGCCGAGCGCCTGCTTGACCTCGTAGCCGGCGGGCCGCTCGGTGGTGGTGACCAGGACCCCTTGGCTAGACGGCTGCTGCGACATGGCGATCCGCCACCTCCAAACCGGCCTCGATGGCGTCGAGGCCCTCGTCCAGCTCCTCCTCCGAGATCGTCAGCGGCGGCGCGATGATGACGAGGTTCCAGCGGAAGGCCGGCCGGGAGCCCTTCGCCCAGACCGCCTTGACGACCTCGGTCATCTCAGCATTCCGGGACTCGATCCGCTGCGGCGTCAGCGGCTCGCGGGTCGCCTTGTCCTTGACCAGCTCGATCGCCGCCAGCATGCCGAGGCCGCGCACCTCGCCGACGCTCGGGTGCTTGTCAGCCATCTCGTCCAGGCGCTTCATCAGCTTCTTGCCCATCCGCGCCGCGCGGTCGGCAAGCTCCTCCTCGAGGTACACCTCGAGTGTCGCCACGCCCGCGGCACAGGCCAGAGGGTGGGCCGCATAGGTGAGGCCGGAGCCCAGGTAATGGTCCTCGAAGTAGTCGGCGACCCGGTCCGAGACGATCGCCGCGCCGAGCGGAACGTAGCCGGAGGTGATGCCCTTGGCGACGGTCATGATGTCGGGCTCGACGCCCCAGTGCTCGGAGGCGAACCATTTGCCGGTCCGGCAGAAGCCGTCGATCACCTCGTCGAAGATGAGCAGGATCCCGTAGCGGTCGCAGAGGTCGCGCAGCCGCTTCAGGTAGCCGTCCGGCGGCACCACGATGCCGCTGTAGCCGGTGACCGGCTCGAGCAGGATCGCCGCGACCGTCTCCGGCCCCTCGCCGAGGACGGTCTCCTCGACCGCGTCGGCGCAGTTGAGGTTGCAGTTCGCCTCCCCGGCGCAGAAGCGGCAGCGATAGCGGTAGGGGTCGAGGGTCTTGACGAAGCCCGCCGGCATGTGAGGCTCGGAGAAGACCCGCCGGTTGTCCCCCGTCGCGGCCATCGCGGCCAGGGTGGCGCCGTGGTAGCTCTGGTAGCGGGTCACCACCTTCTGCCGCCCGGTGAAGGTGCGGGCCATCCGGATCGCGAGCTCGTTGGCCTCGGCACCGCCGTTGGTGAAGAAGGTCTGGGAGAGCCTCCCGGGGCTGACCTCGGCGAGCATCTCGGAAAGCCGGCTGGCGGGCGGGCTAGTGTGATCGGGCGCGATCACCGGCATCGTCTCCGCCTGCCGCTTGATGGCGTCCACAACGTGGGGATGGGCGTGCCCGATGTTGACGTAGGCGAGCTGGCCGCACATGTCCAGCCAGCGGTTGCCGCCGGAGTCCCAGAAGTAGCTGCCCTTCGCGTGCGTGACCGTCAGGGGGGCGATCTTTCCCTGTACGGCCCAGGGGTAGAGTCGGCGGTCAGATCTTGCCATCCCGCGATCATAATCTTGGCTCGTGTCAGTGGCGGAGCAGACGACGCTCGAGAGGCTCAACGCGCTCCTGGCATACCTTCGCGAGCGGGTCCCCTTCTACACGACCCGCCTGCCCGAGCAGCCGCTGGCCAGGCTCGAGCAGCTGGCCGAGGTCCCCTTCACGCTGAAGGACGACTTTCGCGACAACTATCCCTTCGGGCTCTTCGCGGTGCCGCTCGACGACGTCGTCCGGCTCCACATGTCGAGCGGGACCACCGGCAAGCCGGTGGTGACCGGCTACACCCGGGCTGACCTCGAGATCTGGGGCGACTGCATGGAGCGGGTGCTGCGGATGGGCGAGGTCACCGAGCACGACGTGATGCAGAACGCCTACGGCTACGGCCTCTTCACGGGCGGCCTCGGCTTCCACATCGGCGCCGAGCGGGTCGGCTGCACGGTGGTGCCGACCTCCTCCGGCGTCACGGCGCGCCAGGTGATGCTGATGCAGGACCTGGGTACGACCGTCCTCGCCTGCACGCCCTCCTACGCCCTGGTGCTCGCGGAAGCGCTCAAGGAGGAGGTGGTTCGGCTGCGGCTCAAGCTGCGGGTCGGCTTCTTCGGCGCCGAGCCCTGGACGGAGGGGATGCGCCGGCAGATCGAGGCCGGTCTCGGCCTCGAGGCGTTCGACGTTTACGGCCTGGTCGAGCTCGGCGGTCCCGGCGTCGCCATCGAGTGCCGGGAGCACGACGGCCTCCACCTGTTCGAGGACCACTTCCTTGCCGAGACGGTGGACCCGGAGACGGGGCGCCCGGTCCCCAGCGGGCTGGAGGGCGAGCTGGTGCTGACGAGCTTGACCCGGCGGGCGACCCCGGTCGTCCGCTACCGGACCCGCGACCGGGTCGTGCTCGTCGACGAGCCATGCGCCTGTGGCAGCCCCTTCCGCCGGATCTCGAAGCTCCGCGGCCGGACCGACGACATGCTCATCGTGCGCGGCGTCAACGTCTTCCCGAGCATGGTCGAGGAGATCCTGCTCAGCATCGCCGGCTTGACGGGCAACTACCAGATCGTCGTCGACCGCACCCAGAAGCGGCATGACGCGATGCAGGTCCTTGTCGAGGCCGAGCCCGGGACCGATAAGGAGCACCTCGGCAACGCCGCGCAGGAACGGATCAAGGAGCTGATCGGCCTGACGGTCGACGTCACCGTCCTCGCCGGCGGCGTGCTCCCCCGCAGCGAGGGAAAGGCGAAGCGGGTCGTCGACCGCCGGGAATTGAACGGCTAGTCGGAAAATTCCCCCTCCCCACAGCTGTGGGGAGGGCAGGGTGGGGCCATACGCTGGCCCGGAGCGATTTGGCGGACGGTCCCGTCCGCGGGGCTGCTTTTCAACTGTTGTATCTCCCCACCGCCCGCTGCGCGGGCCACCTCCCCACTGCGTGGGGAGGGAAGACAAATCGGCCTATCGAGTGGCCGCTGCCGCCGCGGCCGGCTCGAAGCCTAGCCCCCGCCTCGGCTCGATCACCGCGTCGATGACGCCGTACTGCTTCGCCTCTTCCGCGGTCATGAAGTAGTCGCGGTCGATGTCCTTCTTGACGCGGTCGTAGGGCTGGCCGGTGTGGTGGGCGAGGATCCGGGTCATCCGGTCGACGAGGGCGAGCGTCTCGCGGAGCTGGATCTCCATGTCGGAGGGCGCGCCGCGCGTCCCTGCCGAGCCCTGGTGGATCATGATCCGCGCGCTCGGCAGGGCGAGGCGCTTGCCGGCGGCCCCACCGGCGAGGACCATCGCCGCCGCCGACATCCCCATCCCGACGCAGATCGTCGAAACCTCCGGCCGGACGTACTGGATGGCGTCGTAGATCGCCATCCCACCGTAGGAAAGTCCGCCGGGCGAGTTGATGTAGAGCTGGATGTCCTTTTCGGGGTCGTCACTCTCCAGCAGCAGGAGCTGGCTGATCACGACGTTGGCGACCCGGTCGTCGATCTCGGTGCCGAGGAAGATGATCCGGTCGCGAAGGAGTCGGGAGTAGATGTCGAAAGCGCGGTCGCCACGTCCGCTCTGCTCGACGACCATGGGTACGAAGAACTGGGTCACGGGCTCACCCCCTTGGTGGTGTAAAGCCGATCCGGCGGCGGGGCGGGCTCGCCTCGCGCATGAGCAGGTAGGAGCTGAAGTCGGCCACCGTCTGGAGCGATTGCGGGCTGAGCACGGTGGCGGCCAGTCGCAGGCGCTGCTGCGGATCGGCCGGGATGGCGATCGCCTCGGCGCCGTCCAGCCCGCCGGCCAGCTCGCGGTAGATCGCCGCGACCGAGATCCGCAGGGTGCGGGCGACCGTTATCAGCCTTTCGGTCGAGATCTCCTTGCGGCCGCGCTCCACCTCAGAGAGGTAGGCGGGGGAGAGGCCGGCTGCTTCGGCGACATCCGCGAGCGTGCGCTCGGCGGCCTCGCGCTCGCGCCGCAGGATGGCGCCAAGCATCGCGGAGATGAGCTCTGGAGTTTCGCTCTTAGCGAAGGACATCGCTGAGAGAATAGCAGGGCGAGCTGCTTGCGGCGGTCGAGGGCCGCGGGCTGCTGGAGTGCCCCACCCTTCCCTCCGCACAGGTGGGGAGGGTGCTACGACGACTGGGGGGTGCTACGCGGAGTGTGGCGCCAGGAGCAGCGTTGGGTCGACCGGAGGCCCGCCGTAGGCGTAGATGTGGGCCGGTCCGCCGCTCATCTCGATCGTGCTCTCGCGGATCGCGCCAAGTTTCTCGGCGACACGGATGGAGGCGAGGTTGTCGGGCCGGATCAGGCTGATCAGGTGGGTGGCGCCGACCGACTCGTAGGCCATCCGGACCACCGCCTTGGCTCCTTCGGTCGCGTAGCCCCTGCCCCAGTGCTGGCGTCCCAGCAGCCAGCCCGCCTCGAGCCCCGGCCAGCCCTCCGGGTTGATCAGGCCGATCCTGCCGATGAAGGTGCCGGTCGCCTTCTCCTCGACCGCGTAGAGCCCGTAGCCCCGGAGCACCCAGTGGCCGAGCGCGCCGGCCACCGAGCGCCAGGTCTCCTCCCGGGTCAGCGTGCTGCCGTCCCCGATGTAGCGCATCACCTCGGGGTCCGCGCAGATCCGGGCATAGAGATCGACGTCGGTCTCCAGGAACTGGCGGAGCAGCAGGCGCTCGGTTTCCAGCAGGTCGGGAGCCTCAACCAGGCTCGGGGGATCAAGTGGGATCATCAAGTTGCCACCTCCGCACGATCCCGTCCGCTCGCCAGCTTGCGGCCCCATCCTGGCTGGGCGTCCAGGAAATGCTCGTCGGCCGGCTGCTCGGGAAAGATCTTGTGTGGGTTGAGGATGCCGAGCGGGTCGTAGAGGTCCTTCAGCCGGCGCCACCAGGCGATCTCCTCGGCGCTGTGCTCGAGGGCCGCGAAATCGCGCTTCAAGGCCCCCAGGCCGTGCTCGGCCGAAACCGTGCCGCCGAGCTCCACGGCGTCGCGGAAGATCTGGGCCGCGATCGGCCCGACGAGGTGTCGCTGCTCCTCCTCGAAAACCAGGGTGGGGTGCAGGTTGCCGTCCCCGGCGTGAGCCACGGTCGGCATCTGGATCCCGTGCTTGTCGGCCAGGGCCTGGAACCGCCGCACCATCTCCGGCACCCTGGAGATGGGCACCGCGATGTCCTCGCTGAAGACGTTCTTGCGCAGTTCCACGAGGATCGAGCCGAACTGCCGGCGGGCGTTCCAGATGCCCTCGCGCTCGGCTTCGGTCTGGGCGACGCGGTTGTCGACGCCGCCCAGGATCTCGACCATCTCGGCAAGCTGGAGGAGGACCTGCTCGCCGTCGTTGCCGTCCTGCTCGATCACTATCACCGCCTCGTGGTCGGGCTTGAAGCCGGCCGGCAGGAAGCTGCTGACGACCTCCAGCGCGGCCCGGTTCATCATCTCCAGGGCGGCGGGAAAGTGCCCCGCCTGGAGCACCCTGCGGACCGCGTCGGCGGCGTCCTCGATGGTCGCGAAGCCGACCATCGCGGTGGCGTGGTGGCGGGGACGCGGAACCAGCTTCACGATCACCTCGGTCACGATCCCGAGGGTCCCCTCCGAACCGACGAAGAGCTGCATCATCCGGTAGCCGGAGGATCGCTTGCGGATCCGGCCGCCGAGCTTCAGGATGCTGCCGTCGGCGAGCACGACCGTCATCCCCACGACGTAGTCGGCGGTCAGGCCGTACTTCAGGCAGTGGGGGCCGCCTGAGTTGCAGGCGACGTTGCCGCCGATCGTGGAGATCAGCTTGCTGGCCGGGTCGGGCGGGTACATCAGGCCGTGCTCGGCCGCCGCCGCGTCGAGGTCTCCGTTGATGACGCCGGCGCCCGCCACCGCCATCAGGTTGGCGCTGTCGATCTCGAGCTCGGTGAAGCGCTCGAGGCTCAGGACGACGCCGCCCGAGAGCGGCACCGGGCCACCGACGAGGCCGCTGCCGGCGCCGCGCGAGGTGACCGGGGTGCGCGTCTCGGCGCACGCCTTCACGACCTCGGCCACCTCCTCGGTCGTCGCCGGGAGGACGGCCGCGTGGAGGGCGTGCTGAAGGAAGGTGCCGTCGTGCTCGTAGTCCTCCAGGCGTTCGTCGACGATGACGTTGGCTTCACCGACGATGGCGCGAAGCCGGGCGACCAGATCCGTCAAGAGTTGGAGGCCTCGGTGATCCTGGCGATCACGGCACCGACGGCGGCCGTCGTCCCCTCCGGCACGATGATCTCGGCCAGCACCCCGTCGACCGGGGACTCCAGCTCGGCATTGACCTTGTCGGTCTCGATCTCCACCAGAGGCTCGCCTTTGCGGACACCGTCACCGGCCTTCTTGAGCCAGCGGGAGACGGTGCTTTCGACGAGCGAGTCGGCGAGCTGGGGAAGCTGGAAATCCACGATGCGAGGCCAATTGTGGCAGCATCGAAGTTGATGAGTCGGTGCTTCGCGACTCTCGCCTCGGTACTCTTCCTGGCCGGCTGCGCCTTCCCCGGAACGGTCCAGGCGAGGGCCTTCACGACGGGTTTCAAGGTGGGGGACACGATCACCTACCGCGTTCACACGACCGTCTCCGGCTCCCTCCTGATCGGTGCCCAGCAGATCCCGCTGAACTCGGACCAGACCCTCACCCAGGTGCTCAAGGTCCAGTCGGTCGACAACTCGGGCACGGCCACGGTCGATGTGACCACCCAGGACGTCGTCGGGGTCGCCGGCAGTGGCACCACCACCCTCGGGCCGGCGTCTGTCGTCCTCCAGATCGGAGCCGACGGCCGGATCCAGTCGGGAGCCGCGGCGCAGCTCGGGGGCCGGATTCCGAGCATCCCCGGCTCCGACCAGTTGACGCCGGTCCTTCCCGGCCACCCGGTCAAACCGGGCGATTCCTGGGACAAGGCCTACAGCCGGCTCAATCCGTACGGCCGCGGCGAGATCAGCTTCACCAGCCACAACCGCTACGTGAAGGACGAGGCCGTCGGCGGCCGCGACGCCGCCGTTATCGACACCACGCTGCGGGGCCCGATCGACTTCACGATCGACTTCTCCAAGCTCCCGGTGGCCGCCGGCGCGACAGCCTCGCCCGTGACCGGGATCATCCACTACACCGGCGCGATCGACTCCGGTCACCGCTACTGGATCGGCCTCGCCGACCAGCAGGTCCTCAAGTCGACCGGCAGCGTGACGTACCGCCTCAGCTACGTCATGACGGTCCCTGCCGGCCAGGCCGGCGGACCACAGCAGATCGACCTCAACGGCCAGATCAAGAACGACCTGACCCGGATCTGATCCAGCGACCTGATCCGCGTCCTGGCTCAGGGGATCGGCGCCGGCTTCAGGAAGATGGGCGTGGTCACGACCTTGCCCAACGCCGGGTCCTGGTAGTTGGATGGCGCCGAGAGGGCCGTGTAGAACCACTCGTTGAACTGGACGGCGCGGTCGAAGAGGTACTTTGGGTCGGTGCTCGGCGTGTAGGGCTGGCGGGGAAGGTAGCCCTGGTCGTTGGGCGCGAGGTAGAAGTCGTCGGTCGCGTAGACGCTGGTCGAGGCGTAGGAGTAGATCGCCACTCCGAGCGGCCGGTTCCCGGCCGCCGTCGGCGCCAGCGCCGCTCGGATCTGGGTCATGGTGTCCTCCGGGTAGTTCAGGAAGGCCCCCACACCGACCAGCAGGTGGCCCTTGCCAAGGTCCTTCTCCCAGGCCGTCCAGGCCCGGAAAAATTTCTGCTGGCTGGGGCTTGAATCGCGGTCGTAGTTCATCGGCACGCCGAGGTCGAGATAGCCCTTCCGGAACCAGGTCGCCCAGTCCTGGTAGACGTCGTTATAGGTCCGCGTCGCCTGGAACTCGGCGTCGCTGCTGGGCCCGTTGCCGTACGCGATCAGGGCGCCGCTCAGCTTCACCGTCGGGCGGATCTTCTGGATGGCGTCGTGCAGCCCCTGGACGAAGGCGGTCACCTGGTCACGCCGCCACTGCTGCCAGGCCGGGTCGGAGGGATCTGGCCGATCGCTTCTGCCGGTTGCCTTGCTGAAGAGGTCGAGGGAGATCTTGGTGTAGCCCCAGTCGCCGCCGTCCGGGTAGCGGACGAAGTCGAGGTGGATGCCGTCCACGTTGTAGTGGCGAACGACCTGGGTCATGACGTCCTGGGTGTAAGCGCGGACCGCCGGTATCCCGGGGTCCAGGTAGCCGTAGCCGTCGTTGCTGCCGCTGACCCTCAGGTTTCCCCACTGGTCGCCGTTGTCCTGGAAGACCTCGCTCGTCTGGCCGACGAAGAAGGTGTTCATCCAGGCGTGGACCTGGAGCGGCGGGTTGGCGGTGTGCGCCTTCTGGATCAGGTAGGCGAGCGGGTCCCAGTTGGGATGGTTCGGATAGTCGATGTCACTCGCGAGGGGCTCGACCCCGCGCAGGAAGTAGGCGTCGCCCCGCTTGCGGACCTGGACGAAGAGGGCGTTCAGGTTGCCGGTGTGGGCACGCGCGATCAGGGTGTCGATCTGCTTCGGGCTCTTGAAACCCTGGTGGAAGCCGTCGACCCAGAGGGCGCGATACTCGGCTGCACCGTCGGGATGGATCACCGGCTCGTCCGGCAGCGCTGTGGCCGAGGGCTCCGGGGTCCACGCCGGCGACGGAGCCGGCGACTGGACGGCGACCGCCCCCGAGGCCGCGCTGCACCCCATGGAAACCGCCAGAAAAAGGGACGTTAGTGTCCCGAGCCAGAAGCTCGACGAAAATGCTCGAGCCGGCGAAGGCGCCGGCTGCGCGACCCTGCGGGTTCGCTCGCTGAGAACGCCCATCTCGGCGTCAACTTCTGCGGTACTCACTCCCGCACTTCTAGTGCGCTCGCTCCGTTCCTCGTGCGTTTCCTTGATCTCGACGCCCTCAGCGGCGAATTTATCGCCGACCTTCTGGCTCAGGACACTGGGGAGCCCCCGGCTCCGCGACATGGGGGGATTATGCCTCGGCGCGGAGGACGTGAGCCCTTGCTGGGGTTGTGAAAGGTCCGCCACCGGTCGCTGCCGCGACCTTGCGAGCCGCCTCTTTCACGATCAGACCGCGGACATGGTCGCTGAGGCCCTCCAGGCGCGAGGCGAAGGCCCACCAGCTGGCATTCATCTCGGCGAAGTGTTCGGCGGACTCCCAGCTCGTCACCGTCTCCACCAGCTCAGCCTCCGCGAACCGGAAGCCGGCCGCAAGCGCCGCGGCGGTGAAGCGGTCGAGGTCGTCCAGGATGGCGCGGGTCGGCTCCAGGTCGGGCTGTGGCTTGGCCGGCCCGAGCCGCTTGTCGAAGGAGGTGCGGAAGGCCACCACCGCGGGGCTTGGATCGGGGCCGTCGGCGGGCGGGATGCTGGCCGCGAAGCGGCCCTTGGGCTTCAGCACCCGGCGCACCTCTCGCAGCCCGCGGCCGAGGTTGGCCAGGAAATGGAGGCCGTGGCCGCAGGCGGCGGCATCGAAGGTGGCAGCTGGAAACTGCAGCTGCTCGAGATCCATGAGTAAGAAGCGGACCGGCAGGCTGCGCCCGCCGGCGGCCTTGCGGGCCATTTCGAGCATGCCTTCGGCAAGGTCGATGCCGATCACCTCGCCAACCCCGTTCAGGTCTTTGGCCATCGGTATCGTCAGCGTTCCCGGTCCGCAGCAGAGGTCGAGCACGCGCATGCCCGGGCGGGCCCGGACGTGCTCGAGGACGGCGTCCCGGCCGGCCGCCTGGCCCTTTCGCATGGCCTCCTCCAGCCGCTGCCGGTAAGCCTCGGCATTGCGGCTGAAAACGCCGGTCAGGTACTCCTTCGACTTCACAGCCAGCCACATCTTAGGCATCGCCTCCGGCGGTGTTTAATGTCCACCCGGTGACAGCCAGGCTCTTGTCCGCCGCGCTCGGCGCGCTCCTTGCCCTCGTCTCCTGCTCCGCCGGCTCGATCACCGGGAGCTTGCCCGCCGGGCCGGTCAAGATCGGGCTCCTGACCTCGCTCACCGGGATCGACCTGCCCCTCGGAGCCGATGTTCGGCTGGGAGCGCAGCAGGCCGTCGACGAGGCCAACGGCGGTGGGGGGATCGCCGGCCACCAGGTCCAGCTGCTGGTCGCCGACGACCGCAGCGAGACCGGCCAGGCCGGACCCGCCTTCAGCGGGCTTGCCACGGCCGGCGCGACCGGCGTCGTCGGACCACTGACGGCCGCGGCCGAGCTGGCGATCGCTCCCCTGGCGGCGACCCGGCGGCTGTCCGTTCTCTCGACCTCGGGTGCCGACCCGGTCACCCTGAGCGGTGGCCGGCTGGCGGACAACCGGTTCCTGGCAGTCCCCGCCGCCAGCCGAGCGGCGGAGCGGATGCTGGCCTACGCGAAGACGGCATCGATCGCCGAGGTGGCCGTCGCCCACCCGACGGGCGACGCCTTCGCCGACTTCGGCCTGGCGACGCTGGTCGCCGAGGCCTCCCATTACGGCGTCAGGGTGGTCGCCGATCAGCCTTTCGACCCGGCCACGGCCGACTTCAAGTCGGTCCTCGGCCCGATTCGAGCATCGGGTGCGAAGCTGCTCCTGGTCTGGGGCTCCGGGTCGGCTCCGCCGCTGCTTGAGCGGGCCTGGAAGGACTCCGGCCTGGATATCCCCATCATCCTCTCGATCGCCAGCTGCTCGACCGCCTTTCTGCGCGCCGTGAGCGATGCCGGCGAGGGCGCCCGGATCGAGTGCTCCTCATCGGTTCTCGCCGCCTCCCTGCCCGCCGGCTCCAGCGTGCGCCGGCAGGTCGACCCGATGGCGACGGCCTTCCAGCGCCGCAACGGCTATTACCCGACGCAGGCCGCCTTCGACGGCTACGCGGGAGCGCGCCTGCTGCTGCGGGCGATCGGGGACGCCGGCAGCAGCGACCCCTCCCGCGTCAACGCAGCGCTGTCCCGGCTCGAGCTGGCGACCGCGTCAGGGACGTTCAAGTTCAGCGCGCGGGATCACCTTGGCCTGCCGTCAGGCT
Organism: Candidatus Dormiibacterota bacterium; assembly: GCA_036570145.1. GTDB lineage: Bacteria > Chloroflexota > Dormibacteria > Dormibacterales > Dormibacteraceae > UBA6019. The sequence continues at coordinate 12,096 of DATCPJ010000047.1, forward strand.
GGCTGGCGATCGCGACCGTCAAGGACGGCAAGCTGGCGCTGCCGGGCTAGGCCTTCCGGTTGGCCCGGCGTTCCTTGCCGTGATACGACGCTTTGCGTGGCGCCGCGCCTTGAGTGAATCCAGGGAAAGGGGCGGCGACGTAACGTCTTGGCTTCGGAATGCGACGCGTGGGCTGCGATTCGCCGGCGGATCGACGCCCGGCAGGCCAACGATCGGGCGATTCGCCGGCGGATCGACGCTCGAACAGCCCAAGACCCGGCGGTTCGCCGGCGGATCGCAGCGTGAAAGGCGGTCAGACGTCGCTTTTCGACGCCAAAGCCTCGCCCGTCCCCCCTTCAATGTTTCCCTGCCGACCTACCCGCCCGCCCGAAACGCATGACCCAGCAAGTAAGGCCGATCTCGTCTTTCCAGAGCCTGACGTCGTAGTCAGTACCAGATGTGGGCAGGAATTTCAGCTAGGCCTTCCACCTCTCCTCGAGCCAGGCGGCGACCTCGGCCACCCTGGCGTCGTCGCCGAAGTGGCCGATCACCTGGATGCCGACCGGGAGCCCCTTGCTGGGAGCGGGCAGCGTCACGATCGGCTGGCCGGTGACGTTGAACGGCCGGGTGAAGCGCGTCAGCAGGGGCCTGACCTCGTCCGAATCCTCGATCAGAGGCGCCACCCGCGGCGTGGCCGGCACCAGGATCGCGTCGAGCCCAGCCATGGCGTCGGCGACCTCGTCGGAGAGGCGCTCTCGATCCTCGATCGCCTGCAGGTAGTCGGTCGCCAGCACCTCGAGGCCCCGCCGCAGGTTACCGAGCACGTCCTTGCCGAACTTGTCCGGGTGCTTCGCTACCCGCTCGCTGTGCAGCTGCGCGGCCTCCGCGTTGAGGATCGCGATGCCCGGCTTGCCCAGCTCGGCGAAGCCTGGGAACTCGATCTCCTCGAGCCCGGCCCTGACCTGGTCCCAGGCGGCACGCGTCTCCTCGTCGAGGTCGTCGAACCAGCCCCGCGGGACGGCGAGCTCATAGCCGCCGCGGAGCTGCCCGGGGACGATCCCCCCGAGGCCCGACATCATCTCCACCGCGCGGGCCGCCGAGCGCACGTCGGGGGCCAGCGACCCAACGGTGTCCAGCGAACGGCTGAGAGGGAAGACGCCCTCGGTGCTGATCATGCCGAGTGTCGGCTTGAAGCCGGCGCAGCCGCAGAGGCCGGCGGGGATCCGGATCGAGCCGCCGGTGTCGGAACCGACCGCCCAGTCGCACATGCCGGCCACGACGGCGATCGCGGAGCCTCCCGACGAGCCTCCCGGAATGCGGGCGGGATCGCGGGGATTGCGGGCGGTGCCGTGATGAGGGTTGTTGCTGGTGATCCCGAACGCCCACTCGTGGAGGTTCGTCTTGCCGACCACGACGCAGCCGTGGCGGCGGATCTCGCCGATCAGGGGAGCGTCGGTTTCGGCCGGTTCGTCCGGGAGCAGCACGCTGCCCGCTGTGGTGACCGTCCCTCGCACATCGACGAGGTCCTTGACCGCGACGACCGGGCCGTCGCCGGACTCGGTTGTGAGTGAGATGAAAGCGTTTAGGTCGCGCCGCTCCTCGATCTTGCGGCGCGCATCCTGCAGGTTCACGGGGAGACTAGGTTATCCTTCTGCCGCTTTGCTGAACGTTGAGGCCCACTGGTGGAAGGTCGAGATCTTCACCGTCTACCAGTTGATCTCCGCCGAGATGCAGGTGCGTGGCCGGGTCCAGCACGCTCTCAACGACCCCGATCCCTACGCCGTCCTCCACAACGTTGAGACGACGCCGCTCGTGCCGGGCGCGCCGCGGCTCCAGTCGATCGCCGAGGGATACGCCAGCAAGCTCAACTTCGGCGTCGTCCGCACCGTCGATCCCGAGCCGGCCGCGCCCGACCAGGCGATCGAGCAGATCAGGCGCTTCATCTACTTCCAGGGGACGAACTTCACCGTCAAGGGCTCGGTGGAGTTCCCCGTGGCGGCCGACCCGAAGCTGCACCGGGAGATGATGTTCAAGGCCAAGTTCTTCTCGGTCGTGGATGCGACGCTGACGGTGATCGGCGCGGAGATGGCTCCGCTCCAATGGTCCCGCTGCTTCGTCAACCGCGACCTCATGGTCGGTATCTACCTCGGTTGACGGTGCAGGGGGGGGCAGGCCCCCCTTCCGGATCCCCCGCAGCGCCGCGTCTTGGTCTCAGTGCGAGGTCGGTCAGGCGGGCGTGCGGTTGAAGAGCGACTTGAGGCGCGCCACCAAGACGCCCCAGAGCAGCCCGAGCGCGTTGACCGGCTTTGCGGCCTGCGCCTGGGCCATGGGCTGGGCAGGCGCCGGCGGTGGCGTCGGCGGAGCCGGGCTTGACGGATCCGTCGTGGCCGAAGCCGACGCCGCTTCGGCAGGCGCGGCGGGCGGCTGCTCCGCGGTTTCCAGCTGCGACTTGATGCAGGCGGCCATCTGGGCCACCAGAGACTTGGAAACGTCCTCCATCAGGCCCCGCCCGAACTGGGCGACCCGGCCGGCGACGGTGAAGTCGGTGCTGACGGTCACCTTGGAGCCGGCGCCCGACTCCTCGACCTTCATGGTGGCCTTCGCTCGGGCGTTGCCGGGACCGGTCGTCTCGCGCCCCTCGCCTTCCAGCGTCGCGGTTCGGGAGGCTTCGTCGCGGTCGGTTATCCGGGCGGTGCCGGCGTAGGCGACCGTGACCGGTCCGACCTTGATCTTGACCTTGCCTTTGAAGGTGTTCGGGTCGACCACCTCGGAGAGCTCGGCGCCGGGAACGCAGCCGACAACCCGGTTGACGTCGAGCAGGAAGGCATAGACGCGGTCGGGCGGCGCGCCCACCTCGAACGAATTTTCAATCTGCAATCTGGGAAGCCCTCCTTGAGCCTGACTATAATCAACCCGCGTTTGGCCGGGTGCTTCGCCCGGCAATTCGCCTGGTGTGGAACGCGTCGTTAGCGGACCGGTTTTCTGTCGATCTCCAACCGCCACCTCGGAGGAGCCTATGAAACGAAAGGTCGCGTTGACGGTCAACGGCTCGCGCCGTGAGGACGAGGTGGAGCCGCGCCTGCTCCTCGTCCATTACCTGCGCGACGTTGCCGGCCTAACCGGAACCCATATCGGCTGCGACACCTCGCAGTGTGGTGCCTGCACCGTGCTGGTCGACGGCAAGGCCGTCAAGTCGTGCACCCTGTTCGCCGTCCAGGCGCAGGATGCGAACGTCCAGACCATCGAGGGCCTGGCTGATGGCGACAAGCTGCACCCGCTGCAGCAGGCCTTCTGGGACAACCACGGCCTGCAGTGCGGCTACTGCACGCCCGGCTTCATCATGGCCGGGGTCTACCTTCTGGCGGAGAACCCGAACCCGTCCGACGACGAGATCCGCAAGGGCCTCGAGGGCAACCTGTGCCGCTGCACGGGCTACGTCAACATCATCAAGTCGGTCAAGGACGCGGCCCAGAAGATGGGCGCGACGAAGAGTGCCGGCACGCCGGTGACCGCGGGAGGCGACTAGACATGGCTGTCTCGCAGATGATCGGCGCCAAGATCCATCGCCGGGAGGATCCGCGGCTCGTTTCCGGCCACGGTCACTACGTCGATGACTTCAATCAGCCGGGTCAGGTTTACGCCAGCTTCATCCGCAGCCCCTACGCCCACGCCAAGATCACCTCGATCGACCTGACCGAGGCCACCGCCGCGAAAGGGGTCGTCGCCGTCTACACCGCAAAGGACTTCCAGGGCCAGATCGCCGGCACCCATCCCACCGTCGCCGGCTTCGCAGCGGAGAAGAAGACGGTCCCCGAGCGGTTCCCGATCGTCTCCGGTGAGGTCACCTACCAGGGCGAGATCGTCGCGGTGATCGTGGCCGATTCGAGCTACGGCGCCGACGACGCGGCCAACCTCGTTAACGTCGAGTACGAGGTGCTGCCCGCGGTCATGGACCTCGATGAGGCGTTGAAAGCCGACAGCCCGAAGGCGCATATCGACCTGGCCGACAACGTCGGCTGGGACATCACGATGGTTCCCTGGGAGGCTACGGAGGCCGGCTTCAGCTCGGCGGAAGTCGTCGTCAAGGAGCGCATTCACCAGCAGCGCCTGGCTCCCACCTCGATGGAGACCAGGGGCATCCTGGCCGACTATGACACGTTCGACAAGAAGCTCACGATCTGGATGTCGAGCCAGAACCCCCACTTCATCCGCCTCTTCGTGGGCGGCGCGATGGGCCTTCCCGAGAGCTCGGTGCGGGTCATCTCGCCGGACGTCGGCGGCGGCTTCGGCAGCAAGATCAGTCCCTACCCGGAGGACTACCTGGTGCCCGCCACGTCGCGGCTGCTGGGCCGGCCGGTGAAGTGGAGCGAGAGCCGGACCGAGAGCCTCCAGAACGTAACCCACGGCCGCGGCCAGATCTTCGACGTCGAAGTGGCCGCCAAGCGCGACGGCACCCTCCTCGGCATGCGCGTCACCCAGTTCCTCGACCTGGGCGCATATCACGGCACCTTCGGCGCGTTCCAGGCCTGCGCCTGCGTCATGGCGGGCGGCGCCTACAAGTGGCCGATGATCTCAGCCCGGACCGTCGGCGTGCTGACCAACCGGGTACCGACCGACCCCTACCGGGGGGCCGGCCGGCCGGAGGCAACGCACCTCTGCGAGCGGATGATGGATCGCCTCGCCCTCGAGATCGGGATGGATCCGGCCGCGCTGCGGCGCAAGAACTTCATCCAGGCGAGCGAGTTCCCGTTCTCGCAGAACTTCGGCCTCGTCATCGACTCGGGCGACTACGAGAAGTCGCTCGCCAAAGCGATGGACATCGTCGGTTATGACGCGCTCCGAAAGCGGCAGGCCGACCTCCGCAAGGAGGGCCGCTACCTCGGCATCGGCCTCTCGACCTGGATCGAGCTCTGCGGCTTCGGCCCAAGCGGGCTCGCCGCGGCGACGGCCGGCTTCGCGCTCGTCGAGTCGGCCCAGGTGAAGATCCATCCGACCGGGTCGGTGGCCGTCTACACAGGTACCCATTCCCACGGCCAGGGCCACGAGACGACCTTCGCCCAGATCGTCGCCGACACCTTGGGCGTGCCCTACGACCAGGTTCAGATCCGGCATGGCGACACCAACGAGGGCCCCGGCTTCGGCTTTGGGACCTACGGCAGCCGGAGCCTGGCGGTCGGCGGCATGGCGGTCCGGATGGCCTCCCTGAAAGTCGTCGACAAGGCGAAGAAGCTCGCCGCCCACATGCTCGAGGCGGCCGAGGAAGACGTCGTCTTCGACCAGGGCAAGTTCCACGTCAAAGGAAGCCCCGAAAACGGGAAAGCAATGGGCGAGGTGGCCTTCGCCTCCTTCGGCGGCGGCCTGCCGGAGGGAATGGAGCAGGGCCTGGAAGCGATCGCCTACTTCGACCCGCCGAACCTCGTCTGGCCATTCGGCGCGCATATCGCAGTGCTCGAGGTCGATCCCGACACCGGTTCGGTCAAGTTCGAGCAGTACGTCGCGGTCGACGACTGCGGCAACGTCATCAACCCGATGATCGTTGAGGGCCAGCTCCACGGCGGCATCGTCCAGGGCCTCGCGCAGGCCCTCTTCGAGGACGTGGCCTACGACCCGGAGTCGGGCCAGCTGCGGACCGGCACCATGCTCGATTACACCATCCCCACGGCGAACGAGATACCGATCCTGACGCTCGGCAGCACCGTCACCCCGACGCCGGTCAACGAGCTCGGTGTGAAGGGGATCGGTGAGGCAGGCACCATCGCCGCCAGCGGGGCGGTCATCAACGCCATCACCGACGCGCTCAGCCCGCTCGGGATCAAGCACGTCGACATGCCGGCCAGCCCGGACCGGTTGTGGAAGCAGATCCAGGAGGCGAAGGCGAAGTCCTCGTCCTCCGCCAATGGAGGGGGAGCGCAGGCATGATCCCAGCCGCTTTCGAGTACG
>DATCPJ010000048.1:0-20842 GCA_036570145.1 Candidatus Dormiibacterota bacterium
AGCGAGGCGGCTTCGACCCGGACGATCGCCGGCTTGCCCAGACGCTGGCGATCCGCGCCGCCATCCACTTCGGCAGCCAGCACGCCGTCTCCCAGACCAAGGAGGAGCTGGCCCGCTACTCGCTCCTCAACGAGATCGCCAAGCAGGCGTCCGGGCTGCCCTTCGAGGAGGTCATGAAGCTCGTCATCCTGCGAGCCAACGAGCTGGTGCCCTATGACTCGGCGCGGGTGGCGACCTTCGAGCCCAACGGCACCTACCTGATGGTCGGCGGGTCGGCCGTCGGCTCCGACCTCGAGAAGAGTCCCCTGGCGGAGGTGAAGAACGAGGGCAAGACTGTAATCCGCCGGCTGGTGACTCGCTCCGACGGCCTTTTCAGCGGCGTCGATCCCGGCTCCGACATGGCGCAGGTCGCCGAGGCCCTGGCCCCGATCACCGGCCGGGAGGGCGTTTTCGGCGCCCTCTGCCTCGGGCGCAAGGGCGGCATGGGCTTTGGCGACAAGGACATCCCCGCGCTCCAGGAGCTGGGCGCCATCGCCGGCGTGGCGGTGGAGAACTCCCGGATCCTCAAGAAGGTCTCCGGGCAGGCGGACAAGGTGACCTCGGCCCTCGACTCGCTGAGCGAGATCTCCCAGGCCCTGACCACGACCACCCAGGGAACGGCCGCGCTGGAGCAGAAGACCCTCGAGGTGGCGGCGCGCCTGGGCGGGGGAACCCACGCGCTCCTCAGCCAGGTGAGCGGCGAGGACCGCAACCGCATCATCGCCGTCCTCGGATTTCCGGCCGCCTTCGTCGGCAAGGAGATCAGCAACGGCCAGGGCGTCATCGGCGCCGTGGCCCTCAGCCGGCAGCCGCTGGCCGTGACCGACGTCGCCGATTCCTTCGACCTGGCGGCCGGGCCGCCCGACCTCAACGCCGCCGGCCTCCGCGCCGCGCTCTGCGTGCCGATCACGAGCCAGCGGACCTTCTGGGGAACGCTGGCCGTCTTCAGCCCCGAGAAGCGGGAGTGGAGCAACGACGACACCCGGGTCCTCTCCACCCTGGCAAACCAGGCCGTGGTCGCGCTCAGCAACGCCGAGCTCTTCGACTCCAGCAAAGCCATGATCTGGGAGCTGGGCAACCTGATCGACGGCCTCACCGCCGTGACCTCGACGCTGGAGATCGACGAGGTTCTCAACCAGGTGCTGGCATCGGTCGGCAAGGCTGCCGAGGCCCAGATCGGGGTCCTCGCGCTGGAGGACGAGGAGACCAAGGCGCTGGCCGTGCGCGCGGCGACCGGGACCGACCGCGACACCGCCCAGCGGCTGGCGCTCGACCTCGGCGGCGAGATCTGCCAGGAGGTCTTCGCCAGGGGCACCGCCTTCATGCATTACACCGACAAGCCGGGCGCCGCGTCGGGCCCCCTCGACCCCCGGGCAGTCCTCTGTGTGCCGCTGATGCTGCGGACGGTCCCGATCGGCGTCCTCTTCCTCGCCAACTACGTCGAGAGCAAGCCCTTCACCGAGGACCACAAGCGGGTCGCCACCGAGCTCGGCGCGCAGGCCTCGGTCGCGATCGACAACGCCCGCCTCTTCCGGGAGCGGGAGCAGGTCGTCCTCGAATCCCTGAAGGCGATGGCACAGCTGGTCGACGCCAAGGACCCGTACACGGCCGGCCATTCCAGCCGGGTCACCGAGTACTCGCTCACGATCGCCCGGGAGATGAACTACGCACCGGACGACGAGGGCGCCTGGAAGCGGCTCGAGCAGGGCGGCCTGCTCCATGACATCGGCAAGATCAACGTGCCGGACGCCATCCTCGGCAAGCCGGGCAAGCTGACCGAGGTGGAGTTCGACATCCTCAAGCGTCACCCCGTGGTCGGCTACGACGTGCTGAAGAACCTCCACATGCTCACCGACGAGCTGGTCATCGTGCGCTCCCACCACGAGCGGTTCGACGGCAGGGGCTACCCGGACGGCAAGAAGGGCGACGAGCTGGCGATCATCGCCTGGATCGTGGCCGCCGCCGACGCCTTCGACGCCATGACCTCGGATCGGCCCTACCGGAGAGGGATGTCGATCGAGGTGGCGCTGGGAGAGATCAGCAAGTGCCGCGGCGCCCAATTCCACCCAGCCGTCGCGGATGCCGTGCTGGAGGCGCACGAGAAGGGCGTGTTCAAGATCATCCCCCAGGAGTCCCTCTACGTCGACGCGCCGGTGGTCGGCGCCTTCGAGAACCCGACCGCCTAGGGCGGCGGCACCGCCAGCCAGGCGCAGAAGTCGGCGCCCGCGTTCACCCAGCGGCGGGTGACCCGGTAGCCGGGCGGGATCGGGGCCGGCCCTTCGCAGTAGTCGACCGCCAGCACCGGGCGCGCCGGCGACGGCGGGTAGGCGAGCCCGGGCGGCATCGCCCAGAGTCCCACGTGGTCGACCGGCGGCGGGTTGAACGCGAAGGCCTCGCCGCCGGGCGCGTAGTACGCCGCCTGGGGCGCGAAATGACGGTGGCCGACGACGTACTCGGCGTCCGCCGCATGGGCGGCGGCGAGCAGCTCCGGCGTGGGCGGTTTGAGGGTGTCGTAGCGGACGTCGAGGTAGCCGACCAGGCCGAGTGAGAGGAGTGCCGCCGCCAGGGTGGCCGGGAGCAATGCCGGCCTGGGCAGGCGGTCGATCGCGATCGCCAGGCAGAGCAGCAGCGCCGGCGCCATGGCGGCGAAGTAGCGGGCTGTCAGCGTCGCGCTGAAGATGCCGATCAGGAGCGGAACGCCCGCACCGCAGGCGAGCAGGAGCTGGACCGAGCGCGGCGCCCGCAGCACCCCATAGGCCGCCGGGAGGGCGAGCAGCAGGGCGAGCCGCCGGCCGTAGGGGTCGTACTCGGCGCCGCCGAAGAGCATGCCCGTGATCGTGTTGAGCCCGTGCGTCGTCAGGCGCTCCTGCCAGGACTGGGTCGGGTAGCGGAGGATGACTGCCGTCTGCCCGAGCATCAGGAGCAGCCCGGGCAGGAAGAGCAGGCCGGCGACGACCGCCACCTGGACCGCCAGTGAGAAGCGCCGCCGGAGGAGCAGCAAGGCGACGACGCCGAGCGCTGTGAAGGCGGCGAAATAGTGCAAGTACATGCCGGCCGCCAGCAGCACACCCAGACCGGCCGCCCACCTGCGGCCCGGGCGTTCGGGGAGGGCCGCCAGCAGGAGCAGCGCCGCCGCCCCGAAGAGCGCCAGCCAGGAGTACATCCGCGCCTCCTCCGCCTCGTAGGCGAGGAAGGGCGAGCAGGCGACCAGGAGGCCGGCCAGCCAGGGCCGGCGCAGGCCGAGACGGCCGGCGGCGAGGGTGACGACCGGGATGCAGGCGACCGCTGGGATCCAGCTCAGCAGCCGCGCCTGGAGCAGGCTGGCGTGGGGCCAGGCCCAGAGGAGCAGGAAGTAGCCCGCCGGGTTGACCTCGTGGCCCGCGAGCAGGGTGACGATCCGCTCGACCGGCTGGCGCACGAGAAGCAGGCTGACGGCCTCGTCCCGGCCGGCCGGGTGGGCGTTGATGCCGGCCAGGAAAACCAGGGCGCCGAAGGCCGTGAGCAGCGCCAGGACGGTGAGCGAGGGCGCGGGCGCCGGCTCACGGACGGCGACCTCGGACATCTACCTGAAACTCTAGGCAGAATGGTCGTTAATGCAGGGTTCAGGCTCAACGCTGTAGGTTCAGGGTTCAGTGCGTTCGGTTCGAGCTTCGCTCCGCGTCCTTCCGCTGGCGCTCGTCTTCATGGTCGTCGGCGCCACCCAACCGCCGACCACGGTCCCGAACCGGATCACCCACCCTCTGGTCGGCTTCACCTTCCTTGCCGCGCGGGCCAGCGACGCGGGCTACGAGCCCGCCACGGCGCTCGCCCAGCTGCTCCGGCAGCTCCACCCGGACCTGGTCCGGATCCCGGTCTATTGGAGCACGGTCGCGACCAGCGCGGACGAGCTCGACTTCACCGCCGTCGACCAGCTGCTCGACACGGTCGCCGCCTCCAACTCCCGCCGGCGCGCCCATCAAACCCAGGTGATCCTGGTCGCCGGGGTCCGCAACCTCGCCTACCCCGAGGTCCACGTGCCGGACTGGCTGGACACCGGGACCAACCTCGACCTGGCCCAGATCACTTCCTCCGACGCCTACCTGCGCTACCTGACCGGCTCTTTTCAGCGCTACGCCACCAGCCCCCTCCTCTACGCCTGGCAGATCGAGAATGAGCCTCTCGACAACACCAACAACAACCTCGGCACGGTTGCCCTGGAAGGGGCGACCGTAGCCGAGGAGGTCGCCCTCCTGAAGAGCATCGACCCGGTCCACCGGGCGATCGTGACGACCTACAACTCGTCCAGCGTCGCGCTCGACATGCAGGCGGCCAGCAGCTTCTCCTGGTTCTTCAACCTGCTGCCCGGGCCCAAGCCTGTGGGCCATCCCCAGCCCGCGCTGCTGCTGGGCGACATCCTCGGGCTGGACGTCTACGTGGCAACGCCCTCGACGCCGCTCGAGGACGCCGGCGTCACCGAGCGGATCGGATGGAAGGCGGCGGCGCTGAGCTACTGGGCCAACCAGGGCGCAGCGAGTGGAAAGGAGGTCTGGATCACCGAGATGCAGGCCTTTACCTGGAACGACGAGCCCAACTTCTCGCCCGACGACCTGTTGGAGAGCGCCCAGCAGTACTCGGGTACAGGGGTCTCCGCCGTGCTGCTCTGGGGCGTCGAGGACTGGCTCAGCTCGCCCGACTGGATGACCGCCGGGAAGACGGCGTTTCAGACCCTCAGGAATTGACCGCGCGGCGGTCCAGCACCGCCGTCATCATCGGCGTGGCGGCCGTCGCCGCCCTCCTCGGCAGCTGGGGCATCGGCTTCGGCCTCCCCTTCGACTTCCGCCCTGACGAGGAGCTGTTCACCGGCCGCGCCGTCCAGATGGTCGTCCAGCACAGCCTCGACCCCCACTTTTACATCTATCCCCCGCTCGGCATCTACCTCTTCGCGCTCGCCGAGTGGGTGCTCAGCCTGATCGCGCCATCCCGCGTCGGACCCGCGACGCTCGTCGACCCGAGCTGGGAGTACCTGGCCGCCCGGCTGCTCTCGGTCCTCGCCTTCGCCGCCGGCACGGCCCTCGTCGGGCTGGCCGGGAGGGCGGCCTACGGCGCGCTCGCCGGCGTCATCGCCGCCGCTTGCTTCGCGCTCGCGCCGCTCGTCGTGCTGAACGCCCATTTCGGGCGGGTCGACCTCCTCGCGCTCGCGTTCATGGCGCTCGCGCTGTGGGCCGGCAGCCGGGCCAACAGCCGCACCGGCTGGGCGGTCGCCGGCCTGGCCGCGGGTCTCGCCGCGGGGACGAAGTACACCGCCGGCGTCGTCGCCGTCTGCCTGCTCGTGCTCGTCCTCCATGGCGATGACCGCCGCGCCCGTCTGCTGGCGCTGGTCTCGGGCGCGGTCCTCGCCTTCCTCCTGGTCCTCGCGCCGGCGGGGCACCCGCTCGAGCTCGTCGCCGGCTTCCGCTATCTCGCCGGGCGGAGCGCCGAGGGCTACGGGTTGCCGATCGGCTTCCTCTATCACCCCACCGTCAGCCTGCCCGCCGGGCTCGGCCTGGGGGCTTACGCGCTCAGTCTGGCCGGCATCGGGGTGGCGCTCTGGCGCCGGAGCCCGATCGATCGGGCGCTGCTCGCGCTGGTCGCCGCGTACCTGCTCCTGGTCGGCTTCAGCCAGGAGGTCTTCCTCCGCTACTCGCTGCCGCTGTTCCCGCCGCTCTGCCTGCTCGCCGGGGGCGTCATCCGGATGGCTGGCGCCCGGCGGCTGCCGGCTGCGGCCCTGGCGGTGTTGGCCACCGGATTGCTGGTGCCTTCCGCGCTCACCTCGATCCAGGGCGACCGCCTGCTCGCAGCCACCGACACCCGCCAGCTGGCGGCCCGCTGGCTGCTCGCCAACGCCGCTCCGGGGAGCGAGCTCATGGTGCCCAACTACTGGGGAGAGCCCTTCTACGACCAGGAGGAGATCCGGACCCGCCCCCTCCACCCCCTTTACCTCGCCGGCGACCCGCTGCCGGACAGCTTCCAGCTCGGGCTCTATACCGACCGCTTCGTCATCAACCGCCCGGGTGGCTCAACCTGCTACCGGGTCTTCGAGTCGGGACCACCCTGGCAGTCGCCGCTGCCCTCGGTCCCGGCGGGGGCGACCGTGGTGGCGAGCTTCACGCCCTACTCGGGCACGCCTCCGGCGGGGGGCGTCTACGACCCGCTGGACTCCTTTTACCTGCCGCTGGCGGGGTTCGGGAGTATCGTCCGGCCCGGTCCCAGCATCGTCATCACGGAGGGCTGCGGAGCTCAGTAGCTGCGGGCGAAGATGACCACGGTCTTCGCCGGCATGCCGCACCAGAGGCAGCGGTCGCCGTGTTCGCCCTCGACCGTGAAGGGCTTGTTGCGGGCGGTGACGCCGAGCTCGGCCTTGATCTCCGCCTCGCATTCGCGGCGATCGCAGTAAGCGGCCCAGGCAAAACCGTTCCCCTTCCTGAAGATTTCCTGGAACTCTGCCTTCGTCCGGGGATGGAAGGTGTGCTCGGCTCGGAACTCGAGCGCTCGCTGGAAGAGCCGGGCGTGGAACTCCTCGAGCAGCCCGGCGAGGCGATCGGCGAGGCCCGCCACCGGCACCGGCGTCTTTTCCCGGCTGAGCCGGTCGGCGATCATCACCTGGCCGGCCTCGATGTCGCGCGGGCCGACCTCGACCCGGAGCGGCACCCCGCGCACCTCCCAGTGGGCGTACTTGTTGCCCGGCCGCTCGTCGCGCCAGTCGACCTTAAACCGGACCCGGCCCTTGAGCTCGGCCGTCACGGGTTTCAGGAACTCCTCCACCGCCCGCCTCGAATCGTCGTCGCGGAAGATCGGCACGATCGCCACCTGCACGGGCGCGATCCGGGGCGGCATGACGAGGCCGCTGTCGTCGCCGTGGGCCATGACGAGCCCGCCGATCATCCGGGTCGACATCCCCCAGGAGGTCGTGTAGGCGAGCTCCCGCTCGTTCGCGCGGTTGGTGAAGGCGATGTCGTAGGCCCGGCTGAAGTTCTGGCCGAACTGGTGCGAGGTGCCGGCCTGGAGGGCGAGGCCGTCTCGCATCATGGCCTCGATGCTGGTCGTGTACTCGGCTCCCGCGAACTTCTCGCTCTCCGTCTTGAGGCCCATGACGACCGGCATCGCGAGCCAGTCCTCGGCCAGCGAGCGGTAGTTCTCGAGGATCGCGTGAACCTCCTCGTCAGCCTCCGTGTGGCTGGCGTGGAAGGTGTGGCCCTCCTGCCAGAGGAACTCCGAGGTGCGCAGGAAGAGGCGCGTCCGCATCTCCCAGCGGAGCACGTTGCACCACTGGTTGAGAAGCTGGGGCAGGTCCCGGTGGGACTGGATGTAGTTCTTCATGACCGGGCCGATGATGGTCTCGCTGGTCGGCCGGATCACCAGCGGCTGGGCCAGCCAGCCCTCTTCCTCCTGCTTCTTGTCCGCCTCCGTCCAGGCGGTCGGCGGCTTGAGCACCGGCCTGGGGCCCGCGTACTGGACCCAGGCAACCTCGGGGGCGAAGCCCTCGACATGTTCCGCCTCTTTGCTGAAGTACTCGTAGGGGATCAGGAGCGGGAAGTAGGCGTTCTCGTGCCCGCTCTCCTTGATCATGTCGTTGAACGCGCTCTGGATGTTCTCCCACATCGCGTAGCCGTAGGGCCGGACGACCATCATTCCCCGGACGCCGCTCCAGTCCGCCATCTCGGTGAGCTTGATGACGTCGGTGTACCAGCGGTCGAAGTCGGCCGACATCTTCGTCAGCTGCTTGGGGACTCCCCGCTCCTCGGGCTTCTCGGACATGAAGTCCGATTATCCCGGGTCGGGCTGCTAGGTCGTCGCGGGCGCGGCCCCGGCGGTCGCCAGCTCGGCGGCGATCGCGTCGACCTCGGCCAGGAGCACCGGCAGCAGGTCCTCCTGGGGCACCGTCTTGTACATCTTGCCCTTCCGGAAGATGACGCCCTTGCCCCGGCCGCCGGTCACGCCGATATCGGCGTGGCGCGCCTCCGCCGGCCCGTTCACGACGCAGCCCATGACGGCCACCGTGATGGGGACCTTGAGGTTGGCGATGTGTGCCTCGACCGCCTTCACCATCGGCACCATGTCGTACTCGAGGCGGCCGCAGGTCGGGCAGGCGACCAGGGTGGCCGACTCGTTGCGGAAGGCGAGCGTCTTGAGCACCTCGTAGCCGACCCGGATCTCTTCGGTCGGATCGTCGGTCGCGAGCGAGATCCGGATCGTGTCGCCGATCCCCTCGCTGAGCAGGATGCCGAGGCCGATCGCGCTCCGGATCGAGCCCGCCTGGACCGGTCCCGACTCGGTGACGCCGAGGTGGATCGGGTAGGGCCTCGCCTCGGCGAAGAGCCGGTTGGCGAGGATGTTGGTGAGGACGTCGGTCGCCTTCAGGCTGACCTTGATGTGGCCGGGACCGTAGTCGAGGTCCTCCAGGATCTGGCAGTGCCCGATGGCGACCTCGACCATCCGCTCGGCCGTCTGCTGGCGGTCGTCGCGGTCGATGCCGTGCGCCTCCCGCATCGACTTGTGGACCTCTTCCGGGAGGGAGCCCGCGTTGACGCCGATCCGGAAGGGGATGTCCCGCTCTTTGGCGGCGTTGACGACGCGGATCACCTTGTCGCGGTCGACGATATTGCCGGGGTTGAGGCGCAGGCAGGCGACGCCGGCCTCGATCGCCGCCAGGGCGAGGGTGTGGTCGTAGTGGATGTCGGCGATGACCGGCAGCGGCGAGCGCTTGACGATCTCCTTGAGCGCCTCGGCGGCCTCGTGGTCGGGCACCGCCGGGCGGACGATCTCACAGCCGGCGTCCTTCAGCCGGGCGATCTGCTCGAGGGTGGCCTTCACGTCGCGGGTGTCGGTCTTGGTCATCGTCTGGACGGCGATCGGGGCCGCTCCACCGACGACGACGTCGCCGACCCGCACGGGTATCGAGTAACGCCGCTTCTTCATACCGGGGTACCTACCTGAAAGCGGGGAACTGGTGGTTGATCAGGCGCTGGATGTCGAAGTACGCGATCACCGCGACCAGCGCCAGCAGGGCCACCAGGCCGAAGCGCTGGAACTGCATCTCGCGCTCGCGGTTGAAGGCGCGGCCGCGGAGCTTCTCGAGCAGCACCACCACGATCCGGCCTCCGTCGAGGGCCGGCAGCGGGAGCAGGTTGGCGAGGCCGAGCGCAACCGAAAGGATGGCGAGCAGGTAGAGCCACTGGAACAGGCCTGCCTGGGCCGCCTGCGCGGTCAGGACGCCGATGCCGATCGCGCCCGTCGCGCCATTCGGCCCGAGCAGGCCGCCGGGGATCTTGCCGCTGGCCAGCTGGTACATGCCGTCCCCGATGCCGATCACCGTGTGATAGGGAAAGGTGACTCCGTTGACAAGCGCGTCGGTGGGCGTGAAGAGGCCGTCGACGGCGACGCCGATGATCGCCCGTTTGGCGGTGGGGTCGTACTCCGGCAGGATGCTGAGCGTCGCGACCGCGCCCCCGGGGTGGCGGACCACGACGGTCACCGACTGGCCCGGATGCGCGGTGACTGCCGCGACGACGTCCTGCGAGCTGCGCGGGCTGTGGCCGTCGATCGACACGATCTGGTCGCCGGGCCGGATCCCGGCGCTGTAAGCGGGGCTCGGCACGTTCACGCTGAACACCCGCCCGGGGACGCTGTTGAGCTGGGTGAAGGAGAGCCCGGTGGCGATCAGCGCGGCCACCAGGAAGTTGACGCCCGGGCCGGCGAGGAGGACCAGGATCCGCTGCCAAGCGCCCTTGGAATGGAACCCGTTGGGCGTCTCGTAGTCGCCCGGCTCCATCCCGCCGAGCCGCACATAGCCGCCGATCGGCAGGAGCCGGAGCGCGTAGAGCGTCCCGTTGCGAGTCGCCGACCAGAGCCGAGTGCCCATGCCGAGGGAGAACTCGAGAACGTTGACCCGGAACAATTTGGCGATCGCGAAGTGGCCCGCCTCGTGGGGACCGATGAGGAGTAGGAACATACCGACGACGGCGAGAGCACCCACCAGCCAGCTCGCAACCTGGGTCACGAGGAAACCTTACCCGCGATTCGTTTGAAGTAGTCCCGTGCCCAGAGGTCGGCTTCCATCACCTCTTCCAACGACGAACCAGCCCCTTTGTATGCGCTCAGTGCCGAATCGACCGCCCGGACGATGCCCGGGAAGGCGATCTCGCCCCGCAGGAACGCCGCGACCGCCTCCTCGTTGGCCGCGTTGAGCACCGCCGGGTAGGGCGCCCCGGCGGCCGCCGCGCCCCGCGCCAGGCCGGGCGCTGGGAACCGGTCGGGGTCCAGGGGCTGGAAGTCGAGGCGGCCGAGCTCGGCCACCGGCAGGGGTGCGATCACGCCCGGCAGACGGTCGGGGTAGGCGAGCGCGACGGCGATCGGCAGCCGCATGTCGGGCTGCCCGAGCTGGGCCTTGAGCGAGCCGTCGACGAACTCCACCAGGGAGTGGACGGTGCTCTGGGGATGGATCACCACCTCGATCCGCTCGAGGTCGACGCCGAAGAGGTGATGGGCCTCGATCAGCTCCAGGCCCTTGTTCATCAACGTGGCGGAGTCGACCGTCACCTTGGGACCCATCGACCAGCGTGGGTGGTTGAGCGCCTGGGCCACCGTGACCGTCTCGAGGTCCAGCTCGGGGGTGTTGAAGAAGGGACCGCCGGACGCGGTGAGCACCAGCCGCCGGACGTTCTCCAGCTGCTCGCCCCAGAGGCACTGCCAGATGGCGCTGTGCTCGGAGTCGACCGGTCGGAGGCGGTGGTGGGCCTCCGCCATGACCAGCTCGCCGGCCATCACGAGGACCTCCTTGGTCGCCAGCGCGACGATCTTGCCGGCGCGCAGCGCGGCGAGCGTCGGCGGCAGCGCCTGGGCGCCGGGGATCGCCGTGACGACGAGGTCGCAGTCGGGGTGGGTGACCATCTCGGTGGTCCTCGCCGCGGCGTCGGGATCGGCGGCGCGGATCGCGAAACGCGCCTCCCGCTGGAGCGGGCGCCTGCCGGCCAGCAGCCCGAAGACCTCGAAGCGGTCGGGGAAGCGGTCGACGACGTCCAGCGCCTGGGTCCCGATCGAACCGGTCGCCCCCAGGATGGCGACCCGGAGTCTGGTCACCGGAGGAGTCCGCCGAAGAGGGCGTAGTAGTAGACCAGGATCGCCGGGAAGAGGACCGAGTCGAACCGGTCGAGGACGCCGCCATGCCCGGGGATCAGGTTGGAGGAGTCCTTCACCTCGGCGATCCGTTTCATCTGCGACTCGACGAGGTCGCCGACCTCTGCCCCCATGCCGACCAGGAGGCCGATCGCAACCGCGTGGACGAGGGGGATGCCGAGGGTGACGAAGGCGCCGAAGATCATCACCAGCACGGCGCCGACCAGTCCCGCAACGGCTCCTTCGACGGTCTTCTTGGGGCTGATCCGCTGGAAGAACGGGGTGCGGCCGATCCGCGAGCCGACGAGCAGCGCCGCGACGTCGGTGACGACCGCCGCGAGGACGACGAAGACGACCCAGGCGATGCCCTCGCGGCCCGAGAAATAGAGGAGCAGGTAGCAGTTCATCGGAAGCCCGATGTAGAGGGCGCCGGCCATTCCCATCGCCCAGCGGTTGAGGCCCTCCCGGCGGCCGGGGATGAAGAGGAAGGTCATCAGCCCGCCGATCAGCGTGATCGAGAGGATGAACTGGAGGGAGATGCCACGCAGGAAGGTTCCGCTGAAGGTCACGTAGGCGCCCAGCGGGTAGAGCAGCCAGCTCGGCGCGCGCGACCCCATCAGGTTGGAGAGGCCGCGGAACTCCCAGAGCAGAAAGGCGGTGAGGACGGTGCAGAGGATGACCACCCCGACCGCGCCGCTGAGGATCGCGCCCAGGCAGACGAGGAGGATGGCGCCGCCGCTGATGATCCGCACCATGAAGGGCGACAGCCTCAAGCCGAGCGCCCTCCGAAGCGGCGCTCGCGCTTCTGGTACTCGGCGATCGCCTCCTCCAGGTGCGGCTTGTCGAAGTCCGGCCAGAGCGTCGGGGTCACGTAGAACTCGGAGTACGCGGACTGCCAGAGGAGGAAGTTGCTGAGCCGGCTCTCGTTGGCGGTGCGGATGACCAGGTCGGGGTCGGGCAGGCCCGGCACGTAGAGCCGGTCGGCGATCGCACGCTCGTCGACAGCTTCCGGCGCGACCCCGTCGGCGAGGAGCCGGCGGGCAGCATCGACGATCTCGGACCGGCCGCCGTAGTTGAGGCAGACGTTGAGGGTGCCGCTGCGGTTCTCGCGGGTTCGCTCCTGGGCCTCGTCGCACATCCTGGCCAGCCGTGGGCTGAGGCCCTCCCGGCGGCCGCTGATGTAGACGCGGATGCCCCGCTCGTGGAGCTCGTCGAACTCCTTCTGCACGGTCTCCTCGAAGAGGCGCATCAGCCCCCCCACCTCGCGCCGGGAGCGGCTCCAGTTCTCGGTCGAGAAGGCGTAGATGCTGAGCACCTTCACGCCGAGGTCGTCGCAGGCGTACATGACCCGCTTGATCGCCCGCACGCCGGCGCGGTGGCCGAAGTTGACGCTCCTCCCCTGGAGCTTCGCCCAGCGCCCGTTGCCGTCCATGATGATCCCGACGTGATGCGGGACACGCGGGCTCGGCGCGGACAAATCGGGAGGCCTCGTTAGACCTCCATCACCTCGGCTTCTTTCGCTCCGGCGACGTGCTCGACGCGGCCGACATGGGCATCGGTGATCTTCTGCAGGCGCTCCAGGGCGCGCTTGGCCTCGTCCTCGGGCACCTCGCCGTCCTTCTGCATCCGCTCCACCCGGTGTACCTCGTCGCGGCGGATGTTGCGGATGGCGACGCGCGCCTCCTCGGCCTTCTGACGGACCATCTTCACGTAGTCGCGCCGGCGCTCCTCGGTCAGCGGCGGGATGGGGACCCGGATGACATTCCCGTCGGAGGCCGGGTTCAGCCCCAGCTCGGGCGCGCGGAGCGCCTTCTCGATGGCGGCCGCCTGGCTCCGGTCGTAGACGTTGACGAGCAGCATCCGGGCTTCCGGCGCGCTGATCTGGGCAAGCTGGTTGAGCGGCGTCGGCGTCCCGTAGTAAGGCACCATCACGCGGTCGATGAGCGCCGGGTTGGCGCGGCCGGTCCGGATCGTCACCAGGTCGCGCTGCATGGCCTCGACGCTCTTCGCCATCTTGGATTCCGCCTCGGCGAGGATCGGGTCAATCACGGGCGGCCACCAGGGTGCCGATCTTGTCGCCCCTGACCACCCGCTCGATGTTGCCCTCCTTGAGGAGGTCGAAGACGATGATCGGGAGCTTGTTGTCCATGCAGAGCGTCAGCGCGGTGTTGTCCATGACGTCGATTCCCTTCTCATTCAGAGCCTCAAGGTAGTCGAGGCGCTCGTACTTCTTCGCGTCCGGGTTCTCCAGCGGGTCGGCCTCGTAGA
Organism: Candidatus Dormiibacterota bacterium; assembly: GCA_036570145.1. GTDB lineage: Bacteria > Chloroflexota > Dormibacteria > Dormibacterales > Dormibacteraceae > UBA6019. Next base: position 13,438 of record DATCPJ010000048.1, read on the forward strand.
TGCCGTCGACCTTGGTCGCCTTGAGCAGCACGTCGGCCTCGATCTCCAACGCACGGAGGGCCGCCGTGGTATCGGTCGTGAAGTACGGGTTGCCGGTTCCGGCCGCCAGGATGATGACCCGGCCCTTCTCCAGGTGGCGGAGGGCCCGCCGCCGGATCCACTGCTCGGCGACCTGGGGCATCGTGATGGCGGTCATCGTGCGGGCGGGAACGCCGGCGTCCTCGAGCGCCTCCTGGAGGGCCAGCGAGTTGATCACCGTCGCCAGCATTCCCATGTAGTCGCCGGTCGCCCGGTCGAAGCCCCGCCGGCTGGCGGCCATGCCCCGGAAGATGTTGCCACCGCCGATAACGATGCCGACGTTGACCCCCCGCTCGTGGACGGTTCGGACCTGGGTCGCGATCGAGCGCACGACGTCGAAGTCGATGCCGTACTGCCGCTTGCCGAGCAGCGCCTCGCCGCTCAGCTTGAGCAGGACGCGCCGGTAGCGCGGTGCGTCTTCAGCGGCCATCTTGAGAGAAGTGTGTGCCTATTCCTTGACGTTGTAGCGCGCGAAGCGGCGGACGGTGATGTTCTCCTGCAGCTTGGCGATGTGCTCCTTGATCAGGTTCTCGATCGTCGTCTTCGGCTCCCGCACGTAGGCCTGCTCGAGGAGGACGGTCTCCTTGTAGAAGTTGTTGATCCGCCCCTCGACGATCTTGTCCCAGGCCGCCTCGGGACGTCCTTCGTTGCGGGCCTGCTCGAGGGCGACCTCCTTCTCCTGCGCGATCACCTCGGCGGGAACCTCGTCGCGGCTGATCCACCGCGGCGCGGCGGCCGCGACGTGAAGCGCGATCTCCCGGGCGAGGGTACGGAACTCGTCGCCCTTGGCCACGAAGTCGCTCTCGCAGTCGAGCTCGATCAGCGCGCCGGTCTGGGGCGGGTAGTCGCCGGTGCGATGCAGGTACGCCTCGATGACGCCGTTGGAGGTCGTGCGGTCCTGCCGCTTGGCCGCCTTCGCGATGCCCTGCTCGCGGAGCCAGACGACGGCCTTCTCGAGGTCGCCCTCAGCCGCCTCCATCGCCTTCTTGCAGTCCATCATGCCGGCGCCGGTCATGTCCCGGAGCTGCTTGATGGTCCTGGGTGAAATCTCTGCCATCGTCATTTAGCGGTCCTCATCGTCGCGGGTCAGGAACTCGTCCTCGGAGACGCTCGGGAGGCGGTAGTCCTCGTCCTCCTCGAGGTACTCCTCGGGGATCTCGTAGGTCGGTTCGGTGGGCAGGAACTCCCGCTCGTCCATCGGCGGCAGCTCGCCCTCGGCCACTTCCTGGCGGCCCTCCAGGCAGGCGTCGGCCATCTTGCCGGTGATCAGCTTGACCGCCCGGATGGCGTCGTCATTGCCGGGGATCACGTACTGGATCAGGTCGGGGTCGCAGTTGGAGTCGGTGATCGCGACGACGGGGATCTTGAGGCGGTTCGCCTCGGTGACCGCGATGTGCTCCTTGCGCGGGTCGACCACGAACACGGCGCCCGGCAGCCGCTTCATGTCGGCGAGCCCGTCGAAGTGGAACATCAGCTTGTCGAGCTCGTCCTGGAGGCGGTTGGCCTCCTTCTTGGAGAGCTGCTCGAAGCCGCCCTCCTGCTGCATCCGGCGCAGCTCGAAGAGCCGGCGGATCCGCTTCTGCATGGTCGAGAAGTTGGTCAGCATGCCGCCCATCCAGCGGCGGTTGACGAAGAACATGCCGCAGCGCGCGGCCTCCGTCTGGACGGTCTCCTGAGCCTGCTTCTTAGTGCCCACGAAGAGCACCGGGCGGCCGCTCGCCGCGACGGTGTGGATGAAGTCGTAGGCGTCGTCGAGCAGGCGGACGGTCTTCTGCAGGTCGATGATGTGGATGCCGTTGCGCGCGGTGAAGATGTAGGTCTTCATCTTCGGGTTCCAGCGGCTGGTCTGGTGTCCGAAGTGGACGCCGGCCTCGAGCAGCTGCTTCAAGGTCACTTGTGGCACGGGCGGACTTACCTCCTGTTGGATTCCTCCGCCCCGGGAGCAAGCCGCTTCTTTCGCGGACAGGGGTGTTTACCCGGGACGTGTGTACTCGGCGCTCTGCCGGCCGGGGAAGTATACCGATGGGCTGCCCGGGCCAAACCCGACCCGTGGGCACCGCTGGCGCAAGGCGCGAGCCGACGACAGACCGTCAGACCGTGGTGACCGGTGTTTTCTTGGCTCCCTGCGGGCCCTTGCAGCGCGGGTAGTCGCTGCATGACTTGAAGGTGCCGAAGCGGCCCCTCCGTTCCACCATGGGCTTGCCGCAGACCGGGCAGGGCTCGTCGAGGAGCTTGGGCTCGGCGCGGGGTTTGCCGTCCTTGCGCGGCGGGTTGGCCCGGTAGTTGCACTCCGGGTAGCCGGCGCAGGCGAAGAAGGTGCCGTAGCGGCCCTTGCGCTCCACCAATTGGTGCTTGCCGCACTGGGGGCAGGTCTGGCCGGTCGGCTTGGGCTCGTCCTTCTCGTCCTTCCGGATGTACTTGCACTCCGGGTAGCCGGAGCAGCCGACGAAGTCGCCGTAGCGGCCCTTGCGGTTCTGCAGCGGGCGGGCGCAGAGGGGGCACTTCTCGTCCAGCAGGGTCGGCGCGGCGGCCTCCCCGGTTGGCGTTACCGCCTGGCGGTACTTGCACTTCGGGTAGCGCGAGCAGCCCTTGAAGGCGCCGAAGCGGCTCGCCTTCAGGACCAGCTGGCCCTCGTGGCATTCCGGGCACTCCTCGCCGGTCTCCGCCGGCATCGCCTCGTTGGCGGCGCTCAGCATCCGCTCGAGCGGGCCGTAGAAGCCGCCCACGATGGTGGCCCATTCGAGGCCGCCCTTCTCGATGTCGTCGAGCTTGTCCTCCATCGCCGCCGTGTACTTGTCGTCGACGATCGACCCGAAGTGGGCGACCATCACCTGGTTGACGGTCTCCCCGAGCTGCGTCGGGTGGAGGCGGCGCTCCCGCTGCTCGACGTAGCCGCGGGCCTGGATGACGGTCACGATGCTGGCGTAGGTCGACGGGCGACCGATGCCGCGCTCCTCCAGCTCCTTGATCAGGGTCGCCTCGCTGTAGCGGGGCGGCGGCTGGGTGAAGTGCTGCTCGGGCTCCAGGCCGTGCTGCTCGAGGGCCTCGCCCGGCGCGAGCTGAGGCAGCTGGGCCTCGTCATCGCGCTCGTCGCGCTCCCACACCTTGTAGAAGCCGTCGAAGGTAAGGCGGACGCCGCTGGCGCGGAAGACGAGGTCGCCCGCCTGGATCTCGGCCTGGTTCCCGGTGTAGACGGCATCGGCCATCCGGCTGGCGATGAAGCGCCGCCAGATCATCTCGTAGAGCCGGTACTCGTCCTCTTTCAGGTACTGGCGCACCGACTCCGGCCGCCGGGTCGGGTCGGTCGGCCGGATCGCCTCGTGGGCCTCCTGGGCGCCCGCCCGTGCCTTGTCGGTTCGCGGCCTGCCGAGGTACTTGTCGCCCAGCTCGGACCTGATCCAGCCGCGGACCTTGCCGTCGGCCTCCGCCGCGATGTTGGTGGAGTCCGTCCGCATGTAGGTGATCAGGCCGGTGGAGCCCTGGGCCCCCAGGTCGACGCCCTCGTAGAGGGACTGGGCGATGCGCATGGTCCGGTTGGGCGCGTAGCGGAGCCGGCTGGACGCGTCCTGCTGGAGGGTCGACGTGATGTAGGGCGGCGGCGAGGACTTGGTCCGGCGCTTCTCCTCGATGTCGACGACCCGGTAGGCGGCGCCCTCCAGCTCCTTGACCAGCGCGTCGACGGCGGCCTGGGTGCCGACCTCGAGCTTGGACTTGTCGCCCTCGCTGGCGCGGCGGACCAGGCGTCCCTTGAAGCGCAGGTCGTCGCCGGTCTTCGAGAAGGTGGCGTCGAGCGTCCAGGACTCGGTCGGGACGAAAGCGCGGATCTCCTGCTCGCGATCCACGACAAGGCGCAGCGCGACCGATTGGACGCGGCCCGCGCTGATCCCCTTCTGGACCTTGCTCCAGAGGAAGGGGCTCAGCCGGTACCCGACCAGCCGGTCGACGATGCGGCGCGCCTGCTGCGCGTTGACCAGGTTCATGTCGATCTCGCGCGGCGATTCGAGGGCGCGGCGGACCGCGTCGGCGGTGATCTCGTGGAAGACGATCCGCTTGGCGTTTCGGAGGTGGAGCGCCTCGGAGAGGTGCCAGGCGATCGCCTCGCCCTCCCGATCGGGGTCGGAGGCGAGGATCACCTCGCGGCCACGGCCCCCCACCGCGGTCTTCAGCTCGCCGAGCGTCTTGCGCCGGCTCTCGACCACCTCATAGGTGGGCTTGAAGCCGGCATCCACGTCGACCGAGAGCGTCTTCTCGGGAAGGTCGCGGACGTGGCCCATCGAGGCCCGGACGTCGTAGCTATCCCCGAGGAATCGCTTCAATGTCCGAGCCTTGGCGGGTGACTCGACGATGATCAGGCTGGCTGCCATGGAACTCCTTATACCGTCCGGCGCGCCATCCTACTCCCTCCTGATCCGGCGGATGTAGCCGTCGCCACGCCGGCTGACCGACCCTTCCAGCTCGAGGGCGGTCAGCCTGGCGAGCGCCTCGGCAAAGCCGAGCTCGAGCTTGCGCGCGAGGTCGGCGGCGCTCGTCGGCAAGGTATCCGAGAGATGCGCGAGGAGACCGTCGCGGCGGGTCGGGGAGGCCAACCCCAGTCGAGCCGGGGGTCGGAGCGGATCGTCGAGCACCTCCCGCCCACCCCAACCCAGCACCGCCAGGACGTCGCGGGCGTTCTGCACCAGCCCCGCCCCGTCCCTTAGGAGCTGGTGGGTCCCGACGCTGAGCGGGCTGAAGACGCTGCCCGGCACCGCCATCACCTCCCGGCTCAGCGCCAGTGCAGCCTCTGCCGTGATCAGGGCGCCGCTTCCCTCGGCCGCCTCCACGACAACCACCAGGTCGGAGATCGCGGCCATCGTCCAGTTCCGCTTCGGAAAGTGGCCGCGCCGGGGCGGCGTTCCGTCCGCGAACTCGCTGACCAGCGCGCCACCGCCGGCCAGGAGCTCCGCCGCAAGGCTCGCGTTCTCCGCCGGGTAGACGATATCGACGCCGGTGCCGAGGACCGCCACCGTCACGCCACCCGCGGCGAGAGCGCCCCGATGTGCCGCGGCGTCGATGCCCCGGGCGAGCCCGCTGACGACCACCACGCCGGCGCCGGCCAGGTCGGCGGCCAGCCGCTCGGCCACCGCCTCGCCGTAGGGGGTCGGCTGCCGGGCGCCGACGATCGCCACCCGGGGACCCTCCGGCGGCGGCCAGCGGCCCCGGGAGCGAAGCGGCGGCAGGTCAGGCTGCCCGGTCACGCTCGAGGAGCCGGTAACCGAGCGCCTCGAGGAGGTGCCGCTCGGCGATCGCCTCCTCCCCGTCGAGGTCGGCCGCGGTGCGGGCGACCCGCCAGGCGCGGTGGAAGCCACGGGCGGTGAGCCCCCGTTCCTCCGCCCAGCGCTCGAGCAGCCGGCGCCCGGATCCGAGGGGAGCGAACTCCCGCAGGCGAGCCGGGCGGAGCTGGGAGTTGAGGCAGCCCTGGCGAGCGAGCTGGCGCTCCCGGGCTGCCACCACCCGCAGCCGAACGGCGCTCGACGGCTCGCCACCCGCTCCTCCCGCGAGCGCCTCGAGCGGCGGCCGGGTGACGGCGACGCGGAGGTCGATCCGGTCGAGGAAGGGACCCGAGAGGGAACGCTGGTAGCGCTCGATCGCCGCCGGCGGGCAGCGGCAGGCCCGCCGATCGTCTCCGGACCACCCGCAGGGACATGGATTGGTCGCGGCGACCAGCGTGAAGCGAGCCGGATAGGTTACGGCGCCACGGGAGCGGGTCAGCGTCACGCGGCCGGTCTCGAGCGGCTGCCGGAGCGCCTGCAGGGCGGGTGGCTGGAACTCGGCCAGCTCGTCCAGGAAGAGGACTCCGTGGTGGGCGCGGCTGATCTCGCCCGGCCTCCCCAGGCCTGACCCGCCGCCGGCCAGGCCGGCGCTCGAGATGGAGTGGTGGGGCGCCTGGAAGGGACGCTCCCAGCGCAGCGGCGGGCCGCCCTCGAGCTCGCCGAGGATGCTGCGGACCTCGGCGACCTCAAGCGCTTCCTCGAGGGTGAGCCGCGGCAGGATGCCGGGAAGGCAGCGGGCGAGCATCGTCTTGCCGGCGCCCGGCGGCCCGCTGAGGAGCAGGTGGTGGCCACCGGCGGCGCTCAGCTCGAGCGCCCGGCGCGCCGCCTCCTGGCCGTGGACCTCGGCGAGGTCGTCCTCCACCGGGAGCGAGGGCGACGCTGCCGGCGCCGCCCCGAGGAGGGCGGGAAGCTCCGCAGCGCCGGCGAGATGGCGCATCAGTGAGGCGAGGTCGGGAGTCGCCACGACCCGCAGCTCCGGCACCAGCGCAGCCTCGGCGGCGTCCTCGGGGCCGACGTAGAGCGTCTCGACCCCGGCCGAGCGAAGCGTGCGGGCGGCGACCAGCACCCCGTCGGAATGGCGCACCGACCCGTCGAGGGCCAGCTCGCCGATGAAGGCGCTGGCCGGGGGGGCCGGACGGCCCGCCATGGCCAGCGAGATGGATACCGCGACGGCCAGGTCGAAGCCGCTGCCCTCCTTGCGCAGCTCGGCCGGCGCCAGGTTGACCGTCAGCCGCTGCGGCGGGAAGGGCAGGAGGCTGTTCCGGATCGCCGACCGCACCCGCTCCCGCGCCTCCTTGACGCCGGCGTCGCCGAGGCCGACCAGGTTGAACACGGGCTTGCCGGTGCACACGTCGACCTGCACCTCCACGACCTGGCCCTTGAGCCCGCGGAGCATGCAGCTGAGAACTGAAGCGACCATCTGGTTTGCGTCGTCGAAGGTAGGGGAGGCGGCGGGGCCGGCGTGAGAGAGGCTGTTAAGAACCGAGGAAAAGAAAGTTACTTTCCAAAAGTAGCCGCGACCATTATCTTTGCGCCGCGCGTGTGCAGAAGTCACCACGCCGACTAGGGGCTGTCCAGCCCGGCCTCCGGGAGCCACGCTCCGTCGGTCGTCAGGTAGCCCGCCGGCTGCTCGGTCTCGTGACCGAGGACCAGGAGCCACCGCCGGGCGGCCGCCTCGTCGAGCAGGCGCCCCTTCTCCGCCAGCGCGCGGACGACGTCGAGGTCGCCGCCTGAGTTCCAGGCTCGCCGCAGCTGCGGCCGGGTGCCGACGAGGTCCCCGGTCATCGCCGCCGCCAGGTCGCCCGCCCGGAAGATCACGATCTGGTTGCCCGGGGTGTGGCCGCCGGTAAGCCGGAGCTCGACCCCGGGCAGGATCACGGCGTCGCCGTCCACGAACTCGACCAGGCCCGCATCGGCGACGGGGACGAAGTCCTCGGCCAGGTAGGCGGCTTTGGAGCGGGGATCGCAGTCGAGCGCGAAGTCCCACTCGCTTCGCTGCACAAAGTGCTTCGCCTTGG
>DATCPJ010000049.1:0-5133 GCA_036570145.1 Candidatus Dormiibacterota bacterium
CTCCGCGACCTCGCCGAGCTGGGCCGGCTGGTGGTCGATCGTGCCCGCCAGCTGCTGAAGTCGGAGAGCGCCACGCTGCGCTGGTGGGACCCGGCTACCAGCAGCCTTCGCCTGCTCGCGTCGATCCCGGTCCTGGATGCGAGCGCCGAGCGGATCGGGGTGGGTGAGGGCGCCCTCGGCGAGGCCTTCGAGCGCCAGGAGCCGGCCGCCATCGAGAACTACGGCGCCGCCCAGCGGACCGTCGCGTGGGCCGTCAAGGATGGCATCAAGTCTGCCCTGGGAGTGCCGGTGATGGCGCGCGAGGAGCCGCTCGGGGCGCTCGGGGTCGCCACCTACACCGACCGTCACTACACGAGGGAGGAGGTGCAGCTGCTGACCCTGCTGGCGGCGCAGGTGGGTCCTGCCCTCGAGGCCGCCCGGCTTTACCACGAGTCCGAGCGCCGGCGGAGGGAGGCGGAAGCCCTGGCCGAGCTGGTCCGCCAGGGCGCCGGCCAGGAGGACACGGAGCAGGCGATCGCGATGATCGCCGAGCAGGCCTGCCGGCTCGTCGGGGCGGATTACTCGGTGATCGTCCTGCTGAATTCCGGTGGCGACCTCGAGGTGAAGGGCCACCACGGCACCCGGTCCGCGATCTGGAAGAGCGGCGTCCGCCTTTCCGCCAACGGGCACGCGGCGCGGGTCGTGGAAGAGGGAAGGTCGGTGGCCCTGGGCGAGATCGATCCCGCCGAACATCCGATCCACCAGGCAGAGGGGGGCCAGAGCGCCATCGGCACGCCGCTTCGTGAAGGGGACCGGCAGGTCGGTGCCCTGATCCTCGGCTGGCGCAAGCCGCTCGATCCGATGACCGAGCAGGTCCAGTTGGTCGAAGCGGTGGCCGGCTACGCGGCGACGATCATCGACAACGTAGGGACGCACGAGCGGGAGCGGCGCCTGGCGATCGAAGCCGCCGCTCGCAGCACCGAGCTCGCCGCAGTGATCGACCACATACCGGACGGGGTCTACGTGGCCGACCTCGAGGGCCGCATCGTGCTGATGAATCCCGCCGGCAACGCGATGATGGGCGGCCGGGGATCGAGCGGCGGCGACATCAGCGGGGGCATCGGCGCCTACACCATCCTCGACCCGAAGACCCACCAGCCCGTCCCGCGGAAGCAGCTCGCGATGTCGCGGGCGCTCCGCGGCGAGAAGGTCAGCCGGGTCGAGTCGATCGTTCAGCGGGAGGGCATACCCGACATCTGGCTGGAGTCCTCCGCGGTGCCGCTCCACAACGCCGCCGGAGCGCTGACGGGTGCCCTCGTCGTCTTCTCCGACGTCACCCGGGAGCGCAGCCTGGTCGGCGAGCTGGCGGCCTCGGAGGAGCGCTTCCGATCCCTCTACGGGATGGTCGCCTGCGGCGTCCTGGTGCAAGACTCGAAGGGCCGGGTGCTCGACGCCAACGCACCCGCCGAGGCGATCCTCGGCTGGAGCCTGGCCGAGATGCAGGGCAAGAAGACGGGCAGCCTCTGGGACGCGATCACGGAGGAGGGCAAGCCGGTCCCGCATTCCCGCCGGCCGACCATGCACGCCCTTCGCTCCGGGCAGCCGAAGACGCGCGAGGTGCTCGGCATCAAGCGCCGGACGGGCGACACAAGGTGGGTGCAGATCGACACCATCCCGGTCCTCCATCCCGACGGGAGCCCGCTCCAGGTGGTCTCCAGCTTCATCGACATCACCGAGCGCAAGGTGGCCGAGCAGAAGCTTGCCGAGAGCGAGGCGAAGTACCGGCTTCTCTTCGACCGCAACCCGGAGGCGATGTGGGTCCGGGAGGCCGGCTCGAATCGCTTCCTGGCCGTCAACGACACCGCCATCGAGCGCTACGGCTACTCGCGGGAGGAGTTCCTCGCGATGTCGCTCGATGTCATCCAACCGCCCGAGGAGCTCGCCGGCATGGCCGAGGCGCGGGGGGCTGAGGACTCCTACAGCGGCCCCTGGCGGCACCGGCGGCGCAACGGCACCATCATCTCGGTCGAGGTCAGCTCGCACAAGCTGGAGTTCGACGGCCTCGACTCGCGGCTGGTGATAGCGACCGACGTGAGCGAGCGCAAGCGGGTCCAGGACCAGCTGGCGGAGAGCGAGCTGAAGCTGCGAACCATCTTCGACCAGGCGCCCATCGGCCTGGCTCGCGTCGACCTCGAGGGCAAGATCCAGGAGGCCAACCTATCGCTGCGGACGATGCTCGGGTACCCGGAGGGAGGCAGGCTGCGCGCGGGCTCCGCCAAGCACGGCCCAGAGGAAGGACGTCTCCCCTCGACCGAGCAGCTCGTGGGACTCCGCTTCGACCGCGTCCTGCACACGCCCGGCGGCAGCGAGCTGGACCTGATCCGCGACCTCCTGAAGGGCGACCGCGACCACTACACGGCCGAGCTCCCGGTCCGGCGCCGGGACGGCACCCGACGCTGGGGCTCGGTGAGCCTCTCGCTCGTCCGCGGCGCTGACCGGGAGCCGCTCTACCTCATCGGCATGCTGGAGGACATCAGCGACCGCAAGGCACAGACCGAGCTCCTCGAGTACCAGGCTCTCCACGACTCGTTGACCGACCTGCCCAACCGGACGCTCCTCCACGACCGGCTCCAGCAGGCGATCCTGACAGCGCAGCGGGAGCACCGCCAGCTTGCCCTTCTGATCATGGACCTCAACCGTTTCAAGGAGGTCAACGACACCTTCGGCCACCACCTCGGCGACGTTCTCCTGCAGCAGGTCGGGCCGCGCCTGATGGCCCAGCTCCGGGAGTCGGACACGGTCGCCCGGCTGGGAGGCGACGAGTTTGCCTTCGTCCTGCCGACCGCCGATGACGAAGCAGGCGCGACGCTCGCCGCACGCCGCCTCCTGAAAGCCCTCGAAGAGCCCTTTGTGATCGAGGACCGCCGGCTCGAGGTCGGCGGCTCGATCGGCATCGCGATCACTCCCCAGCACGGCGCCGACCCCGCGACGCTGATGCGCCGCGCCGACATCGCCATGTACGTCGCCAAGCGGACCCGGTCGGGCTACACCGTCTACTCGCCCGAGCACGACAAGCACAGCCCCGGCCGCCTCTCGCTGATGGGCGAGCTGCGGGACGCGCTCCAGGGCGATGCGCTGGTCCTCCACTACCAGCCCCAGGTGTCGCTCCCCGCCGGCGCCATCATCGGCGTGGAGGCCCTCATCCGCTGGCAGCACCCCCGGCACGGGTTGATGCCTCCCGACGAGTTCCTGACCATCGCCGAGGAGACCGGCCTCATCGTCGGGGTGAGCGAGTGGGCGCTCAACGCGGCGCTCGAGCAGTCGCGGTCCTGGGGCGGCCGCGCCGAGCTGCCGGTGGCGGTCAACGTCTCCATGCAGAACCTCCAGGACGAGAACCTGCCGGCGCTGCTCGCGACGCTGCTCGAGCGTCACTCGGTGCGCCCCGAGACGCTGAAGATCGAGGTCACCGAGACCGCCCTGATGGCCGACCCGCAGCGTTCGGCGGAGATCTTCGCCCAGCTTCGCGAGATGGGAGTCAAGGTCTCGATCGACGATTTCGGCAGCGGCTACTCGTCTCTCGCCTACCTCAAGCAGCTGCCCGTCCACGAGCTGAAGATCGACCGCTCCTTCGTGATCGGGATCAAGCCCAGCGCCGAGGAGATCGCGATCGTCCGCTCAGCCATCGAGATCGGCCACAGCCTCGGCCTGATGGTGGTCGCCGAAGGCGTGGAGACGCAGGCGGCCTGGGACATCCTGGCCGAGCTCGGCTGCGACGCGGTGCAGGGATACCTGATCGCGCGCCCGATGCCCGCCCGCCAGCTCGGCCGCTGGCTGTCGGCCGGCTGGGCTCCCCGCACTCACGAACTCGCCCCTTAGACATCCCGAGTGGAGCTCGACCCGACGGCGGCACGCCGCCTCGCCCTCAACACCCAGCGCCTGGCCGGCCCTCGTCCGCCGGCAACCGCGGCGGGCCTCCTGGAGGTAGCCCGGGCGATCCGCTGCATCCAGCTGGATGCCGTGGGCGTGGTCGGCGCGCCAACCCAGCTGCTGGTCCCCTTCAGCCGCGTCGGACCCTATGACCGGGCGCTGCTCGACCGCCTGACGTTCGAGGATCGGACGCTCTTCCACTACTTCGCGCACGCCGCTTCGCTGGTGCTCACCGAGGACTTCCCCATCCACGCCGGATCGATGCGTCCCTACCGGGACCGAACCGACACCTGGGGTATGCGGATCCATTCCTGGATCGAGGACAACCAGGGTCTCCGCGACCAGATCCTGGAGCAGATCAGGACTCGCGGCCCGCTCCGCTCGCGCGACTTCCCCAACACCTCCCGCACCGATTGGCGGTCGAGCGGCTGGACCGAGGGTCGGAGCGTCAACCGGATGCTCGACTTCCTCTGGGTGGAGGGAGTCCTCACCGTCGCGGGTCGGGCCGGGCAGGAGCGGCTCTGGGATCTCGCGGAGCGGTGGTTCCCGGAATGGACGCCGCGTGCGCGGCTGACGCCCGAGGAGCGCTCGGATCGAGCCGTGGAGCACTCGCTCCGGGCGCTCGGGGCTGCGACGGCGCGGCATGTATCCCAGTACTTCCTGCGCGCCCATCAGCGCGGCCGCTTCTACGACCTGCCGGGGTCGCTCGTGCGGCTCGTGGCGTCCGGCGCCGTACTGCCGGCGAAGGTGACGGGACGGAAGGGGGATTGGTACCTCCATCACGACTCGCTGCCCCTTCTCGACGCGGCCTGGCAGCCGCGGACGGTGCTCCTCTCGCCCTTCGACAACCTGATCGCCGACCGGCAGCGAACGCGGGAGCTGTTCGGCTTCGATTACACGATCGAGATCTACGTTCCGCAGCAGAAGCGGAAGCGCGGCTACTACGCGATGCCGATCCTCGCCGGCGACCGGCTCATCGGTACCGTCGATCCCCGCTTCGCGGGGAGGGCAGGGTGGGGCCAACCAGAGGCCTGATTTCAAGCGAGGTTGTCAGCCGGGCGGGGTGCCCCCACCCTTCCTTCACCACCGGTGGTGAGGGTAAAAAACGGCTACGCATAAACGACCTTCTCCGCTCCGACGAAGAGGGCGAGGTCGGCGACGGCCTTCCGGGCGTCCTCGTTGAAGCTCTCGCCAGGTTCGAGCACGACAGCGTTGACGACGAGGGTC
>DATCPJ010000050.1:0-3818 GCA_036570145.1 Candidatus Dormiibacterota bacterium
CCCCGATAATCTTCCTCACCGCCTTCGAGCAGGCGGAGTTGGATATGGCGCGCGGCTATTCGCTGGGCGCCGTCGACTTCATCTTCAGCCCCATCGTCCCCGAGGTCCTGCGCGCGAAGGCCACCGTCTTCGTGGAGCTCCACCACAAGACGGCGGAGGTCCGCGAGCTCTTGGCGGCGGCTCAGGAGTCGTCGCGCTCCAAGTCGGAGTTCCTGAACATGGCCGCGCATGAGCTGAGGACGCCGCTCTCGGTCATCTCGGGGTACCTGTCGCTTCTCGCCGAGGGCTCGCTCGGCACCGGCCCGCCGACCTGGCAGATGCCGCTCGACATGCTCAACTCGAAGGCCGGCGAGCTCAACCGGATCGTCAACGACCTGCTGCTGGCGTCCCATATGGACGTCGACTCGCTACCCGCGCGGACGCTTGTCTTCGACCTCTGCGACGCCGCCCGCGCGGCACTGAAACGGGTCGAGCCACGGGCCTTGCTGTTGAGGGCGGAGGTCTCACTGGAAGCCGGCGAGGAGCAGCTGCTGGTGGAGGCAGACCCCGAGCATGTGGGCCGGATCCTCGACAACCTGCTCAACAACGCCCTGTCCTACTGCGCGGCAACACCCGTCGTGACGATGACGGTCGCCGACCCGCAATCGCCCTGCCTTTCGGTCCGCGACAACGGCATCGGCATCCCGGCCGAGAAGCGGCAGCTGGTCTTCGTGCGCTTCGCCCGGCTTGACGACCACGCGCTCGCTTCCGTCCCGGGAACCGGCCTCGGCCTCTACCTCTCCCGCGAGCTGGCCCGCCGGCAAGGCGGCACCCTCGAGCTGGAGGACACACCGCCGGAGCAGGGCTCGGTCTTCACGCTCCGGCTGCCGGCCGCACCGACGGTGGAGCCGATCGGCGACACGGCATCTCCTTCCGCAAACGGCCGCTCGCGACTGCGGCTGCATCGGGGAGGGGGCGAAGGTCCGGCGTCGACCAACCGAGATGCACGGCCCGCCGAGGCTGCATCCAAAACGTAGCGCCAAGCTCGCCTGTGCCAGCCTGGCCTGGATCTCGATCAGCACAGCGGATGGTCGAATCCGCCTCGAGGTCGGCGACAACGGCAATGGCTTCGACACCGCGGCGCCATACGTAGGCTCGTGCCTACAGAACATCAGGGACCGAATTGACGCGCTCGAAGGAACCGTGAAAATCCAATCGGGACCTGCCGCCACCTGTATCCGCGGCCACCTTCCGCTGGGAGACGATGCGCGGGTCCGATAAACCGTTTGAAAGCAGACCGCTATTGGGATGACTTGAGATCCTCACCGAGGTCTGAGCGCAACCGCACACCATAGGGCCGGGAACTTTCCCGGCCCTGGTAATGCATGGATTCGGAGGTGGGGTGGCTGACGGGTCTCGAACCCGCGACCTCCGGCTCCACAGGCCAGCGCTCTACCGGCTGAGCTACAGCCACCACGGGGCCGTTGCTAGCCCGGATGCTAGAGGCCCAGAGCCCGAATTGTACCGTGCGTACAATCTCAGCCATGGCCACTGCGAACCAGGTTCGGTTCGACAGCCTCCTCCAGAAGGGCGACCTGATCGAGGTCGCCTCGGAGATGACGCCCGCCTACCTGAAGGAGCTGAAGCACACCCTGACGGTGAGCGGCGACACCGAGCTGATCTCGGCTCCGGCCTACTACCTGGCCGCCAAGCGGGCGCCCAGCGTCAACGCCTTCATGACCGGGATCGCGATCATCCAGGACGAGCTGGCCCACGCCCACATCGCCTACCACATCCTCGAGGAGCTCGGTGAGGACGAGGAGAAGCTGATCTTCGAGCGGGATCCCAAGTCCTTCCGCTACCCCTACGCCTTCGACGTCCCGCTCGAGTCCTGGACCGAGCTCGCGATCGCCAACGCCATGTACGACCAGGCCGGCTTCTGCCTGCTCGGCGACATCCACGACGCCTGCTCCTACGGGCCCTGGAAGCGAGGCCTGGTCAAGGTGATGGCGGAGGAGAACTTCCACCTCCGCAACGGCCAGAGCTGGATGAAGAAGATCAGCAAGGCCGGCGGCGAGGCGAAGGACGAGCTGCAGCGGAACGTGGACTGGATGTTCCCGCTGACGGTCGAATGGTTCGGCCTCCCCGACAACCTCAAGCAGCACCACACCCAGATCGAGTACCGGCTCAAGGCGAAGACCAACGACCAGCTCCGCCAGTGGTGGCTGTCGGTCGTGGTGCCCTTCTGCGAATCGATCGGGGTCAAGGTCCCCGCCCACCAGGAGGGCGACGCCTTCGTCCTCGACTATCCCTTCCCCTGCACCTTCGACGCCGAGGCGAAGCACTGGGACTTCAACGATCCCTGCAGCTGGGACGACGTTCTCGAGCGGTGGCGCGGTCGCGGGCCCCGCAACACGGCGATGGTGGCCGAGCTCCAGGAGTCCTATTACAAGCTGCGCAACTCGCGCGGTCGGTGAAGTCTCCCCTCGAGGAGCGCTGCTGGGCGGCCCTGGCCGAGATCCAGGATCCCGAGATGCCGATCAACCTGGTCGACCTCGGCCTCATCTACGGGCTGCGCACGGAGGGGACGAGGGTCAGCGTCGACCTGACCTTCACAGCGATGGGCTGCCCTGCCCACGACTTCATCCTGGAGGACATCCGGGAGCGGCTGCTGGCCGAGCCGGAGGTCGAGGAGGTCGCGATCAAGGTCGTCTGGGACCCGCCCTGGAGCAGCGAGCGGCTGACCCAGGACGGCCGCGACGCCCTCGAGATGTGGGGGCTGGCGGTATGACGATGACCCGGGTCCACCGCGCGGTGCGGGAGTACGACGTGTTCGCCCGCAAGGCGCGCGTCGACCCTCTCGGTCACGTCGGCCGGGTGGTGGCGCCGGACGATGACCTCGCCCAGGCCTACGCCCGCGCGACCTACGACGAGGAGCGCTGGGTCGAGATGGTCATCGTCCCCCGGGAGGCGGTCATCACGGTCATCGCGCCGGGCGAGGAGTAGCCGTCGGTGAGCGCCGCTGTCAGCGACCTCGTCCTCTCCCTCGCCGACTGCAAGCAGCTGCTCGGCCTCCGCTACGCGGAGTGGTGCAGTGCCACCCCCACCCTGGAAGCGGACATCGCGGCGGCCGCGATGGGCCTCGACGACCTCGGCCACAGCCGGGTGCTCGCCGGCTGCCTCTCCGAGCTGGGACCCGACCCACGGGGGCCGGAGCGGGAGAGCGATCCCGCCGCTTATCGCAACGTCGCTTTCCTGGACGACACCTGGACCGAGTGGGAGCAGTTCGTGGCCGCCAACGCCATCCTCGACACTGCCTTCTCGGTGATGATCGAAAGCCTCGTCGAAGGCAAGGTCGAGATACTCCGCACCCGGCTTCGCAAGATGCTCGGGGAAGAGCGATTCCACTTCCTCCACGGCCGCAGCTGGCTCAACGAGCTGGGCATGAGCCCGGCCGTCGAGCAGGCCTGGCTGGAGGCGGTCGAGTGGTTTGGCCCCGACGGCGGCAAGCTTCGGAGAAAGCTGGCGGACAAGCTCGAGCGCGCCGAACCCAAGTTCGACCTCGACTGGTCGAAATGGGACCCGGTCCGCCGCCGGACCCGGCCAGGGGCCATCGACAGGCACACTTTCGACATGCTCCGCGGCCTCGAAGAGCGCCGCTATGACATCGCGCGTGCGGAAACCCCGGCTCGAGGCTGAGGCGCCGCGCGGCGCGCCGAAGTGTCCCTTCTGCGCGAGCCGCGACGCCGAGGTGATCTCCCTCTTCGGGACCCAGGCGATGACGCTGCAGTACCGCTGCCGGGCCTGCGGCTCCCTCTACGAGGCCATCAAGTACGACC
>DATCPJ010000051.1:0-4840 GCA_036570145.1 Candidatus Dormiibacterota bacterium
TCCTTGGTGCGGGCGGCGTTGCCGGTCCAGTTGTTGGACCCTGCGCTGCCGACCGCTGCCCGGAAGCCGGCCAGCTCCTCCGCCAGCCGATCGACACCGGCGCCCGCCTTGACGCCGGGAGGCGAGCAGACGCCCTGCCACTCCGGGTAGGCGGGGTCGAGCGCAGCCAGGGCTTCCGGGCCGTCCTCGGACAGGATCTTGAAGCGGGTCAGCTCGGAGTCCCAGTTGTTGCCGAGCGCGAGGGACTGGAGCTTCAGGATCCCGACCGCGTCCTCGACGGTCCACCGTGTCGGCAGCGAGCCGAGAAGTCGGAACTCATGGGCGGGCTTACGGCTGCCCAGCCCTGTACCGGCGCTGACGCCGGCCGCGAAGGCGGTCATGTTGGCGCGTACGTCGGCGTCGAGGGCGGCGAGCTGGGCGGCTGCGTTGCGGTGCATCCCGAGCCTCCGGGAGAGCCGGTCCACGGGCAGAGCCTCCGGCCCGACCAGCTCGGCCAGGGTGCCGCGCACGACGCGCAGCATTCCCTCCAGTTGGAAGGCGCGGTCCTGGCCCTGGCAGAAGCCGAGCGCGAACCAGGCGTCGGCGTCGTTCTCGGCGGTGATGGAAGGGATTCCCCATGCGTCGCGGTCGATCCGCACCGGCCGGCGCAGACCCTCGACCGAGAGCCGGCCGGAGGTGACAGGCAGCCGCCGACCCAGCAATAGCCCGAAGATCAGCTTGGCAAAGTTCATTTTTGTCGGCGGCGCCAACGCTAAGGCATAGGAGGAAGCGAAGTGTTCCGGGATTTCAAGCAGTTCCTGCTGCGCGGCAATGTCGTCGATCTGGCGGTCGGCATCGTCATCGGCGGTGCTTTCGGCGCGGTGGTCGCCGCGCTCGTGAAGGATTTCATCACGCCGCTGATCGGAGCGATCTTCGGAACTTCGAAGAACGGTCTGAATGTCCAGGTCGGGACGGCGACCTTCCTCGTCGGCGACTTTCTCGACGCGCTGCTGTCCTTCCTGCTCATCGCGGTCGTCGTCTTCTTCCTGGTCGTCAAGCCGGTGAACTACCTGATCACCGTTTCGCGGCGCGAGGACCCCCCCGACCCGACGACGCGAAAGTGCCCCGAGTGCCTCAGCGAGATCCCAGTCGACGCGAAGCGGTGCGCCTTCTGCACCTCGGAGCTGGCCGCCGCGGCGTAGCGGCCGGCCGACGGCAAACGGAAAGGGGACGGCCACCGCGGCCGCCCCCTTTGCCTTGCCTGGCGAGGCCCGTTTCGGTTACTCCCGGTTGTTCCTCCTTCGGATGGCGCCGATGCCGGCACCGATCAGGATGAGAAGTCCGCCGAGAGCGCCCCCGACGATCGGGAGCCCGGTTGCGGCGAGCACGGCACCCGTCGCTCCGGCGGCCGTTGCGGTTTCCGCGAGGACGCCGCCGCTTGCGCCGGTTCCTGTTGCAGTCTCTCCGAGCACGCCGCCTCCGGTGCCGCCGGTGTTCGTGGCGCCCACCTCACCACTAGTTTCCGTAGTGGTGACGTTGCTGGTACCGGTGGTCTCCGTCGTCTCTCCGCCGACGCCGCCGCCGTTGCCGGCCGAGGCGGTCGACTGAGTGGCCGAGACATGGCTGGTACCCGCGGTCTCGTTGGCCGAGGCCGTGTCACCGGCCGGGAGGCCGTTGTTGGCAGAAGGCGTGGACTGGGTTGCCGAGACGTGGCTGGTGCCCGCGGTCTCGTTCGCCGAAGCCGTGTCGCCCGCCGGGAGGCCGCTGTTGGCCGAGGCGGTCGACTGGGTTGCGGAGGCGTGGTTGGTGTTCGAGGTCTCGTTCGCCGATGCCCCTTCGCCGCCGCCGTTGTTGGCCGAGGCTGTCGACGGCGTGGCCGAAGCATGGTTGGTGTTCGAGGTCTCGCTGGCCGAGGCCGCTTCGCCGCCGCCGTTGCTGGCCGAGGCGGTCGACGGGGTGGCCGAAGCATGGTTGGTGTTCGAGGTCTCGCTGGCCGAGGCCGCCTCGCCGCCACCGTTGTTGCCGGAGGCGGTCGACTGAGCCGCCGAAGCATGGTTGGTGTTCGAGGTCTCGTTGGCCGACGCAGTGTCGCCCGCCACCTCGCCGTTGTTGGCCGACGCAGCGGTATGGGTGGCTGAGACGTGGCTGGTGCCCGAGGTCTCGTTCGCTGACGCGGTGTCGCCCGCCGGCAGTCCGCCGTTGGCTGCCGAGTCGGCGGTGTGCGTTGCCGAGACGTGGCTGGTGCCCGAGGTCTCGTTCGCCGACGCGGTGTCACCGGCCGGGAGGCCGTTGTTGGCCGAGGCGGTCGACTGGGTCGTCGAGACGTGGCTGGTGCCCGAGGTCTCGTTGGCCGACGCGGTGTCGCCGGCGGCCAGGCCGTTGTTGGCCGAGTCGGCCGTGTGCGTTGCCGAGACATGGCTGGTGCCCGAGGTCTCGTTCGCCGACGCATTGTCACCGGCCGGCTGGCCGTTGCCGGCAGATCCGCTCGTCGGATTGGCCGATCCGTGGCTTGTGTCCGAAGTCTCGTTCGCCGATGCGGTGTCGCCGTCATCGCCATTGCCGCCGTCACCGCTGGTGAGGTCGGCCTTGATGGCTGCGCTCGTCATGTGCTCGTTCCTGACCGCCGCCATGGTCGGAGCCAAGTTGGCTCCGCCGTCCTTCTTTCCGTTACCGCCGCCGTCGTTCTTGCCGGCGGGCGAGCCTGTCGCGCCGCCGGTGTTGGTTGTGCTGGCAGAGGCCGTTCCGGTGCTGCTGGCATGGGTGCTCGCGGAGCCGGTCGTGACCGCGCTCGCTGGCGCGGAAGTGTTGGATGCCGGAGCGGACGTCGGGGTCGGAGCCGGCTTGGCCGGAGCTGCTGTTTCGCCGCCGCCGACGCTGCTGCCCGCTGCATTGCCGCGATCGCTCTTGGCCGCCTTGTCACTTTGACCGGAGCCGGCCGTGGCCACCGAACCCTGAGACTGCGCTTTATGCGTCTTCAGGTCCGCCGCCAGTGCCGGCTGTGTCCGGCTGATGACCAGGATCGTCATGCTGAACACAACGAAAGCCCAGAGAGCGATGCGGAAGGCGAGAGGGCGACGCCTCATAACCAGTACGTCGTCGTCGTAATCCACCGAATACCTCCGCGATCTGACAGCCCCGACATAAGTATTAGGGCTGAAGTTGATAGTGGTTATTACATATCATGCTGCAGGAGTCAATGTCAATCAAGCAAGCCCGTCGTTGCCCCATTCGGCAACAATCTGAAGCGTGATAACTCTCGGCACGATCAAGTCGGCGACCGGCCATGATGCCATCGGCCAGTTCGTCGAGGAGCGCATCCTGCCCGGAACCGATTGGAACCTTGTACGGGTTCGTCGGAAGTCGACCCGCCTGGAGCCGCCGCACGCCTATTGGGTGACCTACCGGGTCCTCCTCGGCCGAGGCGACCTGGTCTTTCCCGAGCCCGACGCCGATCCCGTCCTCGAGCCGGCCGG
This sequence comes from Candidatus Dormiibacterota bacterium, assembly GCA_036570145.1. Taxonomy (GTDB): domain Bacteria; phylum Chloroflexota; class Dormibacteria; order Dormibacterales; family Dormibacteraceae; genus UBA6019. The sequence continues at coordinate 3,453 of DATCPJ010000051.1, forward strand.
CGTCATGGCGACTGAGTCAGGGCCTGGAGCGCTGCCGCTCGTCGGGTCGACGGGAGAGGAGGAGGACGAGCTGCCGGAACCAACCTGGAGCGAGCAGCGGGAGCTGCGGCTGGCAGCGCGCGGGGTGTTCGACTCGGAGATCTGGGCGCGCTACCGCAAACGGATCCTCGAGGTCTACGGGAACCGGCCCTGCGAGCCACTGACCGACCTCGGTTACCCGGTCGTCTTCGACGAGACGCAGATGGTGGTCTGGTTTTACCCGGTCGACCCGAACCTTCCCGGCCTCTGGCGCTCGGCCCGGGAGGAGGAGGTGCTGCGGCTCTTCCGCAACCATTCCGGCGAGATCCTGGGTACGCCCGGGCGCGCCACGATCAGCGGCGTGACGCTCGATCTTGCACGGTACCTCCCGGAGATCTCCGCGATCATCCGGTACGACATCAGGACCGACCCCGAGGAGTCCGCCAAGACCATCTTCGGCAAGGTTCAGCCGGGCGGACGTGGTGCCGAGAGCAACCGCGTCATGACCGAGATCTGGAAGGCCGCCGAACGGTCCGGAGGGCGCCTGGCTGTGCCCCGGCCGCTCGGTTATCACCCGGCTTTCGAGCTCTACCTCCAGGAGTCGGTGCCCGGTGAGGCGATCGGCTCTGACCGGACCAAGCCCGAGTTCCTACCCAGCGTGCTGCATGCGGCCGACGCCCTCGCCGCGCTTCACGACTCGGGCATCGCGACCGACAAGGAGCTCCCCTTCGAAACCGAGATCGGACGCCTCGACAAGACGCTGGACCAGTTCGTGCTGGTCCACCCGAAGGCGTTCTTTCTTCTCCGTGAGCTGCTCGTCCACGTGCGCGAGAAGTTGAGGAAGACACCCGGCGAAGACTGGCTACCGACCCACGGCGACTACAAGTACGACCAGATCCTCCATCACGAGGGCGCCTTCAGCCTGATCGACTTCGACTACTTCGCGCTCGCCGAGAACAGCTTCGACCTCGCCAAGTACTGCGCCTACGTCGTGCCCTCGGCGCCCCTCGGCTGGGAGCAGTCGGTGGCTGCCGAAGCCGCGCGGACGGCCTTCCTACGGCGCTACCGCGAGCGGCGCCCGGCGGCGACCCTGCAGCGGCTGCCCATCTACGAAGCGGTGTTCCTCGGCCAGCGCGCGATGACGATGATGTGGATCCAGGCGCGCGGCTGGGACAAGGCCGCCGAGAGCCTGCTGGTGATGGCGATGGAGCGCCTCAAGTCCCGAGCCCCCTAGCAGGGTGATGAAAAAGGTCGGTTAGTGATTCGGTGTCCAGGCGGCCCCAATGCTAGGAGCCGACGAGAACCGGAGCGCGCGTATTCGATATACGTAAGCGAGGATCGCAGGAGGCGACAACGCCGTTGGCCGTCTG
>DATCPJ010000052.1:0-2911 GCA_036570145.1 Candidatus Dormiibacterota bacterium
TGGCCGCGATCGCGAGCCAGGATCCGGAGATCGCCCAGGCGTCGGCGCGAAGATTGGCCTTCGAGCTGGCCGAGGCGTGGATCGAGGGCCTCCTCAGGGAGGCTGCCGCGACCGGTGAGCGGGAGGCGCGGGTAGCCGAGCTGTGGCGTTCGCCTGCCGTGGCGACGGCCGCCGACCTCGAGCTGGTCGTCGACGGTGCCCGCGCGACGCACCCCGTGACTTAGTGTCCCGCCCCTGACGTCGCCGCAAATGTCCGGGCCGTCGCAAGCGGCCAAAGCGCGAAACGGAGGTGAAATTCCCCACTCCGCTGGCGTAAAGTGCGTTGTCTATTGCCTAGGTGTGCGCAGTTTTGCTGAGGAGTAGCCAATTGGCGGATGGTCCCGAACCGCTGCTCGGCATCCGCGAGGTGGCCGGCCTGTTCGGGGTCGACATCTCCACCATCCGTCGCTGGGAACAGGCCGGCTACCTCCGCTCGGTGCGGATCGGCAGGCGCGGCCACCGGCGCTACCACGCGGAGGACATCCAGGAGCTTCTCGAAAGCCGGGCCGAAAACCAGGAACAGGCGGAGACGCGAAAGGCCGGCGCGAACGGGTCTAGCTGAAGACCTTCGCAAGCTCATAGAGCTCGGCCGGCACCTTGCGCTGCTCGGCGACGACGTCCTTGAGCGGGATCACGACCACGTCGCCATTGCGCCGGACCGGGATCAGCCCCGACTTGCCCTCAGCCAGCAGGTCCGCGGCCGCTGCGCCGAGGCGGGTCGCCCAGATCCGGTCGACGCTGGAGGGCGTGCCGCCCCGCTGTAGGTGGCCCAGCACGGTGACCCTTGTCTCGAAGCCGGTCGCCGCCTCGATATGCCGGCTCAGCGAGTCGCCGACGCCGATCCGGGAGAGCTGGACGTGGCCGAAGGCGTCGGTCCTCTGCTCGCCCGCGTCGGAGCCCTGCAGCTCCGGCATCCTGATCCCCTCGGCGACCACGATGATGCTGAAGTAGCGTCCCTCACCGCGCCGCCGGTGGAGGTGCTCGACGACCTCGTCGAGCGAAACCGCGAACTCGGGAACGATGATCATGTCCGCCCCGCCCGCGAGCCCGCCCGCCATCGCGACCCAACCGGTGTCGCGGCCCATCACCTCGACGACCATCACCCGGTGGTGGGCCGAGGCTGTCGTGTGAAGGCGGTCGAGAGCCTCGACGACGACACCGACGGCGGTGTCGAACCCGATGCAGAACTCCGTCGCGCTGAGGTCGTTGTCGATCGTCTTGGGCACGCCGACGACCGGGAAGCCGCTCTCGCTCAGCGCCACGGCGACGGACAGGGTGTCGTCGCCCCCGATCGCGACGAGGCCGTCGATCCCGAACCTCTTAAGGACCCCGATGACTCGCGCGATGCCGTCCTGCTCCTTGAGGGGGTTGGTTCGCGACGTGCCCAGGATCGTGCCGCCCATCGGCAGGATGCCGCGGGTTGACTGGGGCGTCAGGTCTTCGATCTCACCCTCGCCGAGGCAGCCCGCCCAGCCGTTCTTGATCCCGCTGACCTTGAGGTTGAGGGTGAAGGCGCGGCGCGCCACGGCCCGGATCGCAGCGTTGAGACCGGGCGCGTCGCCGCCGCCGGTCAGGACCCCGATTCGCATCCGCACTATTTTGAAGTGCGTGGAGCAGGAGCAGGTCGGCGACATTGCCGGGCACGACCCCGGCGTCGAGGCTGCCGCCCGGCGAGCCACCGCCGTCGAGCCGGCGCCGGGGCCGATCCCGGTCCTGGGCGGCGGCGAGGTGCGGGTCGGCACCGCGTCCTGGACCGACCCGACCATGACGGCGGCGGGCGTCTTCTACCCGCCCGACGCCAGGACCGCCGAGGAGCGGCTCCGCCACTACAGCAGCCAGTTCCCGCTGGTCGAGGTCGACGCCTCCTACTACGCCATCCCCGCCGCCGAGACCGCCAGGCTGTGGGTCGATCGGACGCCGTCCGGGTTTGTCCTCGACATCAAGGCCCACGCTCTGATGACCGGCCAGCCTTCGGAGGTGAAGCGGCTGCCGAAGGCGATCCGGGAATCGCTGCCCGCCGAGCAGGCGGCCAAGCCCCGGATCTACGGCAAGGACCTGCCGGCCGAGCTCTACGACGAGGTCTGGGCCAGCTTCAGCCGCGCGATCGAGCCGCTGAAGGAGGCGGGCAAGCTCGGTGCGGTCTTCCTCCAGTTCCCGCGCTGGGTGTTCCCCTCTCACGAGAGCCGGGAGCTGATCCTCGACGCACGGCGCCGGCTCGGGGTGGAGGTGGCCGCCGAGTTTCGCAACGCGTCCTGGTTCAACGAGAAGAACGCGGAGCGGACGATCCGCTTCCTGGAGGAGAACCGGATCCCCTACGTCATGGTCGACGGTCCGCAGGGCCTCAAGTCGAGCATCCCGCCGCTCGCCGCGGTCACCTCACCGGAGCTGGCTGTGATCCGCTTCCACGGCCGCCGGTCCGACCTCTGGGAGAAGCCGAACATCCCTGTCGTCGAGCGCTTTCGCTATCTCTACGACGAGGACCAGCTGGCCGATTGGGTTCCCCGCATCAGGGAGGCGGCTCGAGCCGCCAAGCAGACTCACGTCCTGCTCAACAACTGCTTCGGCAACTACGGCACCACCAACGCTCGCGAGCTCGCGGCGCTGCTTCGCGAGCAGCTCTAGCTGGCACAGCTCTCGAGATCGTTGATCTCCCCCCGTTTCCTCCGTGCGTCTTGGTGCTCTTAGTGACTCCGTGTTGCATCGGACCCGGATGATCCGGCATTACCAGCCGCCTAGCAGGGTGATGAAAAAGGTCGGTTAGTGATTCGGTGTCCAGGCGGCCCCAATGCTAGGAGCCGACGAGAACCGGAGCGCGCGTATTCGATATACGTAAGCGAGGATCGCAGGAGGCGACAACGCCGTTGGCCGTCTG
>DATCPJ010000053.1:0-17238 GCA_036570145.1 Candidatus Dormiibacterota bacterium
CCGCTGACTACGTACCGGACGCCACGTCGGAGCGCGTTGTACTCACTCCTACCGAGATGACGATCCTTCGTTTGATTGCGAAGGGTTTGCCAAGCAAACAGATCGCTCTTAAGGTAGGCATCGCCCCATCTTCGGTCGAAACACATATTCGAAACATCTATCGAAAGCTGGACGCCAATAGTCGCACCGCGGCTGTTGGCTTTGCGCTAAAGCGCAGGTTGCTGAAGGTGTCTGACCTCTAGTCGGAGTGGTCATCCGCGTCCTCAGTTTTGTGGAAGCGCCGGTCCTCAAGACAAGGGACGCATCTTCATTGGAGCCTAGGCCAGACTCCTCGTGGGGTCGCAAACGTGCGAGTTTTCGACCGAATCAGCGTTGGCTCTCATGTACGGAATCTTCGGTTGAGGTGTGGTAACTGATGTTTAAAGTTCTTCGCCGCCTTTTCGCAACGGGTTCCCGCCCTCAGGTCCTCGGCGACTGGCGGGTCTGAGACTTGGCGGCCTGGTTCCCAGGCTCGGGAGTCCGGTTAATCGAACGTTGAAGTGTGGGGATACTGGTAATTCCAGTTCCCTGCACGCTGTTAAGATCTTCGCGCCGTGCGCCCATATGAGTCTCTGGACAGGGGGACGCGAGCCTATTTAGCGATCGTTGTCTTCCTTGGGCTGGCCATAATCCCGATCGGCTGGGAACTCCACCCAGTCGACATCAACGGCAAGCTTCTGTATCTGGCCGTCTGGACGCAGCTTGCCCACCTCATGCCCGTCCGATGGACCCGTGGGATCCAAGTTGTCTCGACCCCGCTCCTAGTCGCAACAGCCCTTGTAGCCCCTGGGGCCGGCGTGGCGCTCGTGGCCTGGCTGGCCACATTCGATCGGCGCCGGCCGGGAAAGGAGGTCACCTGGTGGGCATTTCTCTTCAACGGTGCCAACTCCGCATTGAGTTATGGCGTTCCGTCTCTTGCGCTTACCTACATCTCAATTCCCGAGCCGTACAGCCTGCCGATCAAAACGGTCGTGCTTACGTTTGCCGTCATTTGCATCAACTATCCCCTCACAGCCAAAGTGATCGGCGCACTTGCAAATATGTCGGTGCTGCAGGCGTTAGTCGAGAACGTCGGGATCACGACCATCCGAACCATGATGATCATGGGCTTCGTTGGGGGGATGCTCGACGTGGTCCTCATGACGCCGGTTGGCTACGTGATGGCGCTGGGCCTCTTTGGAATCCTGATAGCTATCAGGGCGAATCTTGCGGATGCACAGCAACAGACCGTGGAGCGGTTGCAGACGTTGCAGCTGGCTGCGGAGACGCTTGACGCCCGCGACCCTTTCACCGAGTCCCACTCGCAACGCGTGGCCGACCTCGCCGCCCGCTTAGGTGACGCGTTGGCCTTGAACGGGCGCGAGATCGAGCAGCTGCGCACCGCCGGCGCGTTGCACGACCTGGGCAAGATCGGCGTTCGCGACGACATCCTCAACAAGGCTGAGCGCCTCAGTGAGGAGGAGTGGGAGATCATGCGCCGGCATCCCGACATCGGGGCCGACATGATCGCCAAGCACTCCGCGCTCGCGAGCGTGGCGCCGCTCGTCCGAGGCCATCACGAGCGGTGGAACGGCACCGGCTACCCCAAGGGACTCAAGGAGGAGCAGATTCCGCTCGGCTCGCGCATCCTGGCGGTCGCGGACTCCTTCGACACCATCTCGACGGCGAGGATCTACCGGCCCAGCAAGATGACCATTCTGGAAGCCGTCGAGGACATCACCCAGAGAGCCGGCAGCTGGTACGACCCGATCGTTGTCAACGGGCTCCGGCAGCTCCACAGCCAGCCGCTGCTCCCGATGCCGGAAACGCCCGAGGCTCCCGCGTTCACACAACGTGGAGTGCTCCGGCTGCTCTGGAGCCGTCCCCGGTTTGCCCGGCTCCTCGTCGGCACCACGGTGTCCAGCCTCGGTGACCCGATGACAACCGTGGCGACGCTGGTCTGGCTCTACGGGAGCACCGGCAACCCGTTCCTGGTCGCCGGCGCCTACATCGTCAAGGCGGTCGCCACCATCATCATCAGCGCCGCCGCCGGGGCGCTTCCCGACCGGGTCCGCCGCGCACCGCTGATCATCAACCTCGAGCTTGGGCGAGCCTCCCTGCTCTTCCTGACGCCGTTCCTGCTCAACGTCACGGTGTGGACCATCTTTCCCATCCTCTTTGTGCTGGCCGCCGTCAACGCGATCGTGGAACCGGCCCGCCAGGCAGCGCTTCCCGAACTGGTCGAGCCTCGCGAGGTCGGGCCTGCCAACGCCGGCATCAGCGCGGCGGGGATGATCGCCGGGGCCGGCGGCTACGCGCTCGCCGGGCTTGTCATCTGGGCGACCCTCAGCGCGTTCTGGCTCTTCCTCGCCGACGGACTCACGTTCCTACTGGCGGGCATCCTCGTCTTCGGCCTCGGCAACCTGGGCGGCGGGGTCAAGCGTGTCGGGATCTGGAGCGGGATCGGTCGAACCTGGTCTGTGGTCCGCGCGCGCTCTCACCTGCTGGTCGCCGGAGCGGCAGCCTTCTTCATCAGCATGAGCTTCCCGACCCTAATCACCCTGGCGTACAGCCTCAACGGCGGCAAGGAGGGGGCCCGAACCTACGTGATCCTCGAGGTCATGCTGGCGACCGGGATCGTGTTCGGCAGCATCATCGTCGGCCGCATGCGCAACATCGGGTCGATGCGAACGGTTGCCCAGGGACTGGTCCTGACCGGCGTGCTGAGCGTTGGCATCGCAATGAGCCCTTACTGGCTGGTCGCGATCCTCCTGCTCTTCGCCAGTGCGGGCAACCCGGTGTACGCAGTCGCCAACGTCACCGTATTGATGGAAATCAGCGACGGAAGCAATCGGGGCACCATCATGAGCAGCCGTTTCGCGATTACTCAGCTGGCCCTGATCGCCGGGGCCGCCACGGGCGCTTTGATCAGCAAGTTGGTCGGGCCTTCGGCCACCTATGGCGTCCTCGGTGCCGGTCTCATCGGGTTGGGTCTCGTCGCCGCCATCCTCTCCCGCGAGCGCACCCAGATCGTGCCCGCGACCGAGTGACGAGAACCAGCGGGCCAGCGGACCGGGCGTGCCCTTGACCGAGGCCCAAACTCCGGAGCCGAGGACCGAGCACGCCGTGGCCGCGGGGGTGCCAGTGCGCAGGCGCCGCGTCAGGTCGCTCCAGATCGGGGTCGGCATCGCGGCGGTGATCCTCGGCGCCGGCGTCGTCTACCTGATCCGCGACACCCTCGGCGCTTTCGTCTTGGGCGCCCTGCTCGCCTTCCTGATCAACCCTCTGGTCGACCGAATGTCCGCGTACGTCCCCCGCGCCCTGGCGATCGTCGTCATCTTCTTCGCCCTCGTGGCCGGCCTTGTCGGGGTCGCCTCGGTGTTCGTTCCTCTGCTCACGACCGAGATCGGCCAGCTCCAGCAGCAGACTCCGAGCATCCTGTCCCAGGCCCAACACTCGGTCGAGAGGATGCAGGGCCAGCCCATCGTCCTGTTCGGCTTCCGGATCGACCTGACGCGGCAGGCGACCAATCTCGACCAGCGGGCGGGCGAATTCCTTCTCGGCCAATTCGGCAACGCCCTGACGATCAGCCTGGTGGCGCTGAACCTCCTGCTCCAGGTGATCCTGACGCTGATCGTCGGCTTCCTGGTGAGCTTCGACGCCCACCGGATCAGCGCCTTCGCCCGGGACCTGGTTCCCGGCGACTACCGGGAGGATTTCGACGCCATCTGGCCCAAGGTCAAGGCGATGCTCTTGTCCTACCTTCGGGGCCAGTTGACGGTCGCCGTGATCATCGGCGTCGCGGTCGGGATAGCCCTGGCGATCGAGGGGATGCCATTCGCCGTGGCACTCGGCGTCCTGGCCGGGATCACCACCCTGGTCCCCTTCATCGGGCCCTGGATCGGCGCCGTGCCGATCGAGCTGGTGGCACTCAGCCTCGGTCCTCAGGAGGCGATTCTGGTCGGCCTCACCTACCTGATGATCACCAACATCGTCCTCCAGTTCCTCTTTCCGCGGATCCTCGGCGCCGCGGTCAAGCTGCCCGCGCTGCTCGTCATCGTCGCCTTCATCGCCGGCTTCGCCCTCGCCGGCATCCTGGGAATGTTCATTGCGATACCGGTTGCGGCTACTATCGCGATCCTGTTCGACCACGTGTACCGGCGCATCTACGGAACCGAGCCATGAAGTTCGCCATCGTCTCCGACATCCACTCCAACTGGCAGGCCCTGCAGGCCGTGATGGCGGACATGCCAGAGGTCGACGAGGTCATCTGCCTCGGCGATGTCGTGGGCTACGGAGGCGATCCGATCCTGTGCCTGGATTTCGTCCGGGAGAAGCGCTGGCCGACCCTGGTCGGCAACCACGACCGCGCCTGCACCGACGTCGACATCCTCGAGTGGTTCAACGAGGACGCTGCCCGGGCGATCGAATGGACGGTCGTCCGCCTCGGGGGCGAACGCCTCCAATGGCTGGCCGGCCTCCCCGACTGCGACCAGATCGGGGACGAGATCGTGCTCGTCCACGGCAGCCCGCGCGACCACATCTACGAGTACATCCTCGACGGGCCGACGGCGGAGGCCAACCTGGCCCTGATCGAGGGCCAGGTCTGCTTCCACGGCCATACCCACGTACCTGGGATCTTCCGGCACGAGGACGGAAAGGTGATCCACGAGTACCAGGTCGGCACCTTCCGGCTCGCCGGAACCGAGCTCGTCAATCCCGGCTCGGTGGGCCAGCCGCGAGACGGGGTGCCTGACGCCAGCTACGCGATCTGGGACCGGACGGCGGGGACATTCGAGTTCAGGCGCTGCGCCTACGACCGCGAGGGCGCCAAGGCGGCGATCCGCGCCGCCAAGCTTCCCGGCCGGTTCGCCGACCGGCTCGACACCGGTCGGTAGCGGACCGCTGAAAAAGGACGCCGGAGCTTTGGCTCCGTCGCATCGCGCCGGTCTTGCCTCCGGTCTCTCGCCACCCTTCTTCAGCCGCCCGCTAGTGTTCCAGGACACTAGAGGTCCACGAACAGCCGCTTCTTGTAGGCCAGGTAGGCCACGACCGCGATGTTCAGGGCCAGGCCGCCGACCCGGAAGAGCGTCACCTTGTTGACCACCTCCCAGACCTCGTAGGGGATCAGGAGCCCGGTGGCGAACACGATCAGGTATTCGGCCCAGCGCCGCCGCATCGCCAGCCCGACGCCTTCGGCGCCCTCGACCAGCGCATACGCGATCAGCGCCACGCCCAGCGTCGTCTGGTGCTGGAAGAAGCCGACGTAGACGAGTAGCCGGTTGAGCAGGCGAAAGATGATGTTGGCGTCGGCCGCCAGCAGCAGATCCTGGTTGGCGTCGGCCGCCCACTGGTAGAGGATCCCGGTCCGTCCCAGCACGATCAGGCTCAGTGCGAGGACGATCAGGATCGTCGACTTGACGATCCGCTCGACGATGATCAGCCGGATGAAGGTGTCCTGGGCCTCGCTCCTCCGGCCGAGTTCGATCCAGAGGCGGGCCAGGATGTGCCGGCGCGACGGCTCGCTGGTGGCTACTGCTCGAGGTGCTCGCGGAACAAGATGACCTGGCAGGCGGCGAACTTGAGCACGTAGGGCACCGTCTTGCCCAGGTTGAAATCGCCGAAGCGGCGCTTGTAGGGCAGGCCCATGACGATGAGGTCGGCCTTCCACTCCTCCGCCTCGCCGACGATCGCGGGTCCCGTGTCGCGGGCCTGGACCAGCTCCGTCTCGCAATCCAGCTCGTATTCGGCGACCAGCTGCTCGGCCTTGACCAGGATGTCCTCGCCGCGCTCGACCTGGGACTCGATCACGGCCCCCAGCGGAAGCGAGCGGTTGACCTCCAGGATGTGGACCGCATAGATCTTTACACCCGGCCTCTTGGGTGCCATCCGGCAGGCGATCCGGACCGTCTCCTCGTCCATCTCGTGGCCGTTGAGGGCGATCATGATCCGGGTCGCCTCACCCTTGTGGGCCATCTATGCGGCTCGCCCGTGCGCTGCCCGGCGGTAGAGGAGCCAGCCTCCGAAGGCGAACAGGCCCAGCGCGGGAACCACCTCCAGCCCCAGGGTCACCCCATCGCCGGACGGGTGGAGGAGCAGGTAGCCCACGATCCAGCCGCCCAGCGCGATCGAGAGCAGGCTCATGAACGTGAAGGGGAACCGCATCGCCCGACAAATCGTACCGGCTGACCGATTCGGGCATAATCCATTGCTCAGTGAAGGTCGTCATCGTGGGCTGCGGTCGGGTGGGAGCCCGCCTCGCATTGCAGCTGACCGGCGAAGGCCACGAGGTCACCGTCATCGATCAGACCGCCAGCTCCTTCAGCCGCCTCGGCGAGAACTTCGCCGGCACCGCGCTGATCGGCAACGGCATCGATGAGGACATGCTCAAGCGCGCCGGCATCGAGGACGCCGACGCCTTCTGCGCCCTCACCAACGGCGACAACCGCAACATCATGTCGGCAGAGATGGCGCAGCACGTCTTCAACGTACCGAAGGTGGTCTGCCGGATCTACGACCCGATCCGTTACGAGGTCTACAAGGACCTCGGCCTGGGCGTCATCTGCCCCACCATCATGGGCACCGACACCGTCCACGAGATCCTGGTCAAGGACTAAAAAGAAGCCATGTACGCGATCGTTATCGGCGGTGGGAAGGTCGGCTATTACCTCGCCCGCGACCTGCTCGAGCGGGGCGACGAGGTGTTGCTGCTGGAGAAGGACTCGGCGCGCGCCGAGTGGCTCAGCAGCCAGTTGGGGAGCGTCGTCCTGACCGGTGATGGAGACGAGATGTCCTTTCTCAGCACGACCGGGATGGATCGGGCCGATGTCGTGCTGGCCGTCACCGGGGACGACGAGGACAACCTGGTCGCCCTCCAGCTGGCCAAAAAGCGCTTCAACGTCAAACGGACGATCGCCCGCGTCAACAACCCGGCCAACGTCCGGATCTTCAAGATCCTCGGCGTGGACCAGGCCATCTCCGCCACCGAGCTCCTCCTCGGCGCGATGGAAGAGGAGATCGGCTAGCCCCTCGTCAGGGGGAAATGAAAAGGTCCACCCAGCGGGGCGGACCTTTTCGAATCGGCCGAGTCCGAGCTACGAGCTCTTGCCGATCTTGAAGATCTTGGTGCCGCAGTTGGGGCACGTGCCAGTGATGGCGGGCTTGCCGTTCTTCATGGTGATGTTCTGCGGATCTTTGATTTCAACGTTCTTCTTGTCTTTAAGGCAATAGCCTGTCACTGCCATTAACTCACACTCCTTGACTAACAAATTGATTGACAAATTGGTCGCCTCTTCGCGGTCCTGTGCATTCTAGACACCTGTCCCGCTGAATTCAACCCCAATTCGCCGCCAATTCGCTGACCGGGCCCAAAATGGCGGTGCTAGACTGGCCCTGAAAAGTCAGGCTTCCTCGTTAGGCCAGGCTCCATCGCGGACAGAGGCCGTCGCCCGGAAAGGTCGAGAGACGCCGACGGGTAGGACAGGCCTCGCCGGATTAAGGCGAGGTCCCGGACGGCTGAGTAAGGAACTCTAAGCCGCGTTGTGCCGAAGCTAAACGAGCAGAGGAGGCAGCCGTGGTATTTCTCAGCGAGTTCCTGGGCGCCGAGGTGATCGACGTCGAGCAGCGGCGGGTCGGCCGTGTGCGCGACGTGACGGCCACCGTCGTCGAACCCTACCCGGTGGTCACCGGGATCGTCGTCTCGCGGCGGCGGGGTGAGGTCGTCCCCTGGACCTCCGTCCGCACCTTCGCCGGACGCGAGGTGGCGCTTCGCGCCGGGCCGGAGAGCGCCGCAACGGTGAGCGCCAACGACGCCGACATCTGGCTCAGCCGCGACGTGCTCGACAAGCAGGTGATCGACACCGACGGCCGGCGGGTCGTTCGGGTCAACGACCTCCAGCTGGTCGAGAGCGGCGGCAAGATGCTGCTCGTCGGCGCCGACATCGGGCTTCGCGGGCTGCTTCGCAGGCTCGGCCTGGAGAACCTGGGCAAGTCGATCGCCCGGCTCCTCCGGCGCGACCTCCCGATGGTGCTCGTCTCCTGGGACGTCGTCCAGCCGCTCCACGGCGAGAGCGGGCCCGCCGACGCGGTCCACCTGCGGATCTCCGGCAAGCGGATCAGCAAGCTCCACCCGGCCGACATCGCCGACATCGTGGAGGAGCTCTCGGCGCGGGAGCGGAGCGCCATCTTCGCCCAGCTCAGCGACGAGATGGCGGCCGAGACGCTGGAGGAGCTGGAGCCCGAGGACCAGCGCTCGGTGATCGAGAACATGGACGCCGAGCGGGCGTCGGAGATCCTCGAGGAGATGGGCCCCGACGAGGCCGCCGACCTCCTCGCAGACCTCTCCGAGGACCGCGCCCGCGAGATCCTCGACCTGATGGAGACGGACGACGCAAATGACGTCCGCGAGCTCCTGTCCTTCCCGGAGGACACGGCGGGAGGCCTGATGACGACCGAGTACGTGGCCGTCTCGGTGGGCCTCTCGGCGCAGGAGTGCATCGAAGCCCTGCGCGTGCTCGAGCCTGAAGCCGAGCACGTCTACTACGTCTACGTCATCGACGAGGAGGAGCACCTGATCGGCGTGCTGTCGCTGCGCGATCTGATCGTCGCCCATCCACAGACCCCGATCTCAGAGTTCATCCGGCGCAACGTCTTCACCGTGCATCTCGATGCGACCCGGGACGAGGTCGCGGCAACGATGTCGAAGTACAACCTGATGGCACTCCCGGTGGTCGATGACGAGAACCGGCTGCGGGGCATCATCACGGTCGATGACGCCCTCGAGAGCGTTCTCCCCGAGGGCGTCAAGCGCCGCCTGCCCAAGCTCGTCGGCTAGGCCCCCGGCCGTGTTCGCCCGCCTTCGCCGCTCGCGCCGGCTCTTCGTTCTCCTCGCCGTCGTCGGCCCGGGACTGATCACCGCCAACGCCGACAACGACGCGGGCGGCATCGCGACCTACGCCCAGGCCGGCGCCGAGTTTCGCTTCAAGATGCTCTGGCTCCTGCTCGTCGTCACGATCTGCCTGATCGTCGTCAACGAGATGAGCGCGCGCATGGGCGTGGTGACCGGCAAAGGCCTCGCCGACCTGATCCGGGAGCGCTTCGGTGTCCGCAGCACGGCCTTCGCGATGTCGCTGCTGCTGATCGCCAATGCCTTCACGACGGTGGCCGAGTTCGCCGGGATCGCAGCCGGGATGGAGCTGCTCGGGGTGTCCAAGTACGTATCGGTGCCGATCGCGGCGATCGTGATCTGGCTGCTGGTGGTGCGAGGCAGCTATCCCGTCGTCGAGCGCGTGCTTCTGAGCCTCGGAATCGTCTACGTCACCTACGTCGTCTCCGGTTTCCTGGTCCACCCCGACTGGTCGGAGATCCTCCGCTCGTCGGTGGTGCCCCAGGTCGACGTATCGAAGGCCTACTTTCTGCTCGCGATCGCGCTGATCGGCACCACGATCACGCCCTGGATGCAGTTCTATCTCCAGGCGGCGATCGCCGAGAAGGGGATCCCCGAGGACCAGCTCGCCTACAGCCGGGCGGACGTGATCGTCGGGTCCGTGGTCACCGACGCGATCGCCTTCTTCATCGTCGTGGCGACGGCCCTCACCCTCGCCGGCCATCTCTCGCCGGCCCAGCTGGGCAATATGCAGGCCGGTGACTATGCCCGGGCCCTGGTTCCCGTCGCCGGCCGCTTCGCCGGGATCCTCTTCGGGATCGGTCTCGTCGGCGCGTCCCTGCTGGCGGGGTCGGTCGTGCCGCTCTCCACCTCCTACGCGGTGTCCGAGGCCTTCGGCTTTGAGCGGGGCGTCGACCGCGGGATCGGCGAGGCGCCGATCTTCTTCGGCATCTTCACCTTCCTGCTCGCGGTCGGCGCGCTGGCGGTCCTCGTCCCCGGGGTGCCGCTGGTCTCCATGATCCTGCTCAGTCAGGACGTGAACGGACTGATCCTGCCGGCGATCCTCGTCTACATGCTGATCCTGGTCAACGACCGCCGCCTGATGGGCCGCTTCGTCAACAGCCGGTTGGCCAACGCCATCGCGGGAGTCACCGTGGCCGGCCTGATCATCCTCACCGCGCTCCTTCTCACGAGCTCGCTGCCGGGTTCGCCGCTCGGAGGTTGAAAGCTACGCAACCGGTTATGGTAATAGTGATAGTCTCTTTGTATGATCCGCGCGCTGGGGGCGTTCTTCGCCGGCTGCCTGCTGCTCGCCGCGTGCGGCACGCCTGCCGGCATCCGGCATAGCGAGATCCCGCCTCTCAACGGGCAGAAGGGAGCCTTCGACCAGGCGACCATCGACCAATCGACCAACCGGCTCTACCTCGCGGACGGAACGCTCGGCTCGGTCGACGTCTTCGACGTCGGCGGCGCCCAGCCGCGCTTCCTGAGCAGCGTGAAGCTCGGCCACGCGCCCCACGGCCTCGCGGTAGCGCCCGATCTCCACAAGGTTTTCGCTGGCATGGATGGCGGTGCGGTGGCGGTCATCGAAGGCGACCCGGGGGCGAAGAACGTGAACACCGTGCTGGCGACGATCCAGACCTCCGCGACGAAGAACGTCGACCTGGTCGACTACGACCCCGCCGGCCACCTCCTCTGGGCGGCCAGCAGCGACGAGGGGGTCCTGACCAAGATCGATGCGATCTTGAACCTCCCGCTCAGCCACCTGAACCTGACAGCCGGGCTGGAGCAGCCCCGATACGATCCCGGGGACCGCTACCTGTACCTGCCGGACATGGCTAAAAACCTCCTCTACCAGATCGACCCGGTGAACGTCGCCGTCGTCAAGCAGTGGGCTATCGGGGTGCCCTGCGCGCCCACCGGGATGGGAATCGACGCCAAGCGGCAGGTCGCCCTCCTCGGCTGTAGCGACCCGTCGATCGCCTACACGCTGGAATGGGATCTGAACGCTGGGCACCGGGTGCGCATCTTCACCGACGTCGGCGCCGCCGACCAGGTGGTCTATGACCAGGCCAGCGACCTCTACCTGGTGGCGGGCATCAGCGCCGGCGTGACCTCGATCGGCTTTTTCGGTGGCTCCCCGGTCGCCCATCGAAGCGTCAAGGTCACCCACGCCGACACCCGCGCCGTCGCCATGAGTGACGCGAGTCGGGTCGTCTTCACGCCCGACGTCCATCCGGGTGAGACCGGGCTGGTCAGCTTCCCGCTGCCGGCGCAGGACACCGCGGCCCCGCCTCTGCTGGCTCCCCTCATGTACCTGTTGCCGCTCGTCCTGGTCGGGCTCGCGGTCTGGTACTTCGGCAGCCGGCGAGAGCGGGAGCGTCGCCTGGCCGGCCGCCCGATGTACAGCTAACCGGGCCGCGCGAGCGCCTCGGCGACTCTCGCCGCCAGGTCCTCGGGTGTGGCCTCGGCCAACCCCCGCAGCCCAACCGCCGAGATCGCCAGTGACGCGCAGGCGATGCCGTGCGCCAGGGCGTCAGGGAGCGTGTCCGGCCCACCTCCCGCCTCCAGCCAGGCGGCCAGCAGCCCGCCGGCCAGGGCATCGCCGGCGCCGGTCACGTCGACGACCGGGTGTCCGGTCAGGGCGGGGAGGCGGTACGTCCCTCCGTCCGTCCAGACCGAGCAGCCCCGTTTCCCGGCCTTCAGGACCAGGCCGGTGAGGTCCCAGCCGGTCCGGAAGCGCTCCGGCTCGCCGGGGTCGCCACCCAGTGCCGCCAGCTCCTCCCGGTTGGCGAAGAACCAGCCGCAGGTGCGCAGCACCTGCTCCGCCTGCTCGCGATGAGAGGTCAGGTAGGAACGCATCGAGTCTGCCGCCAGGAGGCGGGCTGAGCCCCGGAGCGCCTCGACGGCCGCGAGCTGGCGGTCGGGGCGCATCGAGCCGACGAAGGCCCACCCGTCGTAGCCGGGAGGCAAGTCAGGCCTCCAGTGATCGTAGATCCCGTCGACACTGCCGCGGTCGACGTTGGTGCCCCCCTGCTGGCGCGCCGACCAACGGTATGTCGGAAGGTTGAAGACTGTCACTCGCGAGATGTCCACCGGGCGGCCGGCCAGCACCGCGCGGACGGCGGCCAGGGCGTCGTCCCCGACCGGTGCGACGATCTCGACCGGCCGGATGAGGCTGGCTGCGAGCGCGAAGTAGAGGGCCGATCCACCAAGCTCATCGGTGACGATCCCGAAGGGGCCCTCGAGGGTGTCGAGGGCGATCGACCCCGCCGCGAGAAGCCTCACGCGCGGCGCTGGGTGCCGCTCACCTCGGTGCGATGCCCGGTCGCCCGGGACAGCTTCTCAAGCAGGTCGGCGGGTCCTGAAAAGGGCTCGACCTCGATCCAGCTGTGTCCGAGCTCGCCGAGCGAGTGGGCGTCACTGCCGAACGCGACCGGTTTGCCGAGGTCGCGGGCGATCTCGGTCGCCGCCTGGTTGGCACCGGGGTCGGCCCACTGGTTGTAACCCTCGATCACGTCGATCCGCTCGGCGAGGGCGACCAGCCGGTGGGGCGCAAAGTTCGCACGCCAGCGGTCGAAGGGGTGGGGAACGTAGACGAGGCCGCCCATCTCGTGGATCTCGTCCATCACCGCCTCGGGGCGCTGCCAGGCCTTGATGCTGCGGTTGATGAACAGCCCGATCACCTCGCCCTCGGTCGTCTTGACCTCCTCGCCGGCGATGACCAGGACCGGCTCCAGCTCCTGGAAGGCGAGCGCGCCCTGGGCCGTGTTGTGGTCGGTCAGCGCGATCCGATCGAGGCCCAGCTCACGCGCCCGGGCGGCCAGCTGCTCCAGCTTGGTGCTGCTGTCGTGCGAGTAGTTGGAGTGCATGTGGAAGTCGACCCTCCACAATGCCCGATCCGGCAATTACCGGTTCTTGAAGAGCGGGATGACCTTGGCCTCGGTCCGGGAGCGGATCGACTCCGTCATCAAGACCTCCTGGGCCCGAAAGACGATGTCCATCACCTGCTCTGGCCGGCGGTCGCGGCCAAGCTCCTCCTGGAGCTCGCGGTCGGTGTGGTTGATCACGTGGGCGATCCGCGGAAGGAGCCAGCCGGGGACCAGCTTGACGTCCTGGATCAGGCACTCCTCGAGCCAGTAGAGGAGCTCGTCCGCCTCGCGCATGAGGTTCCTGGGCTTGGCTCCCAGCTGCTTCCGGCGATGCCAGAAAAGCGCGCGGTTCTGCTCCTCGACGGTCTGCTCGATCATTGTGCTTTCCGGCCACTATACCCGTGGTTCGCGCCGTGGCGACGGGCGGAATAATTTAACCCGGCTGAGCCGTCAGCTCGCCTGTGGGTAGCAGAGAGTGCGCCAGCCGTCGGCGGCCGGGATGAGGTGCACCTGGCGATAGACGGTGAGCTCGCGCCACTCCTGCTTGAGCCGGTAGCGCACCGCCAGCCGGGCGACGTTCCGATAGGTGCGGTTGTGGTTGCTGTCGGTCCACTCGGGGACGATGTTCACGGACCCGATCTCCGCGTCGACGACCTGTGCGGCGCCGTCTTCCTGGAGCTGCATGCCGCAGATGAAGCTGTCCTCGCTGCCCCACGATCGCTGGGCATCCTCGGCGAGCATCGCCCACATCTGCTGATAGCGGCCCTCCCGCTGCAGCCGGGTGAAGCGGATCTCGAACGCGCCTGGGGCGATGGACGCCGGCTCAGGGGGACGGACGGGCCGCGAGGTGGGCGGCTGGGCCGTGTAAGCAGGGGTGAGAGCGGGCTGGCCGATCGGCGTCGTCATGAAGCTGGAGAAGTCGTCGGCCGGCCAGGTCGTGAAATGACCGGCCACCTTCGTGATCAGGCGGTCGACGAGGGGCCAGCCGCGGAGTAGGGAGAGGAGTCCAAGGATCATATCGATCTAGATATTGGGTGGTTTCCCCAGACTGTATACATCATGTGGATAACTTACAAGTCCTTTCGTTTTGGACGAGGTCGGCTGGCACGGAGCGCCTTCTCCAATTCCTCATAAGCGCGGGGGTCGACGTCCGGCGACGCCAGGGCCCGTTCGAGGAGCGCGGTGATCCGGTAGAGGGCGGCCGTCGGCAGCTCCGGGATGAGCCGGCGGCCGCGCTCGAGGAGTGCTTTCCGGCGGGCGGTTTCTGCCTTGGTCAAAACGCCGAGAGGCGTCTGATGATCGCCGCCAATGCCGGGAGCGGAACCCCAACGGGGCAGGCTGCCGCGGCCGCTTCGAGATCGGCCTGCGGAGTCCCGGGCGACGCCGGCTCCAGGTCACCCTTCACCAGCGGCAGCTGGTGGAGGGGCCGGAAGTAAGCGGAGGCCAGGTCGGGCAGGTAGGCGCTGCCGAGGCGGCCGGCGACCATCGCGCAGATGCCGCAGTTGATACAGCGCGACATCGCCGGCATGAGCTCGCGCTCCTCCGCCGTCAGCGCGACGTAATGCTCCGGTCCGTAGACGACCTGGGCGGCTGCCGCGCCGCCACGGCTGCCCCGTCCGGTCCAGCGCCGGACCTGGTGCTCGGCATAGGCAGCCGCGAGGCGGCTCAGCGCGGCTGCGCGGTCACTGCTTCGCGCCATCGCTATCGAGCTCCCGCCCCGGCGATCAGTTCCTGCTCCGCCCAGCCCCAGCGGTCGAGGACGGGCGCCCGGCCCAGCCAGAGCTCGGAGCGGAACTCGGCGGCCGCCTCTCGCCGCTGGCCCGGGCTCCAGCCAAGCTCGCGGCCGACGACCTCGGCTGCCCGCTCGATGCAGAGCGCCCCCGAGCAGGGGCCGGCGGCGAGCCCCACTCGGCGGAAGGCGTCGGCGAGCGTCCGGACCTGCTCGTTCCGCGCCGCGTGGCCCAGCTCGGCGACCGTGATCGGCTCGCAGCGGCAGACCAGTCCTCGCTCCGGCCGGCCGTCGAAGATTCGCGGCGCCCGGCAGCGGCGCGCTGCCCGTCGTGCAGGCGGCGTCGATACCCAGCTTGCGGCAGACGAGGTCGGTGGCTTCCTCGGCCATCAGCCGGTACATCGACAGCTTGCCGCCGATGACGCTGACGAGGCCGGGCGCGGCATCGGCCGTGTGGTCGAGGATCTCGTAGCGCCGGGAGAGCTCGTCCTCGTAGGTTCGCCAGCGGTAGATCGTCGGCCGCACGCCGGCGGTCGCCCGGATCGCCCGATGCTGCCGGAGCGACGGCATGACGCGGTCGAACGCCTGGAGGATGTAGTCGACCTCGTCGGGGTGGACCTCGATGTCGTCGGGGTCACCATAGAAGTCGTCGTCGGTCGTTCCCACCAGCGTGAAGTTGCCGTGGGGAACCATCAGCAGTCCGCGGCCGTCGACGGCGTCGCAGCTGATCGCGAAGTTGCTGACGCGCCGGTCGTAGACGATGTGGATGCCCTTGGCCGGCCGCAGGTCGATCGGCACTCCCGCCAGCTTGCCGAGGATCGGCGACCAGGGTCCGGTCGCGTTGACGGTGACCCTGGCCCGCGCCTCGTTGAGGCTGCCGTCAGCGCCCCGGTAGCGCACGCCGAGCACGGTGGGACCATCGCGGATGAGGTCGACGACCCGGGCGTGGTTCAGCGCCCGCGCCCCGTTCTCGGTCGCGTCCTGGATGTTGGCGAAGGTGAGGCGGTGGGGGTCGACGCCCCACTCCTCCATCGTCATCGCGCCGACCATGCGGTCGCTGAGCCCGGGCTCCAGCTGGCGGGCCTCCGCGGAGCTCAGCCGGAGGTGCCGGTTCGAGAGCTTGAGCGGCTGAAAGCGGTCGTAGACCTCCATCGCCGTCTCCAACCGTTCGATGTTGTGCTTGTCGCCGGGCATCACCGGGATCAGGAAAACGACCCGGTGGACCATGTGGCGGGCGATGCTGACGATCTTCCCCGCATCCTCGGCGCTGAGCCGGGTCGTCCGCCAGTCGAACTCGAGGTAGCGGGGGCCGCCGTGGATCATCCAGCTCGATGCGCCGCTGGTGCCGCCGCCATAGTCGCCCTTCTCGAGGAGGAGGACGGAGGCTCCCCGGCGGGCCAGGTCGCGCGCAACCCCTGCCCCCGTGACACCACCCCCGATGACGACTACGTCATGGGCCGATGAGGTCACTCGTGGTCCGTGCGGGCTTTCTGGAAGGCCTCGATCAGCGGCCGTGCGAGGTTCTGCGGCATCTCCTCGTAGTGCGAGAAGTGCCTCTGGAAGGTCCCTCGCCCCTGGGTGATGGAGCGGAGATCGAGGGCGAACTTCTGCAGCTCCGACTCGGGAACCTGGGCGCGGACGGTCTGGGTGCCGTCGCCTGGCTCGGTTCCGGCGATCTTGCCCCGCCGGCCGTTGACGTCGCTCATGATGTCGCCCAGGTATCGCTCGGGAACCGTGATCTCGACGTCCATCACCGGTTCCAGGATCACCGGGCTCGCGTCCATGGCAGCCTTCCGCATCGCCTGGCCGCCGGCCAGCTGGAAGGCCATGTCGGACGAGTCGACGGTATGGAACTTGCCGTCGAGGAGGGCGACCCGGACGTCGACCATCGGGTACCCGGCGACAGCTCCCTTGGCCATCACGTCGATGACGCCCTTCTCCACCGACGGCCGGAAGTTCTGGGGGATCGACCCGCCGAAGATCTTGTCCTCCCATTTGAAGCCCTCGCCCCGGCCGGTCGGCCCAACCTCGATCGTGCAGACGGCGTACTGGCCGTGACCGCCCGACTGCTTGACGTGGCGGCCCTCCACCTTTGCGGTGCTGGCCACCGTCTCGCGGTAGGCGACCTTCGGCAATTGCTTGGTCGCCTCGACGCCGTACTTGCGGGCCAGCTTCTCGAGGATCACGTCGAGGTGGACGTCGCCCAGCCCTGAGATGACCAGCTCGTGGGTCTCCTCGGTCCGGTCGATATGAAGGGTCGGGTCCTCCTCGGCGAGCCGGGCGAGACCGGTGCCGATCTTCTCCTCGTCGCCCCGCGACTTGGGGAAGATGGCGAGGGCATAGACGGGCCTGGGCAGCTCGAACTCTTGCGCTGGGGTGACCGTCTTGTCGCCGATCGTGTCGCCGGACAGGGTGTGCTGGAGCTTGGCCACGGCGCCGATGTCGCCGGCGCAGACCTCGGTCGTGTTGACGTGCTCCTTGCCCCGCGGAAAGAAGAGGCCGCCGATCCGTTCATCGCTGTTGCGGGTCACGTTGTGGAGGTGCTGATCGCCCTTGACGCAGCCGGAGAGGACCTTGAAGTAGGTGACCCGGCCCACGAATGGGTCGGCCGTGGTGTTGAAGACGAAGGCCTGAGTAGCTCCGGTGAGGTCCGCCGCGGGCGCCGGGAAGAGGTCGATGACAGTGTTCAGGATCGTGCGCACCCCGAGCAGCTTCGTCGCCGAGCAGCAGACGAC
>DATCPJ010000054.1:0-18579 GCA_036570145.1 Candidatus Dormiibacterota bacterium
TCGCGCGGAGAAGTCCGTCTGCGTTCCGCCGACCCCGCTGAAGCGCCCCTGATCAAACTGCCCGATCTGAGTGATCCGTTGGACATGGAGCGTCTCGAGGAAGGCTATCGGCGAGCCGTGGAGGTTGCCAATGACCGCGGAATGCGCAGGCTCTGCGGCGGCAAGACCTTGGAGGTGCCCGAGAACCTCGAGGCCGCCATCCGAGCGGTCGAGTACTCGGTTCCGCATGTCGTCGGAACCTGCGCTATGGGGCCCACGGCGGAAGCTGGCGGCGTCGTGGACACATCTGGACGTGTGCACGGCACCGAGCGGTTAAGCATTGTGGACGCCTCGATCATGCCAGACGTACCTTCAGGCTTCGTGCACTTCCCGGTGATCATGCTGGCCGAGCGACTGTCTGAGCGGATCGCTTCCCAAACGTAAATGCTCAGACCATGCCGAGGCCGGGTTAACCGGGCCACGGCTAAGAACTAATCACTACTACGCACCCTCGGTGCAACAGTTCCCCAGGAAATTGTGATCCGGCTGTGTTCCGTTGAGTTCAGCCGAGCACTGAAATCGCCGATTGTGAATAAAAAATGGTCGGGGACCCGGGATTTGAACCTGGGCCTCACGGTCCAGAACCGCCGACATGGCGTAGCCGTGCGTACCCCGACGTGTCCTCTGGTGCACTCCCGTACTCGAATTGGAGGATCGTAGTGTCCTCTCGTGTCCTGTGGGATCGGCGATGCTTGCCGACGGAGGAGAGCTGGACGGCCGCGCAGATGGTGCCCTCTGAGCGAACCATCCGAAGACGGTTCGGCAGCTTCCGTTCAGCGGCGGCTGCGGCCGGGATCGAATCCGTGCAGATCACCTTCGACTGACACCTGCGCCATCACGCGCGTCGCCAATTCCGACTGGTCGGAGGGCCACCCAGCGGAGGCTTGGGCGGAATGAACTCTCGCACCCCCTCCCCAGCGCTACCCAACCCGCTTCTTTATGAACGCTCCGATGAGGTCGATCGACTCCTGGCCCTCGATGACCCCACTCCCCGCGAACCGCTGGAAGTCGTGCCACATGCCGTCCCATACCTTCAGGTCGAACTCCACGCCTGCGGCTCTGGCCCGTTCGGCCAACCGCGTCGAATCGTCTAGCAGGACCTCGTCGCTTCCCACATGTACGAGCAACGGCGGTAGGCCTTTCAGATCTGCGTAGATCGGAGACGCAAGTACCGATGTGGGATCGGCGCCGGCCAGGTATTGGGCCGCCAGGAAGACCACTTGTGCTCGAGTAGAGAACGGATCGGACTCTGCGCGGGACACGTACGAGTCGCCCGAGCAGGTAAGGTCGGTCCACGGTGAAAGAAGCACGGCAGCCGCAGGCAATTGCTCGCCCGCGTCCCTGAGTGCTAACAGAGTCGCCAGTGCAAGTCCGCCACCCGCCGAATCACCAGAGATGGCGATGTGTCCTGGCTCTATGCCGGCGCCAAGCAGCCAGCGATAGGCTGCCAGGGCATCATCAACGGCAGCCGGGAACGGATGCTCGGGCGCGAGCCGATAGTCCGGCGCCAGGACCCAGATCCCGGCTGCTAACGACAGTCGGCCGATCAGCTCGCGGTACGTAGCGACGGAACCAAAAACGTAACCGCCTCCATGGAGGTACATCACGGCTTGCCCGCCTCGGTTAGTGGGGCCATGCACCCACTCGCACGCGACCAAGCCAGCAGTCACCGGCTCCCACTTGACCTCGTCTGGAACTGGTCCGGATCGGGCCGCCAATACCTCCCAAAGCTGGCGCAAGGCCCCGACGTCGCTAAGGCCCTTGAGGGCCGGCGTGATCTGTTCTTCCACAACGGCTCGAACTCGCAGGCTCTGTGCGCTCGGCATCATTTCCCTCCCGTACCACGCGGCCGAACTCTCATGTCGCGATGCTTGTCCGCGAACTCTCCTGAGTATCAGTAGGATCGAGGCCCGAGTCAAGAAAGCGCTGGTTGCGCCGTATTCATCCGTCCAGAAACGGACAAGAACCCATCCGAATGGTCACGCGATCCGTGATCACATCGGAGAGCGCGGAGCACTCGGCGCTGAAGCGCATGCCGGAGGGCCAACCCCCGAACGGCGCTTGATGGATACCAGATGTTGGGGTGGTGGACCCGGGGGGAGTCGAACCCCCGACCTTCTGAATGCCATTCAGACGCGCTCCCAACTGCGCCACGGGCCCACGCCAGCCGGGTGTAAAGGATACCCGGCAGGCCGGAGGCCGAGCCTAGCGGCCCGGGACGAAGCCCAGGATCGCTCCGGCCAGCAGGCCGAGCACGAGTAACGCGCCCGCCCGGCGGGTGTGGACGAAGGTCACGGCCGCGTACCACAGGGGCCAGACCGGGAAGTTCTTTGGTCGCTCGACCGGCCGCGGCTTGCGGAGGTAGGGCCAGCTCTTCCACAGCCGTGTGATCGCGAGCAAGGCCACCAAAGCAGTCCACGGCAGGGCGCCCAGCGGGATCAAGACGACCACGACCGCGTAGAAAGCGACCATCAAAGCCAGCGTCACCGCGCAAGCCACCCGCTCGCCGAGCAGCACCGGCAAAGTGCCGATCCCCAGGGGCGCGTCCCACTGCAGCTTGTCGATGTGCTTGCCGAAGAGGACTGTGGTGCAGAGGATCGAGTACGGGATGGAGGCCGCCAGCACCTGCCAGGGCAGGTGGCCGGTGGCTGCGAAATAGGTGCCGCCGACCATCAGCGGCCCCCAGACCAGGAATACCACCGGCTCGCCCAGGCCCCGCTTCTTGAAGCGCAGCACCGGCGCCGCGTAGCCGACCGAGCCCACCAAACCGAGAAGAGCGAACGCGACCACGGGCCAGCCGCGGAACGCGGTCAAGGCGACCAGGATCAACAGGTCCAGCGCGTTCAACACGAGGAAGGCGATCACCAGCGTCCGCCGCGTGGCCATGCCCGACAGGACGGGATGCGGCGCGTACAGCGCCCGTGGGTAGTCGGCCGTGTCGGCGCCCAGGCTCTCGTCGAAGATGTCGTTCACGAGGTTGTTGCCGGCATGGGCGAGCACTATGCCGATGGCGGCCAACAGGAACAGCCAGACGTTGAAGCCCGGGGAACGAACCGCCAGCAGGCCGGCCAGAGCCGCCGAGGTCAGCGTCATCGGTTGGACGCAAGCGCGCGTGAGGACGAGCCAGCGGCTGACGACGTCGTTTGCACCGGAAGGCGCGTTGCAGGTCGACATGACCACCCGCCATGCCTCGAAGGGGTTGGCGGTGCGGGCGGATTCGAGGGTGGCCATCAGCAGGCCAGAGTGTAGGTTTGCCAGGTGGAGCGGCGCCAGCTTGGAATGACCGGGGTCGAGGTCCCGGCCATCGGGATGGGCACCTGGCGCACCTTCGACACCGACGAGGATCGGACCTGGCTCGTCGACGAGGCCCTCGGCGCCGGTGTGAATCTCTTCGACTCCTCGCCCATGTACGGCAAGGCGGAGGAAACGCTCGCCAGAGCCCTGAAAGACCGGCGCGACCAGGCGATCGTCGCCACCAAGGTCTGGACCGACAGTCCCGAGGAGGGCAGGCGCCAGACGAAGCACGCCCTCGAGCGATACGGGACGGTCGACATCTACCAGGTTCATAACCTGGGCAACTGGCAGGCGCAGCTCCCGCTCCTCGAGGACCTCAAGAAAGAAGGCAAGGTAAGGGCGGTCGGCGCCACCCACTACCAGGAGGCGCGCTTCGAGGATCTCGCGAAGCTGATGTCGACCAGGCGCCTGGACATGGTCCAGATCCCCTACAACCCGCTGAGGCGGGACGCCGAGAGGGTGCTCCTGCCGCTCGCCCAGGAGCTCAACCTGGGAGTGCTGGTGATGAGCCCGCTCCAGGGCGGCATCCTCGACCGCAAACCGACGCCCGATCAGCTGGACCAGTTGAAGGTCGAAACCTGGGCGCAGGCAATCCTCAAGTGGATCGTGAGCGATCCCCGGGTCAGCGGCGTCCTCACCGCGACCAGCCGCCAGGGCCGGGCGGCGGAGAACGCCAAGGGCGGCGAGCCGCCCCTCTTCAACTCCGATCAAAGGGAGCTCGTGAGGCGGATATGTGCGGGCGGATAGGCTTCGACATCCTGCCCGGGCAGCTCGCGGAGCGCTTCCCCTGGCTGCGGTTCCCGGAGGACCTACCGCCCCGCTACAACGTGGCGCCCACCCAGCCGCTGCTGGTGATCGACGAACACCGAAAAGAGGCGAGCTTTCTCCGCTGGGGCATCGATGGCCGGAGCAGGACGGGCCACTTCAACCTCCGCGAGGAGACCGTGGCCGAAAACCCGCGCTACCGGAACCTGCCGCCCGTCATCATCCCGGTCAGCCACTTCTACGAATGGAGCGGCCGGCAGCCGATGAAGATCGCCCGCGCCGACGGCCGCCCCCTCCTCATCGCCGGCCTCAGGGGCAGCTGGGAGGACGAGCCCGCCGTGACCATGATCACAACCGAGGCCAGAGGGGTGATCGTGCCCTTCCACCACCGCATGCCCGTCCTCCTGGAGGAAGGCGAGCTCACGGCGATACCGGTCTCGCGGCTGGTCAACGACGTCCGCAACGACGGCCCCGAGGTCCTCGACCCGCCCAGCGAATACCAGCTGGAACTCTTGGGCTAGGTCTGGGCCTGGCTCGAGAAGAAGTCGGTCATCGGTGTCGCCCTCTCGTCGCCGGGGGCCAACGGAGCCAGGCCCCAGAGCGATTCGATCGTTCGCAGCAGCGAGTAGTGGTCGTAGCCCACCGCTGACTGGAAGCCCGACCTGACGCCGCTCCCGGCCAAGATGGTGGCCACCCGGTCCGAGCCGCCGTCACCCTCGTCGTAGGTGATCACGAGCAGGGAGCGCGAGCCCTCGAAGGCCGGCGACAGCATCAGCCGGGGCATTTCGCGGGCCAGCCAGGCGTCGGTTGTCGACAGCGCGCAGTCGTGGCCGTCATTGCACAGGTTGGGCGTGACGAAGGCGAAGTTGGGCGCCGTCGCCGGCGAGGCGAAGTCGGCCGCCAGCTGGGTGTAGGGAACGATCCGACCGCAGCGCGCCGGGTCGTTGCGGATCGGATCGAAGTAGATGAAGGGGTCGTGCTTCTGCGCGTACAACCCCGTGGACCCCGCGAAGCACGGTGACGGCATCCCCTCCTGGTAGCTCTTCCATGTCTTCCCCGCCCCCTCCAGCCGGTCGGGCAGCGATTGGGCGTTGACGTAGCAGTTGGTGCAATCGCTGCTGATCCCGAAGGTGGTGCCGCCGATCAGCGCGAGGTAGTTGGGGAGGCTTGGATGGGAGACGCCGCTGTACGCCGTCGCCAGGCTCCAGCGGTTCGCGAACGAGTGCAGGAAGGGCGCCTGGGGGCTCCCGATCACCGATTCGAAGGAGTGGTTCTCGAGAACGACCACGACCACGTGGTCGTAAGGGGCGGGCGCCGGTGTCGGCGCGGGAGTGGCGGCGGGCGCAGCCGCGCTCGGCGTGGCGGTCGGAAGCGGCTGGGGCACCGGTTTCGAGCTGGCCGTACCGGCCCGCATGAAGCCCACGGTCCCCACTGCCGACCCCACCAGGAGCAGGGACAGGGCGCCGAGCAGGACCAGGGTTCGCGGGGACAAGACCGAGTAGTTTGCCTGAGGTCACCCGTTGAATGCCGCTTCCGGCAGGACGAAGAAGACGATCGCGGCCATCGCGTAGAGGATGACCAACTGGAAGCCCTCGAGCCAGTTGCTCTCGCCGTCGTGGGCGATGTAGTTGAAGACGAGGACCATCAGCCCGAGAATCGCGACCTCGACCCACCCGAAGACCAGGTTCATCGGGTGGAAGAAGACGCTCAGCAGGACGACCAGCGGCAGGATGAAGGTGGCGATCTGGATCGATGAGGCGGAGGCGATGCCGAGGGCGAGGTCGAGCCCCGAGTCCTCTCCCTCCCCGCCGGGGCTGCCGCGGCGCCGGACGGCGGCGCTGACCGCCGCGTAAGCCTCGGCCACGTTGCCGGCGTTGGCGACGATCACGATGCCGACGAAGACGTTCGTCCAGCCCAGCACCTTGGTCACCGCGCCGACCGTCCCGGTGAGGGTGTCGACGACGGGGATCAGGAGCACGGTCGCCACCACCAGAACGGCAACCGAGAGCCACGCCGGCCAGGTGTGGGGCGCCACCTTCTTCGGGATCGCCGCGACCCGAGGCCGCCAGGACTCGAACCCGAAGATGGAGTAGACGACGTACCCGGCGTAGGCCAGGAGCAGGGCCGCGGCGATGCCGATGCTCATGGCCTGGACCTGCTGGGCAGCGGCGCCCGCGGCGCACTGGGTCCCACCGCAGACGGCCATCGCGCCTGCCGACGGGAAGAGGATCGCGGCGACCGTCAGGAGCATCAGCACGGAGTGGTGGCCCGCCTCGGCACGGCGAAACTTCGGCTTGCCGTGGATGAGACCAGCAGCGATGTAACAGATGCCGAGGATGAGCGCGGAATTGCTGATCAGCGCCCCGATGAGGGTCGCCTTGACGAGCGGGATCAGGCCGCGCTGGATGCCGAAGAAGCCGATCAGGAAGTCGGGCGCGTTGCCGAAGGTCGCGTTGAGCAGCCCGCCGGTCCGGGCACCGACGCGGTCGGCCAGCTCTTCGGTGGCCGTGCCGATGAAGCCCGCCAGCGGGATGATCGCGGCGACGGAGAGGAAGAACTGGAGCCAGGTGGGCCAACCCAGCCAACCGCTGAGCAGGGTTGCCGGGACGAAAACCAGGAGGACCCCCAGGACACGATTCTCAGCCGAGACGCGCACACCTCAAATCGTGGGGGATGGCAGCCTCTCGCCGCTTGCGGAGAGGGCGTTTATAGGCCTCTGGGTGGCCCCTCCCTGCCCTCCCCACTTCGTGGAGAGGGTGTTTTTTTGGTAAGTACTAGGCGGCCATCTGGCCGGACGACATGCTCAGCCGGAGCTGCTCGGAACCCCGACGCACGCCGAGGGTGATCGGGCGGCCGGTCGCCAACACGTTGCGGAGCTGGTCGACCGAGAAGCTGCTGTAGCCGCCCAGGTCGAGGATCACGTCGCCCGGCTCGAGCCCGGCCTCCGAGGCGACGCTGCCCGGCGCGACGTCGGTGACCACCGGGTGGCCCGCCTCGTCGACCGCCACCAGGACACCGGCGCCGGCGTCCTCGCCGCCGAAGATCGCGTTGGTCAGGCGGATCGGGTCGAAGCCGCGGATCAGCTCGGCGCCGACACGGGTCACCGGGAAGGGGAATGCGCCGGCGGCGATCGCCTCGGCCAGCGTCGACTCCTCGCGGACGTCGTGGACGTTCGCCACGACCTCCTCGACCTCAAGCCAGTCGAGCAGGGCGTCGGATGCTCCCTGCCCGGGTGCCGCGTAAACCTCGATTGCCATGCATGAAGTTTTCCCACTACTTGCCGATGCAAACAGGCCCGCAGCCGCTATTCGGCGGTGGCGAGGCTCAGGCAGCGGTCGGCGGCCTCCCGAAGGTGGCGGGTGAACTCCTCCACGTCAGGTACCAGGCCGGGGTCGGCGGTGAGGCCGAAGAAGACCTCACCGTTGTAGGAGACGATCGCGATGCCGAGGCCCATCGAGGGGTAGAGCGGCGCGAAGGGCCAGACCTCGAGCAGCTTGGCCCCGCCGCTGTAGAGCGGCACCTGCGGCCCGGGGATGTTCGTCACATTGAGCTTGGCGCCCGCTTGGGGGGTCGACATCACGCGGCCGGCCAGCACCAGCAGCGAGGCGGGCGCCCAGTCGGCCAGGCCGGCCAGCTTGTCGGCGGCGATCGCCTGGCCGCTTCGTTTCAGGTCGCCGGTCCGTACCCGGATCCGGCTCAGCCGCTCCTCGATCGACATCGCCGCGGTCGGCATCTCGACCACCATGCCGCTGATCCGGTTGCCGAGCCGGCCCCGCTCGGAGGGATCACGGACGCTGACCGGGCAGAAGACGCGGATCTCCTCCGGCACCCATTCGCCGCGCGAGCGGAACCACTGGTGGAGACCCTCCGCGATCACCGCGAGGACGGCGTCGTTGACGGTGCAGCCGTAGCGGTTCTTGAGTGTCTTGAAGGCGGCGAGCGGCAGCTTGAGCCCACGGCCGGTGCGCTTGGGACCGATCGAGCGGTTCCAGAACAGCTCCTTGTCGGGCACCGCCACCGACCGGCCGATCTGCCACCAGCCGATCCAGGGCTGTCGCCAGGCGCGCCAGGCGTCGGAGAGCCGGACGCCTTCGCCACGCGCTGCCCGCGGGTCCCAGAGCACGCGCCGGAACAGCTCCCAGCCGCTCGGCGCCGGCCGCGCGACCCAGGGCTCGGCGGGTGGCTCTGGCCGGTAGGTCTCGGGCGTGGCGTCCAGCAGGAGGGCGAGGATGTCGACCGTCGCGATCCCGTCGAGCATCGCGTGGTGGGCGCGGTTGACGACGACGACCTTGCCGCTCCGCAGGCCCTGGACGATGGTGATCTCCCAGAGCGGACGGCGATGGTCGAGCGGCCGGGAGAGGAGCCGCATCACCTCGGCGCGCAGCTGGGCGGCGTCGCCGGGCGGCTTCAGGAGGACGCGCCGGACGTGCTGGCCGAGGTCGAAGTGGGCATCGTCGACCCAGACCGGGTGATCGAGGTTGAAGGGCACCCACTTGATCTTCTGGCGGTAGCGCGGCACCAGGTGGAGGCGCTCTGCGATGGTGTCCTCGATCCCGACCGCGCCATGGCCGCCGGGAAACTCGGACCCGGGCTCGAAGACGTAGACGGTACCGATGTCGAGCGGCGTGTCGGGACGCTCCGCGTAGAGGAACCAGGCGTCACGGGCGCTGAGCGGCTCGAAGAAGGCTGCCAAGTTCGTGTCTGCGTCATTAAAGGTCACCGACATAGACTCCGGTACAGCTAAATGGCCGACGATCTCGCAACCCGCGTCGTCGACTCGATCAGCCGCAACTACCGGGGCACCCACGACCACCGGGCCGCGCACGCGAAAGGCTTCTGCGTCAGCGGCGTGTTCACGCCGGCACGCGAGGCGGCCGCCCTCACCCGCGGCGCGCACTTTCGCGGCAACCCGGTCGCGGTGACGGTTCGCTTCTCGAACGGCAGCGGCAGCCTGGAATCGGCCGACCACCACCTCGACGGCCGCGGCATGGCCGTGAAGTTCCACCTCCCGGGCGGCGAGGCCACCGACCTCGTCAGCATCTCGCAGCGCGTCTTCTTCGTCCGTACGCCCGAGGACTTCCTCGCCTTCACCGACGCACGCAAGCCGGATCCGGAGACCGGGCGCCCCGATCCGAACGCGATCGGCGACTTCCTCATCCGGCACCCGGAGGCGGAGGGGGCCTTCACCGAGGCGCTCTCAACGCCCCCGCCGAAGAGCCTCGCCACAACCGCCTACAACGCCCTCCACGCCTTCCGCTGGCTGGACGAGGAGGGTGGCTCGCGGTGGGTCCGCTACCACTGGGTGCCGGAATCGGGAGTCGCGACGATCGAACGGGACAAGGCAAAGGAGCTCGGCCCCGACTACCTGCGCAGCGAGCTGACGGAGCGGATGAGCCATGGGCCGGTCCTCTTCCGCCTCGAGGTGGCGATCGCCGAGGAGGGCGACGACCCCGACGACCCCACCGCCGAGTGGCCGCCCGATCGGCGGCGGGTCATGGTCGGGCGGTTGGAGCTGACGGCGATCTCCGCCGACCAGGACGCCGAGTGCGAGCGGCAGGTCTTCGATCCGATGCGCCTGACGGAGGGGATCGAGCCATCGGCCGACCCGATCCTCAACTTCCGCCCGCTTGCCTACGACGTCTCCATCCGGCGCCGGCTGAAGCTGAGCTGAGGGGCCGGGTCAGCCGCCGGCGACGACCGCCACCATTGCCGTCAGCGTCGCCTCCGCTTCCTGCCGATCGAGCGCCAGGTCGCGCCGGAGCAGCTTCCAGTTGTAGACGTCGGTCAGGGCGACCAGCGCGTTGAGGGAACGCTCGCGCACCGCCTCCGGCCGCGCGGCCAGCTGGGGCCGGTAGGTGCGGGCCACCCAGCGCCGGTGGTCGGCGCGGGCGCGGTTGAGGCCGGCGGCCAGCTCGGGGACGCGGCCCTCCCGGGCCCGGGCCTGGATGAGGCGGTCGCCATAGCTCTCGTAGTGGATGAAGAGGAACTTCACCGAGGTCGCCAGGTCACCGATCGGGGCCAGGCCGCGAAGGTCGATGACCCGCCGCCAGGCTTCCTGGGCGGCCGTCTGGACCAGCTCCGGCTGGGAGCCGAAGCAGCGCAGGACGGTCTGAACCGAGACGCCGGCTTCGCGCGCCGTCGATTGGAGGGTGATGGGCGCTTGGCTGCCGAAGAGGATCCCCATCGCCGCATCGAGGATCCGGCGCTGGGTCGTGTCCGCCCGCTCGGCCCGGGCGACCATCCGATACGGGCGCCGAGCTTTCACGATAATTCACACTACCGCGAAATTAGCTCGCCGTCAATTTCGCGTTAGCGACTCCTCTCGCGAAATGGCCCAGGATGCCCTGCGAGCGATGCCCGTCGAGCTCAACCAGGTGGAGCAGCTCGCTCGGGATGTCGTAGAGGAACTGGCTCGGCGCCAGGCTCACCGGCTTCCCGAACAGCGTCCGCAGATTGGCGACCGTGAGGTAGAGCCGTGAGCGGGCACGCGTGATGCCGACGTAACAGAGGCGGCGCTCCTCCTCCAGCCCGCGCGGCTCGGCGAAAGCCCGCTCGTGGGGCAGCAGCTTGTCCTCCAGCCCGGTCAGGAAGACGACCGCGAACTCGAGGCCCTTCGCCATGTGGAGGGTGATCAGCGTTACTCGCTGCCGGCTCTCGTCGAGATCGTCGAGGTCGGCCGTGAGCGCGATATCGGTCAGCATCCTCTCCAGGCCACGGGGAGCCGCGTACCGATCGTAGCCGCGGGCGATCTCGCGCAGCTCCTCCAGGTTGTTGAGCCGGGCCGGTGCACCGGCGGTGCCGTCGTCATAGTGCTCGGCGAGGTTGCAGCGCCGGATCACGAGCTGCACGAGTTCGCTCGGCTTGCGGGTGGCCGCCTCGGCCAGCAGCGGCGCCACCTCGGCGTGGAACCGGGCAAGCGCCTCCTGGGCCTCCGGGCGTGCCGGCACCTGGGCCGACGTCCCGCACATCTCGAGGATCGATGTGCCGCCGTCGGCCGCCGCGCCGATCGCCGATTGCACCGTCTTGTCGGAGATCCGCCGCTTGGGCACGTTGGCGACCCGGTCGAAGCTCACCGCGTCGGAGGGGTTGACCAGGAAGCGGAGGTAGGCGACGACGTCTTTGACCTCGCGCCGGTCCCAGAAGCGCAGGCCGCCGACCAGATTGTACGGGATGCGCTGCTCGAGAAGGGCGCGTTCGAAGGCGCGCGACTGGGCGTTGGTCCGGTAGAGGATGGCGAAGTCGCTGTGGCCGTGGCTGTCGTTTTCGACGAGGGCGGCGATCTCGGCAGCCACGAAGCGCGCCTCCTCCCCGTCGTCCGGCGCGAGCAGCAGCACCGGCTTGCGGCCCTGCCCCTCGTCCGTCCAGAGCCGCTTCTCGGATCGCTCCGGGTTGCGCTTGATGACGGAGTGGGCGGCGTCGAGGATGGCCTGGGTGGAGCGGTAGTTCTGCTCCAGCTTCACGACCTTGGCCTCCGGGAAGTCGCGCTGGAAGCCGAGGATGTTGCGCACGTCGGCGCCGCGGAAGGCGTAGATGCTCTGGTCGTCGTCGCCGACCACGGTCAGGTTGCGGTGGCCGCCGACGAGCTGGATGAGCATCTCGTACTGGGCGCGGTTGGTGTCCTGGTACTCGTCCACCAGGACCTGGTCGAAACGGCCGCGCCACTCCTCCCGCACCGCCTCGTTGTCCTGCCAGAGGTGGACGAGGTTCAGGATCAGGTCGTCGAAGTCCATCCCGTTCGACTCCCGGCTCAGCTCCTGGTACCGCTCATAAACGAGCCTCAGGATTTGATCCTTGGCCGTCTTCCCCGTGATCTCGGCCGGCTTGAGCAGCTCCGACTTGGCCTTGGAGATCGCCTCCACCAGCGGCGGCAGGGTGTTCCTGCGCGGGTCGAGCTCGAGGTCGGTGAGGGCGCGCTTGAGGATCGACCTGGAGTCGTCTTCGTCGAAGATCGCGAAGCCCGGACGGTAGCCGAGCAGCTCGACGTGGGGCCGCAACATCCGGGTCGCGATGGCGTGGAAGGTGCCGATCCACATCCCCGGGATCGACCTGCCCAGCTCGACCGCCAGCCGCGACCGCATCTCGCGCGCGGCCTTGTTGGTGAAGGTCAGGGCGAGGATCCGCTCCGGCTCGGCGACTCCCGCCTGGATGAGGTTGGCGATCCGCATCGTCAGCACCCGGGTCTTGCCGCTGCCGGCGCCGGCGAAGATCAGCAGGGGACCCTTCTCGTGGGTCACGGCCTGGCGCTGGGGAGGGTTGAGGGAGAGGACGTCCATGCCGCGGCTGGCAATCATAGTCAGTACGGCTTCATGATTCCGACGGTGAGCGTCCGCCGTGGGATCAGGCTGCGAGGGACACTCGTCGAGGATGGCGCCGAGCTCGCCGGCGCCGCTCGCGACCCGCTCGAGCAGCGTGCCCTGCGGGAGGCGTTCATCCGCCGCCACGCGGACGAGGTCTACGAAACCCTGACCAACGAGTACCGGGAGGAGATCCGCGTCGAAGAGCTCGTCTTCGCCGCCGCCGACCGCTTTCCCGGCCTCCTGCCGAGCGCCCAGCAGATCGCCGCCGAACGGGAGCTGAAGCAGTCCGCGAAGGCTGGCCACGAGCTCGACCAGGGGATCTTCCTCGCCCACATCCTGGCCCGGCCGCGCGCCGGCACCCACCTCTGCCACGTGATGCTCCGGCCGCGCTGGGAATCCCTGCTGAAGGTCGACGAGTTCCGCCAGACCGGCCACGCCGACCTCGGCCTTGCGACGGTCGAGCGGATCGGCAAGGCGGGCCACGTGAACCTCCGCAACCCTCGGTTCCTGAACGCCGAGGACGACGGCGCGACCAAGGCCCTCGAGATCGGCGCCGACCTGGTCCTCCTCGATCCCGCCTGCGAGGTGGGTGTGCTTCGAGGGTCAGAGGTCGACCATCCCCGCCACGCCGGGCGCCGCGTCTTCAACGCCGGCATCAATCTGACCCACCTCTACAACGGGCGGATCTCCTTTGTGAACTTCATGATCGCCCGCGAGATGGGCCTCGTCGGCAAGCTCTACCGGGGCCTCTGGCTCACCGACGATTGGGAGAGCGGGCTGGAGGACACCAGCGAGAAGCCCTGGATCGCGGCGGTCGAGTCATTCGCGATCGGCGGCGGCTGCCAGCTGCTGCTGGTCGTGGACCGGGTCCTGGCCGAGCAGGGCGCCTACTTCAGCCTCCCCGCTCGCAAGGAGGGGATCATCCCCGGCAACGCCAACCAGCGCCTGCAGCGCTTCGTGGGCGAGCGGGTGGCACGCCAGGCGATCATGTTCGAGCGCGTCTTCAAGGTCGGCAGGCGGCCGTCGGACCTCTGCGACAGGGTGGTCGAGCCGGGCGGAATGGATTCCGCGATCGCGGACGACGCCGAGCAGCTGACCAGCTCGGGGATCGTGGCGTCGGCGGCCAACCGGAAGATGCTGCGGCTCGGCCAGGAGCCGCTCGACCAGTTCCGCCGCTACATGGCCGTCTACGCCCGCGAGCAGTCGCGCTGCATGTACGAGCCGACCCTGGTCGAGAACCTGGAGAAGAACTGGAACGCGGCCGCCCGGAAGCTGTGAGCGCGGCCGACCCGCTCAACTTCGGCGCCCGCTGGCGGGTCCGCGGCTACGAGCTCGACTCCAACGGTCACGTCAACAACGCGGTCTATCTCAACTGGGCGGAGGAGATCGCGATGCTCCACGCCGAGGCCGCCGGCTACGGACGGGATTGGGGAATCGCCCGCGGCGGCACCTGGGTGGTGCACCACGCCGAGATCACCTGGCGGCGGCCGGCGCTGCCCGGCGACGAGGTCGAGGTGGCGGTACGGGTCGAGTCGGTGCGTGGTGCCCGCGGAATCCGCCGGACCTGGATCCGAAGAGTGGCGGACAACGAGCTGCTGGCCGAGCTGCTCATCGAATGGGCCTGGGTGAGGATCAGCGATGGGCGCCCAACCCGAGTCCCACGGGAGCTGGTGGAGCTCGTAGAGGCCGCCCAGGCGACCGGCGGCTAGGCGATGTACCGCTCCCCACACTGAGGGAGGGCAGGCCTGCGCCAACACTTTGAGCTGGCCCGAGGCGAACACCCGGCGGAAGAAGTGAGAGAACGGAATGAGCAGCCGATCGGAAGCGGTCAGCGAGACCCGCGGCCTTCGCAGCGCTTTCAAGACGCGGACCGCTTCGGGACGGCGCTTGCCTGGAAAGGCCGTCAGGACTTCAGCAGGTCCTCGATCGCACCCACGATCGCCGGGTCCTCGGGCACCGTCTTGGAGCGGAAGCGGCGCACGACGCGGCCGTCCTTGCCGACCAGGAACTTCTCGAAGTTCCACTTGACGTCGCCGGCTGCGCCGCGGTCGTCCGGATGCGCCGTGAGTATCTCGTAGAGCGGGTGCTGCTTCCGGCCCTTCACATCGAGCTTGGCGTAGAGCGGAAAGCTGACTCCGTAATTGAGGCTGCAGAACTCGGCGATCTGCTCGGCCGTGCCCGGCTCCTGGCCCATGAACTGGTTGCTGGGAAAGCCGAGGACGGTGAAGCCGCGTTCGGAGTAGGCGTCGTACAGGCGCTGGAGGCCGGCGTACTGCGGCGTGAGGCCGCACTTCGACGCGACGTTGACGGCGAGGACGACCTTGCCCTCATAGTCGGCCAGTCGGCCTGACTCACCGTTCAGGAAGGGCAGCTCGATCTCGTGGATCGACCGGTCGGCGGTGATTTGTTTCACGTTTTACAAAAGGCCTCCGGGCCGCGGCATATTCCCGGCTCGGAGTACGGTGCTCGCTGTGAAAGCGCTCGTGGAGCGGTGGGGGCGGACCGGCTTCGCGCTTGCTTCGAGCTTGATCTGGGCGCTGCCGATGGCCGCCTGGGCGGGGTCGGTCGATCTCGTCCCCGGTCCCGAGCCCTGGGTCGCTTTCTGGATCGGCGCGGTGCTCCTCGGCGCCTGGTTCGCGCTCCTGGTCTGGGTTGGGAGGATCCCCGTGTCGCCGCGGCACCGGCGCTACGACGTCCGAGCGATGTCGCGCTCGGAGCGGCGTTGGAACGGAGCGCTGGCGCTGTTCGGGATCGGGCTGATCGCCTTCCTCAACGGCGCCGCGACCGTGGATTGGGGCATCTTGACACCCTCGCTCGAGGCGGGCCGGCTCGCCGCGGTGGCGCTGGCGCTCGGCCTGGCGGCCTTCCTGGTCGCCGTGATCGTCGGCGTCGCCCTCAGCTGGCGGCGATCGGACGCCGCCTACCGGCAGAGGCGGACCGAACCCGGCTAGCCGAGCACCTTTTCGGTCCAATCCCGGAGGGGTCCGGCGTCCCGCCACACGTCGACGACCCGATCCTTGGCCTTGGCCGTACCGAGCCAGGGCTGGAGGCCGAAAGTCTTCCACGTGTAGAGGCGCTTGTGGCGGAGCAGCCGGGCGCGCGGGTGATCGGCAGGTAGCCCTGGGGGGGTGCGCTTCAACTCCTCGCCGCCGATCTCGTAGCCGCTCGCCTCGAGCTTGTGGACGATCGCGAGCAGCTTGCTCCCGCTCCCATCCGCGACGATCGCCTCCCGGTAGGCGTCGAGCTGGTCCCGGTCCAGCTCGTAGTGACCAGCGCCGGCGCTGAGGCCCTTCGCATCCAGTCCGACGTACCCACCCCGTTCGGCGGTGGCGTAGATCCTCGTCTTGTAGGGCGACTTGTCATTGGAGAAGCGGATGTCGCGGTTCGGCCGGGTTATCTTCCCCTTCCCGAACTCCGGTTCGAGGTCGGCGAGGAGCGCCTCGAGCGGGGCCTTCACGCGCTCCAGGTAGAGCTTCCGGTTCGCCTCGAAGTAGGACTTCGAGTTGTCGAGCTCGAGACCGATGAAGAAGCGTTGAAAATCCTCGGTCCAGCCGCGGAACAAGCCTCCCACGAAACGGAACCTTAGCGCGGCGGGTGGGGCTGTTCCATTCTCCGCGGCGCAACCACGCCGGAAGCAATTCGACTCATCGGCCGGAAGGGGTTGTCAGGGGACCCCTCGGTGAGTTACCGTGACGCGCGGGCTTCGGCGACCGGGGGGTCAGCCGTCAGGCCGTACGGACAAGCGATCGACGTAAGCCGCGGAAGGACTCGGGGCGCCCGAATCCAAAAACGAGGTCGAGGTTCGGTTCCCTTCATGAACAAGATCACATCACTGCTCGTTGCCGCCATTGCCGCCGGACTTATCGGCATGCCGGTGTCGACCGCCTACGCCGCGAGCCCGGACAGCCCGGCCGCGCTCCTGGCCAAGGTCGACGCGCTCAACAACCAGATCGAACAGGCCAACGGCAAGGTCGACGCGGCCAACCGCAAGCTCGGCCAGGACCAGAAGCTGGAAGCCACGCTGAACGTGCAGATCGCCGCCCTGGCCCGGCTCCAGTACAAGCGACCGGCACTGGTCGTCCAGTTCTTCGAGGCGGGCAGCGTGAGCCAGGTGCTGGCCGACATCACCAACGACCGGCTGATGGCCGGCAAGCAGCGCAACCTCCTGCTCCAGGCACGGGAGCTCCGGCGCCAGGACCAGCTGGCCCGCGACTCGGCCGCGGCCAGCCTGGCCAGCCTGGTCGTCAGCCGGGACGAGGCCAAGAAGCTGGCGGACCAGGCGGTCGCCCAGCGGAACGCGGAGCTCGCAGCTCGGGCACGCGCCATCGCGGAGGCGGCGGCAGCAGGACCCTCGATACCGATCAGCTGGAGCGGCAGCGGGCCCTACCCCAACCGTTTCGCCTATGGCTACTGCACCTGGTACGTGGCCAACAAGCGTTTCATCCCCTGGTTGGGCAACGCGATCGACTGGTGGCCGAACGCGCGAGCCTATGGGCAGGCCGAGGGACAGCTTCCGAAGGTCGGTGCCGTAATGGTCACCCGGGAGAGCGGCTACGGGCACGTCGCTTACGTCGAGTCGGTCAACGGCGATGGCTCCTGGACCGTGTCCGAGATGAACTTCATCGGCTGGAACAAAGTGAGCACCCGGGTCATCCATCCCGGCCAGGTGCCCCTGGTCGGCTTCATTTACTGAAATTTTTGCTCAAGGCGACGGTGGTGGCATAAACTCGGGCCGATCACGTATGGCGCGTCCGGCAAACGATCGAGCCAACCGTCCGCTCGAGGGCGAAGACCTCGAGACCACCCACTGGGAGGACGCACGTCACTGGATGAGCGTCTATGCCGACCTGCTGCGCTTCAAGGTCGGTCTCTTGGAGCGGGTCCAGCAGGAGCTGCCGAAGCTGAAGCCGGTGGCTCGGCAGGCGGCGGCGGAGGACGTTGTGATAATCGAGCTGCAGATGATGGGCTACCAGGCCCGCCTGGACCTCTGGTACGCGCGGGTCTGGGAGCTGCAGGGTCTCTGGCTCGACCCCCAAGGCCGGATGATCCGCCACCAGGGACGCGAGGCATCACTGACCAAGCGCGAGTTCCAGCTGCTCCAGTTCCTGCTCGACCATCCCCACCGCTTCTTCACGGCGAGCCAGATCCTCGGTCAGGCCTGGGCCGATCCCGCTCTCTTCCCGGAGGAGGTCCGCAACTACGTCCGCCGGCTGCGCAAGCTGCTGTCGGCCCTCGAGATCCCCGCCGACATCGTCAACAAGCCAGGCAGGGGTTACTCCCTGGTCTTCCGAGCTGACCTCTGAGGGAGGGGCCTGCGCCGGCTAACCTCCGGTGGGGTGCTGCTTGTCGTCGGTGGGCTGCTCGGGAGCCGGCCCACCGCCACCGTAGGGGTCGTTGACCTGGACCGGTTCCTCGCCCGGGCGCTGACCGCCCCGAGCGTCTTCCGGCTTCGGTTTCGGCGTCTTTCCTGGTTCGCCCATCTGGCTTCCCATGCTAAGCCCGCAAATCAGTCGAGCGACGCCATCACGTGCTTCAGCTGGGTGTACTCCTCGAGCGAGTAGATCGACATGTCCTTCCCGTACCCGCTCTGCTTGTACCCGCCGTGGGGCATCTCGTTGACCAGCGGAATGTGCGTGTTGATCCAGACGGTGCCGAACTGGAGGCGCCGCGCCATCCGCAGAGCCCGGCCCACGTCGCGGGTCCAGACCGAAGCCGCCAGGCCGTAGTCGACGCTGTTCGCCCAGGCCAGGGCCTGCTCCTCGTCGTTGAAGCGCTGCACCGTGACGACCGGCCCGAAGACCTCCCGCCTCACGATCTCGGCGTCGGGGCCGGCCGGCACGACGACCGTGGGCGAGTACCAGGAGCCGGAGCGATCGATCCGGGCGCCGCCGGTCAGGACCTTGCCCCCCGCGGCACGGGCGCGGTCGACGAAGCCGGCGACGCGGTCCAGCTGCTCGGCATGGACGAGCGGGCCCATCTCGGTGTCCTCGCTGGTCGGGTCGCCGACGACGAGTGAGCTCACGGCCGGCACCAGGTCGGCGAGCAGCCTGTCATGGATCGCCGGGCCGGCGATGACCCGGGTCGCCGCGGTGCAGTCCTGGCCGGAGTTGAAGAAGCCGCCGATCTTGATCCCCTCGACCACGGCGGCCAGGTCGGCGTCGTCGAAGACGATCACCGGCGCCTT
>DATCPJ010000055.1:0-13075 GCA_036570145.1 Candidatus Dormiibacterota bacterium
CCCTGGAGCCGGTCGGCCGCGGAGGTTGACGCATCGGCCTCCAGCTCCCCCGCCGCCAGGGAGGTTCGGAGCGACAGCGACACCGCCTGGCAGAACTGCAGCCGCGCCCGAGCCGAGTCCGCGGCGATGTCGGCGCGCTGCCAGGCGACCCCGAGGTTCTGTGCGTCGTCCACCGCCGAGTCGCGCTCGTGGGGGGCGAAGCGCTCGGGATGGAGGATCACGTGGCGTCGGATCACGTCAGCCGTCGCGAGGTCCTCGGCGGAAGCCAGCGAAGCCGCCTCCAGCTCCGGGATGAGCACGGCCAGCCGCGCCACCTCGCCGTCGATCCAGGCGAGAAGGGCGGAGGGACGGTCGATGGTGCCGGGTGGCAGCTGGTTCTCGGTCACGCTCATGGCAGTTTGGCGCGCCGGGGCCGCGGACGGGCGCCGGGAGGCGATGTTAGATTACGGCGACCCAGATGCGGACCGTTCCCGAGATCGAGCCCGCAGAAAAGCCAACGCGGCGGCCTCGGTACTGGGCCGACCTGCTCTTGGGGCGGACGCTGCCGGCTCTCTTCTTCGGCCTTTTCATCGTCATCTGGGCGCTCGGCAGCGTCCAGACGCTGAGCCGCCTGACCACGGCGGGCGCGACCGCGGACGATTACCTCGCCTTCGCCAACCGGGTGCTCCGGCTCGCCTTCGTCACCCTGCTGGTCGTCATGTACGTCGTACGGCTGCCGACCAGGAAGACCGACCGGCGGCCCCTCGTGATCCTGGTCTCCTTCGTGGGGACCTTCTGCATCGTCGCAAGCAGCTTCCTCCCCGCCAACCCCCACGGACCCCTGGCGGTGCTCATCTCGGACCTCCTCATCACCGCCGGCATGGCCTGGGCGGTCTGGGGCCTCGCCTACCTCCGGCGCTCTTTCTCGATCATCCCGGAGGCGCGCCGGCTGGTCACCGGCGGGCCGTTCGCGCTCTCGCGCAACCCGCTCTACCTGGGCGAGGGGATCGCCAGCGTCGGTATCGTGCTGCCCGTCTTAAGCATCTGGCACGTGCTCCTGCTGGCCGTCTTCGTGACCTCCCAGCTCCTCCGCATCAACTGGGAGCAGAAGATCCTGCTGGAGGCGTTCGGGGCTGAGTACCTCAGCTACCTGCGGCGCGTCCCGATGCTGGTCCCCTTCTGGCCGGTCCGCAGCTGAGCACCTCCAGGCTCGGCCCTCGAACGCTCTTCCTGGGCGGCGTGCTGATCGCGCTCGCCGCGGCCTTCACCAGCAGCATCCAGGACCCGGACTTCTGGTGGCACCTGCGGACCGGCTACTGGATGCTCGAGAACCACCGGCTGCCGAGCCACGACCTCTATACCTACACGGTCGGCGGCCACGCCTGGACCGACCACGAGTACCTGACCGAGGTCCTCATGGCGTACCTCAACAGCTGGGGCGGCCTGACCTTGATCAGCCTCGTCTTCGGCGTCCTCACCATGCTCGGCTTCGCATTCCTCTACCGGACGGCGCAGGTCGGGCGGCGGCCGTACGTGATCGCCGGGCTTGGGCTTGCCCTCGGCGGGCTCGCCGGCGCACCGATCTGGGGCCCCCGGGCACAGATGATCACGTTCGCGCTCACCTGCCTGGAGCTGTACTGGATCGCGAGCTACCTTGCGGGTCGGAGCCGGTCGATCTACTACCTGCCGCTGGTGGTCGCCCTCTGGGCCAACCTCCACGGCGGCTTCGTGATCGCGTTCGTCCTCCTCGGCATCGCGATCAGTGCCGAGGTCGCGGACTGGGTCCTGGAGCGAGACGAGACCCGCCGGGTGGCTCATCGGAGACGGGTCAGGACACTCGGCCAGGTACTGCTGATCAGCCTGGTCGCCGTCCTCGCGACGCCCCATGGGCTCTCCGTCTACACCAACCCGATCGAGACGCTGACCAGCCCGGCACAGCGGCGGCTGATCATCGAGTGGTTCTCGCCCGACTTCCACCAGCTCGTCATCGCGCCCTTCCTGGCGATGATCGTCCTCGTCCTCGTCGGCTTCGCCTTCCGCCGGCCGTCCACCTACCAGCTG
The DNA here is from genome assembly GCA_036570145.1 of Candidatus Dormiibacterota bacterium. Lineage (GTDB taxonomy): Bacteria > Chloroflexota > Dormibacteria > Dormibacterales > Dormibacteraceae > UBA6019. The sequence goes on from DATCPJ010000055.1 coordinate 2,041, forward strand.
CTGCTCACCGTCGCCGTGCTGGTGCTGTCCCTGGAGTCGGCCCGCAACATCGCCATCTTCGTCGCGGCGACCACGCCGATCCTGATCGAGACGTGGTCCGGGATCTGGGAAGACTTGAGCGCCGCGCGGGGTTGGAGCCTCTCCTCATCCTCCCCACCCTCAGCCCTGCTGCGCGCCGTCACCGTGGTCGCGCTGGTTGTCATCGCCGGCGCGGTGCTCTTCCGGATCGGGACCTCCCTCGGCAAACAGCCGGCGGACACGAGCTCCAACTACCCTGTCGCGGCGGCCGACTTCCTCGCCAGCCACCCCGAGATCGGCACCCGGATGTACAACCAGTACGGCTGGGGCGGCTACCTCGCCAACCGCTTCTACCCCGACCCGAACCGGCGCGTCTTCATCTTCGGCGAGGCGTCGGTCATGGGCGACTCCTTCCTCCAGCAATACCAGGACGTCCAAACGCTGCGCAGCAACTGGCAGCAGATCCTCGACCGCTACCAGGTCGACTACGTCGTCTACAACCGCCACGAGGCGCTCACCAATGTCCTCGAAGCCCTCCCCGACAAGTGGGACTGCAGCGTCTACCAGGACTCGCAGGCGGAGATCTGCGTCCGCAAGAAATAGCTGGGCTCGCATCCCCCTACCGCATTCTTGGGGAGCAATTTCCCCCTCCCCGCAGAGCGGGGAGGGTGATCCAGCCCTGGGTGGGGCCACTCAACCGGCTCGATCCTGCATTGCCGGCGTTGGTCGGCCTCCGTTTGGCCCCACCCTTCCCTCCCCGCAGAGCGGGGAGGGTGATCCGCTTAATAGAGCTGGAACACCATCACTCCCGGGGCTGTGTACGCAGGAGCTCCCAGGAAGTCGGGCGGTTGTGTTGAGGTGTCTGCCGCCGGCCAGATCACGTAGCGGACGTGGTGCGCCGCCACGAAGGCGGCGAGGTCGGCCCGGCCATGGAGGAGGTCGTCGGCCTCCCGGGTCTTGGCCGCCCAGTTGAAGGTCTCGCTGTACTGGCCGACGTAGACCGTGTCCGCCGTGTAGCCGGGAACCAGGAGGCCCAGCCGGTCGGAGGTGAGCACGACGCCCGCCGGCCGGGGCGATAGCCACTGCAGGGCCTGGTACTCGCCGGTCGGGATCGAGTAAGCGCTGTTGTTGACGACCAGAAGGGGCGCGATGAGCAGGAAGATGCTGCCCACCGCGGCAAATGCGACATAGGCGAAGGGGACGAGGCGCCGGCCGCGCTCCTTCAAGCGGGGCACGACGACCGCGTACATCCCTTCGGCGGCCATCACCACCAGCGGCAGGTAGATGCCGTCGAAGAAGCGGCGACGGAGGTTGTCGGCCGGCGTCGGCGCCCAGAGGATGATCCCCAGGAGGACGAGCCAGGCGAGCAGGAAGACGTCGCCGCGGGAGCGGCGCCGCAGCATCCGGGGGAGCGCCAGCGCGGCCAGCAGAAGCTGTGGAGCAAGTGCCAGGGAGAGGCTGAGCAGGTCCGGCGCGAAGTTGTTCCGCCACTGGCCGCTCCAACGCGAGACCTCCGGGTTATGGAGCTCGACATAGGAATAGAGGACGTAGGGCGCCACCATCGCGAGCGCCAGTGCCACCGCCGCGTAGCCGCGCAGGCTGACCCTTCGATAGAGCACCGCGACGACGACCGCGCCGCCGACCAGGATCGGCATCTGGGCGTGGATCGAGGCCTCGCCGAGCCAGGCCAGGCCGGCGAGAAAGCCGAGCTTCAGGCTCCCCCGCTCCGCCGCGCGCAGGGTCAGGACCGCGCCCAGCGCCTGGAAGCCGGCCGCCCAGGTGAAGTGCGGGAGGGCGAGGATCGAGTAGAAGGCGGTCAGCTCCGGCATCCGCCAGTCGAGGGTGTCCGTCTGCTGGCCGAAGAAGATCGGCTTTCCGATCGCCTGGATGACGTAGCCGGCGCCGAGGGCCAGGGCGAGAAAGCAGATCGCCCAGCGGCGGGCCGAGGCCTCGACGACGAAGTGCTCGATGAACACCCAGGCGGCGTAGAGAAGGAAGAGGGCGCCGACGATCCGGGCCAGGTGGAAGGTCAGCAGCAAGGGAAGGTGGAAAAGCCCCGCGAAGTGGCCGAGCGCGATCCAGAAGACGAAGAAGTAGACGGGCGTGCTCGGCTCGGTCGTGTACTTGTTCGTCCAGACCCAGGACCCGTCGAGCCCCTCCCGCATCTTTGCCAGGTAGGTGTTGGCGTCGTCGCCGAGGAAGAAGAAGCCCATGAACGTCCGCCCCGGTGGCTGGGCCAGGTGCGCGTAGACGTAGGGCAGCAGGGTCAGGATCGCCAGGCCCAGGCCGAGGAGAAGCCAGAGCGGGAGCCGGCGCGAGACGGCCGTGGTCGCCGCCGGTCGGACGGCGCTAACGGCCATGGCGGAGCCGGAGCCGGATGACGCTCAGGAAGTCGGAGACGATCTCGCCCCGGGTCACCTTTGACGCGCCGGCGATCCGGTCCTCGAAGAGGATCGGCACCTCGGTGACGCGGTAGCCCTTGAGCGTGGTCAGGTACACCATCTCGATCTGGAACGAATAACCGTCGGAAATCACGCGGTCGAGGCCGATGTCCTCCAGCAGTCCGCGCGCGAAACAGCGGTAGCCAGAGGTGCAATCGTGAATGCTCAGGCTGAGGAGGGCGCGGCAGTAGACATTGGCGCCCCAGCTCAGGAACTTGCGGTGGGCGCCCCAGGCGCCGGTGACCGCACCACCCGGCACGTAGCGGGAGCCGAGGCCGAGACCACCGTTGGCCCGCGCCGCTTCGATGATCGCCGGCAGGTGCTCGATCCGGTGCGAGCCGTCGGCGTCCATCTCGACCAGGAAGCGGTAACCGCGCCCGAGGCCGATCCGGAACGCCTCGACGTAGGCGCTGCCGAGGCCCAGCTTGCCGGCGCGATGGAGCACGCTGACGTGCGGGTCCGCAGCGGCGATCCGGTCGGCGAGCTCACCGGTACCGTCGGGCGAGTTGTCGTCCACCACCAGGATGTCGTGGTCGAGCCCGCGGACGGCCCCGACCACCCGCTCCAGGTTGTCCCTCTCGTTGAAGGTCGGAAGGATCACCAGGATCTCGGCAGCCGGGTTGGCGCTCACTTGAGGAACCGGATCCGGGCGATGTCGACCAGCGCCTCGGCGGAATGGCGAAGGGGCGAGATCCGGCTCGGGATGGAGTCGTACCAGCGGACCGGGATCTCGGCGATCCGGTAGCCATGGCGGCGGGCGCGGTAGAGCACCTCGACGTCGAAGGCAACGTTCCCGTCGAGCTTCATCTCGGCGAAGACCTCACGCGCCACCGGGCCCTTCCAGAGCTTGAAGCCGCACTGCGTGTCCCAGAAACCAGGCAGCACGGCGAGCTGGACGATGAGGTTGAAGATCTTGCCCATCAGGACGCGGTGGGCGGGCTGCGAGATCTCGACCTGGGAGCCGCGCTTGGCGCGCGACCCGATCGCCACGTCGCTGCCTCCTTCGATGGCCGCCTGCAGCTTCGTGAGCTCGTCGATCGGGGTGGAGAAGTCCGCATCCGAGATGAGGACAAAAGCGCCCTGGCTTGCCGCCACGCCCGCCGCCACGGCGCGGCCCTTGCCGCCGTTCGGCTGGAGGTCGATCCCCCGTAGGTGCCCTGGATCGAGGCCCTCCTCGGCGCGGATCAGCTCCATCGTCGAGTCGCTGCTGCCGTCGTTGACCAGGATCAGCTCCCAGCTCGCGCCGAGCGAGTTGAGGTAGGGCTTGATGACGGCCAGGGTCTCGGGCAGGCGGCGGCTCTCGTTGTAGGCCGGCACCACGACGCTCAGCTCCGGCGGTTCGGCCACGGGGCGAAAGCATATCTAGTGGTGTGTCTGGCAATAAGGTCGACAACGGGTCCGCTCAGAACGCCGATACCGGGCTCAGGGGGCCCGGCCCGTCGTCGTCACGCAGCTTCGGCTGCCATCCTCCTGGTTCCACCCCTTCGCGCGGCCTCGACGTCCTGACCAGCGACCCTGCGGGTCGCCTGCGGCCATTGGGTCGACCAAATCACCAAATACACCACTACGCCCGGGACTTGAGGACCTCGAATGCAAAAAGCGGCAGTACCGCCATCCGGCGGGCGCGCCAGGGCTGGCGGAGGAGCCGGTAAAGCCACTCCAGGCCCGCCCGACGCATCCAGGCCGGAGCCCGTGGAACCGCCCCCGAGAGATAGTCGAACGCGCCGCCCACCCCGATCCCGACGCCTGCCTCGAGGTGGGCCAGGTTGCGTGCGATCCACAGCTCCTGGCGCGGTGCGCCATAGGCAACCAGCACGATGTCGGGGTGGGCCGCCGCGAGCAGCCGCAGGCTCTCCTCGTCGCCCTCCGGACCCGCGACCCCGGCATGGCAGCCGGCGATGGCGAGCGCCGGGTGCTCCGCCTTGAGAAGGGCGGCAACCGATTCGGCGACGCCGGGTGCAGCCCCCAGCAGGAAGAGGCGCCAACCCCTTCGTGCCGCCCGCTCGGCGAGCGCCGGGATAAGGTCGACGCCGGTGACGCGCGCGGGCAGCGGGCGGCCCTGGCGGCGGGCGGCCCAGGTGACGCCCCAACCGTCGGCGAGGCAGACGGCGGCGTCCTCGAGCAGGCGGTGGAAAGCGGGGTCGCGCCGCGCCAGCATGACGAACTCCGGATTCACGGTCGCGACCAGGTGGTGGCCCCCGGCCGCCAGCAGCTCCTCGATCCGGTCCAGCGTGCCCTCGCCGTCGAGGTCGTCGACCCGCACGCCGAGCACCCGGATCGAGCCCATGACAGGGCTGATTATCATTGGCCGCTGTTGCCTGAACCTGTAACCCGGTGCTGATCGTCGACCTCCGGCGGGTCGACCCCGTCCGGCCGGACCCGCCCGGGGAGTACGCGCTCCAGCTCGTCGGGGCGCTGGTGCGGATCGCCGTCCACGCCGAGATCACGGTGCTCGAGCCGGGCTACGAGGGCCCGCTCCCGGCCGCCGGGACGCTCTTTCAGCCGGCCGGAGGGCGGCCCAGCCCCCGCCACCGCTGCATCGTCGCCGTCCACGACCTGGCCCACCTGCGCTCGGGTCTGCTCGGTTTCGGCCGCCGCTTCGCCACCGCCTTCGCCACCAGCCGCTCGGACGTTGTGATCGCGCCCTCGGAGGTTGTGGCAGAAGCGCTTGCGCTCTACCTCCGGGTTCCCGCCGGCCGGCTGGCGATCGTGCAGCCCGGCCTCGAGCCGCGCTTCGCACGCACCTCGGCGGTGGAGGCGGCCACGCTGCGAGCCGAGCTCGGCCTGCCCGAGCGCTACCTGCTCGCCTTCGGCGACACCGCGCTCGCCCGGCGCGCCTGGTCCGGCGCCACAACGCCGGCGGAGGGCGCCGGCCTGGTCCTCGCCGAGGAGCTCCGCGTGGAGCGGACGCGATTGCCGGCGCTGCTCAGCGGGGCGGTCGGCGTGCTCCTCTGCGAAAGCCTCAACGGCTGTCCGATCCGAGCGCTGGAGGCGATGGCCTGCGGCTCGCCGCCGGTCGTGCCCGACGACGGTGCCTTTCCCGAGGTCGTCCGCGATGGGGGCCTCACCGTCAGAGCCGGGAACCTCGCCGACTGGTCGGAGGCGATCTCCGCGCTGTATCGCAGCCGGCCCCTCCGGATGCAGCTCTCCGCCCGCGCCCGCGAGCTCGCCGGGCTGCTCACGGCTGAGCGCGCGGCACGGAAGGTGCTCGAGCTACTCCAACCCTGAGAACGGCTGCTCGTAGATCAACGGATACGTCCGCGTGATCTTGATCGGCATATAGGAGGAGGGAGCCTGGCCGGTCTCGTGCTGCTGGAGGCCCTTGACGAAATCGTCGAGGGACTCGCTGCCCGAGACCCGCACCCGGGTCCAGGCGAAGCGGTCGTTCAGGGTGTGGACGGCACCGCTCTCGGTCGTCGTGGCGCTGTCGAAGCCGGCGGCCTGGACCGCCTGGATCACGGCCGGGTTGTAGCGACCTGAGGGGTAGCAGAAGTCGAGGACGGGGTGACCGACGAGGGCTTCGAGCGCTGTCTTGGACCCGCTCACCTCGGTGCCGAGGCTCCCGCCCGCCGTGGTCAGGTCGACGTGGTTCACGGTGTGGGCGCCGATCTCGATCCCGTACGCGTCCATCTCGCGCACCTGGTCGGGCATCACGTTCTGCCCGACACGGCCGACAAAACCGCTGACGATGTAGGCGACCGCCTTGAAACGGTGGTGCTTGAGGACCGGGAACGCCTGCGTGTAAAGGTCGGCGTAGCCGTCGTCGAAGGTGATCACCACCGGCCGATCGGGGAGCGGCCGGTTGCCCTTGAGGTAGTCGCGAAGCTCCGTCAGCGTGATCGGGTGGTAGCCGTGCTGGTCCAGGTAGTTCATCTGCAGCTTGAAGTCTTCGGGCGAGGTGGAGAGGCCCCAGCCGATGCGGTCGGACGCGTAGTCGGGCGGAACCCGGATGTAGTGGTACATGAGGATCGGAACCTGGACCGTCGATCGGCCGGGCGGGATCACGGCGTCGAGCGCACCGGGCGGAAAGATCTCCCAGGCCGGCATCGCCTGCCCGTGCCGGACGGTTGGCGAAGTGGGCGCCGGCCTGGAGGCGGCCGCCAGCGAGCGTGCGTACGCCTTTCCTGGCAACGGTTGTTGGAGCAGGGCTTGGGCTGTCACGACGGCCGCCAGAACGACCATCGCAAGCGCCACCGCCCGCCCGCGGGGGCGCGGTCCATCCACCACCCAGCAGTTTGCTCCCCTCCACCTACAAATCGCCGATAGGATGCCTGAGATAGCACCCAAGGAGAGGCCGATCGTCGCCGTCGACGCGAACCCCGCGACCAAGCCTGCCGTGACGGGCACCGAGCGCTACACCCGGGAGGTCGTCCGCCGGCTCACCGAGGTCGCCCCGGATCTCGATTGGCGGTTCTACGCGGCGCGCCCGGCGCCTGGCCTGGGCGTCGACCTGACCGTGCTGCCGTTTCCCCGCCTGTGGGCCCAGGCAAGGCTGCCGGCGGAGCTTGCGAGCCGGCGGCCGGACCTCTTCCTGGACCTCGCCCACGTAGTGCCGATGCTCTGCCCGGCGCCGCCGATCAAGGTCTTCCACGACCTCGCCTTCGAGCGTTTCCCGGGAGCCTATCGACATGCCGACCTGGCCTACCTGCGCTGGACGGCGCGGCGGGCGGCGCGCGTCTGCCGGACGATGATCGCCATCTCCGAGGCGACCCGGCAGGACCTCATCTCGCTCTACGGCGTCGACCCCGGCCGGGTGACTGTCGTCCACGCGGGCGGCGGTGAGGGCACACCGCCGGCCCACGACCGCAAGGCCGATGCGGCGAGGCTGCGCGGCTTTGGCATCGACGCGCCGTACGTGCTCAGCGTCGGCAGGATCGAGCCGCGCAAGAACCAGCTGACCGCGCTGGAGGCGGTGGAAAGGCTGCCCGGCCTGCTGCTGGTGTGCGCGGGCGCCATACACGACGAGGCGATGGCCGCAAGCCTCGACGCCTCGCCGCGCTGCCGGCTGCTCGGCCGGGTCTCCGATGCCGAGCGCGACCTCCTCTACCGCAATGCCGAAGCGCTCCTCTTCCCGAGCCTCTACGAGGGCTTCGGCATACCCGTCCTGGAGGCGATGCGCCACGGCCTGCCGGTGGTTGCGACGCGCACCTCCTCCCTTCCCGAGGTCGGTGGCGAGGCCGCCATCTACGTGCTCGACGCCCGCGACGCGGAGGCGATGGCAGGCGCCATCCGGCGGATCCGGGACGACCCCGCCCTGCGCAGGCGCCTGGTCGCGGCCGGGCGCCGGCAGGCCGCCCGCTTCACCTGGAAGCGCTGCGCGGAGGGGGTTGCCGACGCGGTCAGAGCGCGGCTGTCGATTCGAGAACCCGCCACGTCCGGGAGGCGGTCTTAGCCCAGCCGAACTCGGCGGCGCGGAGGATGCCGCGGCGGCGCAGGTCGGAGGCAAGGCCCGGATCGTGGAGGACGCGGTCGAGAGCGTCGGTCCAGCCGGCCACGTCAGCAGGAGCCAGAAGCAGCGCGGCGTCGCCCACCACCTCGGGCAGCGAGGCCGCGTTGGAACAGACGACCGGCGTGCCGCAGGCCATCGACTCGAGGGGGGTCAGCCCGAAGCCCTCGTAGTGGGCGGGGTGGGCGAGCGCGATGGCCAGGTTGTAAAGCGCGGGAAGGTCGCCGAGGTCGACCGGTCCGAGAAGGTGGATGCCGCTTCCCAGGCGATCGATGTGATCGCGGATCGGCTCGTGGCGCCAGCCCCAGTCGCCGGCGATCACGAGATCGGGGCGGTCGGGGACGGCCGACCAGGCGTCGAGCAGCGTCGGCAGGTTCTTGCGCGGCTCGATCGAGCCGACGAAGAGGATGAAGCGATCGGGCAGCTCGAGCCGGCGGCGAACGCCTTCCAGCTCCTCCCTCGGGAGAGGGTGGAAGTCCGGCGCCACGCCGAGGTGGACGACGCTGATCTCCTCCGGCCGCCGGTCGAAGAGCTCGGCGATGTCGGCGGCCGTATTGTGGGAATCGGCGATGAGCCGGGTGGCCCGCTCGATCGAGCGGGGAACGACCAGACGCGTGCTGAGCGGCTGGCCGGGGGGGAACCACTGGGGTTGGATGTAGATGGCGAGGTCGTGGATGGTCAGCACCGAGGGGCAGCCGACCGACCCGAGCGGCAGCTGGCCCATCGGTCCGAAGAAGAGATCGGGGGCGAGGCGACGGATCCGGCCGGGCCAGAGCAGGTGGCGGCCGGCGAAGCGCGGTCCGGGGATCTCCCGATGGCCCGGTCCGTAGATCGTGAAACGAGCCCGGCCGGCAAGCGCGGCCAGGATCTCGCGGGTGTAGGTGCCGATCCCCGCCGCGGGCGCCGCCAGAGCCGAGCCGTCGACGACGACGTGAAGCTGGCTCAGCGGCTCACCGGAGGTAGAGCTGGTTGCGCTTGAGGACCTCGAAGTGCTCCAGCGCGAGGCCCGTGCCGCGGGCAACGCAGGTCTGGGGATCGTCGGCCACGATCGCCGGAACCCCCGTGTGCATCACCAGGTAGCGGTCGATGTTGCGGAGCAGTGCGCCACCTCCGCTGAGCACGATCCCCTTGTCGTAGATGTCCGCGGCCAGCTCGGGCGGCGTCTGCTCGAGCACCCCGCGAACGGCGCCGACGATCTGGGCGAGGGGATCCTGGATCGCCTCGGCGACCTCGCGCGAATCGAGGACGATGTTCTTGGGAAGGCCGGAGACGAGGTCGCGGCCGCGCACCTCCATCGTCAGCAGTTCCTTCGGTGGGAGCGCGCTGCCGATGCCGATCTTCACCTCCTCGGCCGTCCGCTCGCCGATCAGGAGGTTGTGCTTGCGTTTGACGAAGGCGGCGATGGCGTCGTCGATCCGGTTCCCCCCCACCCGGATCGAGTTGGCGACGACCATGCCGGAGAGCGAGATCACGGCGATCTCGGTCGTGCCCCCGCCGATGTCGCAGATCGCGTGACCGCTCGGCTGGCTGATCGGCAGGTCGGCCCCGATCGCGGCCGCCAGCGGCTCGTCGATGAGCCAGGCCTGCTTGGCACCGGCGCTGATGGCGGCCTCGGTCACGGCGCGGCGCTCGACACTGGTCACGCCGGAGGGTACGCAGATCATGATCTCGGGCTTGAAGATCCGCTGCCGGCCCTGGACCTTGGCGATGAAGTAGTGGAGCATCCCCTCGGTCACCACGAAATCGGCGATCACCCCCTCCCGCATCGGCCGGACGATGGTGATCGTGTCCGGCGTCCTCCCCACCATCTCGGCCGCCTGCCGCCCGACGGCAAGGATCTTGGTCCCATCCCGGTTGAGCGCGACGAGCGAGGGCTCGTTGATGACGATCCCCTCCCCTTTCACATACACCAGCACGGTCGACGTACCAAGATCGATGCCGATCTTCTTCGCGAGCACGGCTACTCGTAGGTCCCCGTGTTCGGATGGTCGCCGGGCAGCGTCTCCCGCGCGATCTCGGCGCCCAGCTCGGTCAGGCGGGACACCAGGTCGGGGTAACCGCGGTCGACGTGCCAGGAGTTGTGGAGGACGGTCTCACCCTCGGCGGAGAGGGCGGCGATGACCAGGGCGGCGCCAGAGCGGATGTCGGGAACGACGACGTCGGCGCCGTGAAGACGGGTCGGCCCCGTCACCAGCGCGGTGCGCGCGCGGAGCTCGATCACGGCACCCATCTTGACCAGGTCGGGAACGTGCTGAAAGCGGTTCTCGAAGAGAAACTCGGAGATCGTGCTGGTCCCCCGTGCCTGCGTCATCAGCGCCGTGTACTGCGCCTGCAGGTCGGTCGGAAAGCCGGGATGGACCCAGGTCGTCAGGTCGACCGCCCGCATCGTGTGGCCGGCGCGGCGGACGACGTGCAGGTCGTCACCTTCGACCTCGATGCTCACGCCCGCCTGCTCGAGCTTCAACAACAGCATCGGCAGGTCCTCGACCGGCGAGCACTCGAGGTGGACGTCGCCGCCCGCCGCCGCCACCGCCATGGCGTAAGTTCCCGCCTCCAGGTAATCGGTGGTGACCGTGTGCTCACCGCCGTGGAGCGAGGCAACCCCCTCCACCACGACCTCGTGGGTGCCGGCGCCGATGACGTTGGCGCCGAGCGCGTTGAGCATCCGCGCGAGGTCCTGGACGTGCGGCTCGCGAGCCGCGTTGATGATCTCGGTCCGTCCGGCTGCCAGCGCGGCCGCCATCATCAGGTTCTCGGTCCCGGTGACCGTCGGCATGTCGAGGACGATCCGGGCGCCGCGAAGGCGGACAGCCCGGCCGATGATCTCGGTCTGCGTCTCCTCGATCTCGGCGCCCATCCGGCGCAAGCCCGCGATGTGCTGCTCGACCCGGCGGTCGCCGATGTCGTCGCCGCCCGGCTTGGGGAGACGCACCTCCCCGGTGCGGGCGAGAAGCGGGCCGAGGAGCACGATCGACGCCCGCATCCGGCGCGCGAGCTCCTCCGGGACGTTGGCCACGACACTGGCCGCGGTGATCGTATCGTCGGCGACCGAGCAGCCGAGCGCGGCCAGGATGTCGAGCATCACCGCGGTGTCGGTGACCTCCGCCAGGTTGTGCAGCGTCACCGGCTC
>DATCPJ010000056.1:0-4006 GCA_036570145.1 Candidatus Dormiibacterota bacterium
AAGGCGGGATGGGTGTCGGCGGCCGGGATCATCTGGTCGCGGGTGGCGGCGATCGCGACCAGCTCGGGGTAGTTCCGCGCAACGTAAGCGGAGAGCACGGCCAGGTCATAGGCCGAGGTGTAGTTGTTCGGGTCGGTAAGCCCATTGGGAGTGCTGAAGTGGGTGTCCCGCAGGTGTAGAGAACCGGCCTTCCGGTTCATCAGGGCGAGGAAGCGGTCGAGCGGCACGATCCCGTCGCCGAGGGCGAAGGCGGCGTCGTTGCCGGAGTTGAGGAGGGCTCCGTAAAGCAGCTCACGGACGGTGAGCGACTGGCCCGCGACCAGGCCCATGCGGCTCGGCTCCGCCGCGGCCGCCTCCCCGGTTACGGTGACCCGCGTGTCGAGGCTTGTCAGGTCACTGGCGACGACCGCCGTCATCAGCTTGGTGAGGCTGGCCGGGGCGCGCCGGAGGTGTGCCTCCTTGACCCAGAGGACCCGATTGCCGTCGAGGTCGAAGAGCACCGCGCTCTTGGCGTGGAGGGCGAGGTCGGGCTCGGCCACCGCGTTGAAGGCGGCAACGTTGAAGGTCGGGATGGCCTCCTCCCGCGGCACCACGATCGGTCGGGCGGCCGCCGGCAGTAACCCGAGCGGTGCGACTGAGGTCCTCGGCGCCAGCCAGCCGACCGTGATCGGCGCGGCCGCCCGAACCGCGACCCCGCAGCCGACCGTCAGAAGAAGGACCAGCGCGAAGGCAAGGAGGTCACGCCGCCGGCGAGCACGACGTCGGTCGTACCGGCGCTCCCTGGGTGTGACGTTGTCTAGGACGGGGGAGCGAGCGTGCAAGCTCGCCCGCAAGGATAAGCCGCCGGGGCCCGATCAGTCCAGCGGCAGGGTTTCCAGCTCCTCCTCGATCCGGAGCAGACGGGCGACGTGGGAACGCGCCGCCCGCCCGGCTTCGCCGGCTGCCGCCCAGAGCGCCTGGTTGCCCTCCTCGCGCCTCTGCTGGAGCATCGCGCGGTGAGCCGCCGAGAGCCGGCCGTCGCGCGTCAGCGCGGCGGTCACGATCGGCTCCAGCCAGGCGTCATAGAGCGCAATCTCGTGGAGGTGCGGATCGCTGCTGCGGCCGCCGGGAAAGGGGATCGCCCGGTGCTCGGTCCAGAGCCTGCGGAGGCGGCGAGCGCCTTCCGTCAGCGCAGCTTTTGAATTATCGCGTCGGCGACCTGCGAGGTGCCGACCGCGGTCGGGTCGTCGCGGTCCTTCTTCATGTCGTAGGTGAGGTCCCGGCCCTCTTTGATCACACTCGCGATGGCGGCCTCCATCCGGTCCGCCGCATCCGTCTCCTCCAGGTGCCGCAGCATCAGCACGCCCGAGAGCATCACCGCCATCGGGTTCACCTTGTTCTGGCCGGTGTACTTGGGCGCCGAACCGTGAGTCGCCTCGAAGACGGCGGCCGCGGTCCCCATGTTGGCACCAGGAGCCAGGCCGAGGCCGCCGATCATGCCCGCGCCGAGGTCGGAGATGATGTCGCCGTATAGGTTCGGGCAGCAGAGCACGTCGTACTCGTAGGGCCGCAGCACGAGCTGCATGCACATGTTGTCGACGATCCGGTCGTTGAACTCGATGTCCTTGTTCTGCTCGGCCACCTTCCGCGCGGTTGCCAGGAAGAGGCCGTCGGTGTGCTTCATGATGTTCGCCTTGTGCACCGCGGTGACCAGCCGCCGCCCCATCCGCCGGGCATAGTCGAAGGCGTACTGCACGATCCGCTCGGTGCCGCTGACCGAGATCGGCTTGATCGAAAGCCCGCTGTCGGGGCGGATCTTCTTCCCCGCCCGCCTTGAGATCTCCTCGATCAGGTCGACGCAGTCCGGCGTTCCCAGCTCGAACTCGATCCCGGTGTAGATGTCCTCGGTGTTCTCGCGCACGATGACGAAGTCGAGGTCGTCGCGCAGGTTGCGCGCTCCCTTGTAGGCCTTCACCGGCCGGACCAGGGCGTAAAGGTCGAGTTCCTGGCGGAGGGCCACGTTGACGCTCCGGAAGCCAGTCCCGATCGGGGTGCCGACAGGTCCCTTGAGGGCGACCCTCGTGCGCCGGATGGAGTCGAGCGTCCGCGGCGGCAGCGGGGTGCCGTACTCCGTCATGGCGTTCTCACCGGCGGGCTGCACGTCCCACTCGAACTCGACTCCGGTGGCCTCGAGCACGCGGACGGACGCGTCGCAGATCTCCGGGCCGACGCCGTCGCCGGGAAGCAGCGTGACCGCGTGCTTGCTCAAGCTCTCTTGGTCACCTGCTCACGGATCGGAACGAAGCCGCCGCTACTTCTTGAAGTAGTCGACGTTGATCTGGATGAAGTTGCGCCATTCCTCGGGGACCTCGTCCTCCGGGTAGATCGCGTCGACCGGGCAGGGATCAACGCATGCACCGCAGTCGATGCATTCGTCGGGGTCGATGAAGTACATCTCGGACGCGTCGTCGCTGTGGATGCAGTCGACCGGACAGACCTCGACGCAGGACGCGTCTTTCAGACCGATGCAGGGCTGCACTATGACGTAGGCCATGTCGTTCCCGATCTTATCAGGCGGGCTGGGGCGAACTCTGCTCCAGCCGGTAGCCGTAGCCCGGCACGGCGACCAGGACGCCGCCCCGGTGGGGACCGTCGCCGAGCTTGGTCCGCAACCGCCGGACGAGCTGGTCGACCCGCTCGGTCGAGATGTCGGCGGCAAAGCCGTAGACCTCGCGCATGATCTGGTCCCGGCTGACCGCCACGCCCGCGTTGCGTGCCAGGTATTCGAGCAGGCTGAACTCGAGCGGCGCCAGGTTGAGCGGCTGGCCGCCAACCGAGACCATCCGCGCGGCGAGGTCGACCTCGACCTCGCCGAAGCGGCGCATCCGCACCTGGTCGGCGCTCGGCTCGGCCGCCTGGCGCTCGGTCAGGACGCCGACTTTTCGGATATGCGCCTCCAGCCGCGCGATCAGCTCACGGATCCGGACCGGCTTGGCGAGGTAGTCGTCCGCACCGGCGTCAAGTCCGCGGATCGTGCTTGCCTCGTCATCGCGCCCGGAGACGAAGATGATGGGGACCAGGCGGTCGAGGGCGCGAAGGCTGCGACAGGCCTCGATGCCCGGGATGTCGGGCAGGACCCAGTCGAGGAAGACCGCCACCGGGCGGTCGCGCGTAAAGGACTCGATCGCCTCGTGCCCGCCGCCCGCGCGGGAGACCATGAATCCCTCCTGCTCGACCAGATCGGCGATCAGGTCGGAGGTCGCCACGTCGTCCTCGACGATCAGGATTACGCCTCGGGAGCCGCTCATGTGCCGTCACGGCATATTACGGGCCGCCGCGGGCGAACGTGCGCCAACCGGCGTGATCTCAGTTGGGCAGACCTGGGTAGACCGCCAGACCGAGCGCCAGGAGCCAGACCTGGACTGGCAGCGGCGAATCCCAACGGAGTGGTGATGGGGTTGCCCGCCACCGCCTGTCAATGGCCTTCAGGCGGCCCCGGGCTCGGGCGCCAGCGGGCCTTCCCGGTAGGCGGTGACGAACGCGCCCAACGTGGCGATCGCCTCGCCCGCGGTAACCCCTCGGCCGCATTGCTGGAGCTCGTCCCAGGCGGCGAAATCGAGCGCTGCGCCGGCGGGCAGCTGCGGGTAGGGCGCCAGCAGGACCTTCCGCTGGCCCGTCGCGGCCGACCGGAGCGCGTCGACCACCGGCGCGGAGAGCGCATCCGCACCGGCGGGCTGGTAGTAGACCCAGACATAGCCGTGCTCCAGGTTGTGAACGGCGCGGGCCTCCACCACCGGCGCGGTGTACACGGCCGGCTGGGGCGGCAGGGGAACGGGGTAGTGCGGCCCCGAGGTGGCTGGGTGCTGGGCGTAGGTCTGGTTGAGATCGACGACGTGAAGATGGCCCTGGTCGGCCTGCTGGGCGGCCGCCCCACATGCCGCCGCCGCGGCGCTCGGGGAGGGGGCGACCGGCGGGGTGGTGGCCGTCGGGACTGAGGTGTCGGCAGGCGCAGGGTCGGGGCCACCAC
>DATCPJ010000057.1:0-12745 GCA_036570145.1 Candidatus Dormiibacterota bacterium
GAGCCTGCCACCGCGACGCCCGCCGCGGGCGTGGAACCCAACGCTCTCACGGCCCCGGCCCCGACCGGCGGTGGACGCTTCCGGAAACGGTTGATCTGGGGCGCGGTGACCGGCGTGTTCCTGCTCCTGGCCGCCTTCATCGTGCTGGCGGTGGCCGCACGGGCCCGTCCGACGGTGACCCTGTCCACCGCGACCGTCGACCAGGGAGGAGTGGTGACCGCACGCTTCGGCGGCTTCAAGGCGGGCCAGTCGGTGGACATCTTCGTCGCCAGCACCGAGCAGAAGCTGGGAACGCTGCGCGCCGACACGCAGGGTCGCGTCGTCTATGCCTTCACCGTGCCGCGCACGTTCGCGACGGGCCATCACCAGCTCAAGGGCTGCGCCGGCGCCAACTGCGCAGCGGCAGCCTTCACCGTCGCACCCAAACGCGGCCCCTGAGGCTAGAAGACCTCCGCCAGGAGGAGGTCCGCGAGCGTCTCCCGACGCCTGATCACGCGCGCGGCGCCATCGCGGACCATCACGACCGCGGGCCGCGGTATCCCGTTGTAGTTGCTCGCCATGGCGAGGCAGTAGGCGCCCGTCGCGGGGAGGCAGAGGACGTCCCCGGACTGAACCGCGGGAAGCTCAGCGTCGGTGATCAGGATGTCGGTCGACTCGCAGTACTTGCCGGCGATCGTCACCTTGCCGGTGGCCGGCGCGTCGGGCTCCGCCGCCTTGAGAACCTCGTAGCGAGCGCCGTACAGCTTGGGGCGGATGTTGTCGCCCATCCCGCCGTCCACCGCCACGTAGCGGCGGACGCCCGGTATGTCCTTGATCGAACCGGCCGTGTAGAGGGTGACCCCGGCCGGGCCGGCGATCGAGCGCCCGGGCTCGACGACGAGGCGCGGCATGGGCAACCCGCGCTGGGCCGTTCCGGCCTCGAGGGCCCCCCGGAGCGTCTCGACGAAGGCGCGCGGGGTCGGCGGGTCGTCGCTCCGGTCGTAGGCGATACCCAGCCCGCCGCCCGCGCCCAGGTGGGCCGGCTCGAAGGCGAGGTCGCGCTTGAGCTCGGCAACCAGGTCGAGCATCACCTCCATCGCGGCGACGTGGCCCCGGAGATCGAAGATCTGGGAGCCGATGTGGGAGTGCAGCCCGACCAGGTCGATCCGAGGATGGGCGAGCGCCTGCTCGACGGCCGCGCGCGCCTGGCCGTTCTCGATCGCGAAGCCGAACTTGGAGTCGAGCTGGCCGGTCGAGATGAAGTCGTGGGTGTCCGGCTTGATGCCGGGCGAAATGCGCAGCTCGGCCCGGACGCGGCTCCCTTCAGGCACCACCCGGCGGAGCAGCTCGAACTCGTATGACCCGTCGATGACGATCGTGCAGCCGGTCTTCGCCGCCAGGTCCAGCTCCTCGGCGGACTTGTTGTTGCCGAGGAAGTAGATCCGGTCGGCCGGGAACCCTGAGCGAAGGGCGAGGTTGAGCTCCCCCGCCGATACAACGTCGAGGCCGAGCCCCTCCTCGGCGACCACCCGGAGGAATGCCGGGCTGGCAAAGGCTTTGGCCGAGTAGAGAACCTCGCCGGCGTCGCCGATCGCGCTGACAAACTCGGCGGATCGCTGCCGCACCGTGTCCTCGTCGTAGACATAGAGTGGGGTCCCGTGCTCGGCCGCCAGGTCGAGGAGGTCGCAGCCGCCGACCTCCATGTGCCCGCGGGAGTTCACCCGATAGGTGATCGGGAAGAGCATTCGCCTGGCCCCGGGGCCGCTAAGTCCTGCTCAGTTCGCCGAGCAGGCGCCGCCGCAGCAGCCGGGACCGCAGCCCCCGCCACCGCCCAGGCTGACCGGCTCGCTGCCAGCCTCGGAGGACCCGAAAGCGGCGAAGGACGAGATCATGACCTTGGTCCGCGTCGACTCGCAGGTCGGACAGACCTGCTTGCGGTTATCGCGGTCGGCGTAGGAGGTCAGGACGTCGAACTTGCCCCGGCAGTCGTCACATGAATACTCGTAGAGCGGCATGAACGAAATTCTATTCAACCTGATCTCATCGTGGCCGGGGCTGATCGGACGGCCCGACCGCGCGCTGCTCGAGGACTCGCTCGTCCTCCTCGACTTCCTGCCGCCGGGACGGCTCCGGATCATCGATGTCGGAAGCGGCGGCGGGCTGCCGGGCCTTCCGCTGCGCCTGGCCCGGCCCGACCTGGCGCTGACCCTGCTGGAGGCCAACCAGCGCAAGGCGGCCTTCCTGGTCCAGGCCGCCGCGACGCTCGGCCTTGCGGACGTCGAGGTGGTAGCCAGCCGCGCCGAGGACGCCGGCCACGACCCGCGCCACCGCGAGGCGTACGACTTCGCGCTGGCGCGTGCGCTCGCCCCGCTCCCAGTCCTCGTCGAGCTCTGCCTTCCCTTCGTCGTGGTGGGCGGGCGGCTGCTGGCGATGAAGACGGACGCTGCCGCCGAAGCCGATTCGGCCCGGACCGCCATCGCTCGGCTGGGCGGCGAGCTGGTGGAGATCGGGGCCGCCGCGTCCGCGGCCCGCTCGCTGGGCCAGGTGGTGGTCGTGGAGAAGGTCCGCCCAACGCCGTCCCAGTTCCCGCGGCGGCCAGGGGTGCCAAGCCGGCGGCCGCTGGCTGGCTAAGCTTGCCTCGTGCAGACGCTCGCGCGCGACACGCTCGTCATCGCCGGCCAGGAGCTCCGCTCGCGCCTCTTCCTGGGGACCGGCAAGTACCGATCCGATGAGGAGATGCTGGCCTCGCTGGATGCCTCGGGCTGCGAGCTGGTCACGGTTGCGCTGCGCCGGCTCGACCTCGACGACCCGAGCCGGAAGACGATCCTCGACGTGATCGACTGGAAGCGCTACCGGATCCTGCCCAACACGGCCGGCTGCCAGACCGCCGAGGAGGCGGTCCGGATCGCGCGTCTCGCGCGGTCGATGGGGCTGTCGGACTGGGTGAAGCTGGAAGTGATCCCGGATCCCCGCTACCTGCTGCCCGATGCCGAGGAGACGCTCAAGGCGGCGCGGATCCTGGTCAAGGAGAACTTCGCGGTCCTCCCTTACATCAACGCCGACCCGATCTTGGCGCGCAAGCTGGAGGAGATCGGCACCGTCACAGTGATGCCGCTCGGCTCGCCGATCGGCTCTGGCCAGGGTCTCCAGACGCTGGCGCAGATTCGGCTCATCATCGAGAACGCCCGGGTGCCGGTGGTCGTCGACGCCGGGATCGGGGTGCCCTCGGACGCCGCCCAGGCGATGGAGCTGGGCGCCGATGCGGTTCTCGTCAACAGCGCCGTCGCCGCCGCCAGCCGGCCCGCCCTGATGGCGGAGGCTCTCCGGCTCGGCGTGGAAGCCGGCCGCAAGGCCTTCGTCGCCGGCCGGATGCCGCGCCGCGACGAGGCTGCCGCCAGCTCGCCGACCGAGGGCATATCGCGCCGGAGCTGAGCGTTCCGGTTGTCATGGCGGTCATCGAGAGCGCGGCCGCCGGAGTGCGGGCCGCCGAGCACGGAGTCACCCACCTGCTCCTGCGGATGCCCGGCGCCGAGGCTCGCGCCCAGTACCGGGAGCTGACCGCGTTGCTGGACGCGACCCCGCTGCCGGTGCTGGTCAGGGGCCGGCCCGATCTCGCCCTGGCCGCCGGAGCTGCTGGGGTCAACCTCCCGGAGGCGGACATACCGGTCGAAGCGGCACGCTCGCTGCTCGGAACGGACCGATTGCTCGGCCGCTCGGTTCACTCGATCGCCGCCGCGTCGGTTGCCGAGGCGGAGGGCGCCGACTTCGTGATCTTCGGCCCGGTCTTTCCAACGCCGACCCATCCCGGGGCGCCCGGCCTGGGACTGCGAGCGCTGGCCGAGGTGGCGCGGGCGGTCGCCATCCCGGTGCTCGCGATCGGAGGCGTGGACGCCGCCCGCGCCGCCGACTGTCTCGCCGCCGGGGCCGCCGGCCACGCGGCGATCCGACAGTTCAGGGATGAGCCGGACGCGTGATCAAGCTCCGCGTCAACGGCCGCGACGTCGAGCTGGAAGGTCCCACCCGCCTGGGCGATTACCTGGCGTCGCTCGGCGTCGACCCGAGGACAGTCGCCGTGGAGCTCAACGAGCGGATCCTGGAGCGCTCCGAGCTTGCGGGCACGACTCTTGCCGAAGGGGACCTGGTGGAGATCGTCCGCATGGTCGGCGGCGGCCTGGCGTCGGGGTAGTCGATACTCCGACTAGGCGGAAAAGTCATGCCACAGAAAGAGCAGGCCGCAAAGGACCAGGTCGACGACGGCCGGCTGCTGCCGGGCGAGGACCCGACCGCCGGCCACCCCGATGACGCGCTCCACTGGGCTCAGGTCTACCGCGAGCTGGTCGAGTTCAAGAACGGTGCCATCGACCGGCTGGTCATCGCCGCGGTGGGGCTCGGCGACGCGGCACGGC
The DNA here is from genome assembly GCA_036570145.1 of Candidatus Dormiibacterota bacterium. Lineage (GTDB taxonomy): Bacteria > Chloroflexota > Dormibacteria > Dormibacterales > Dormibacteraceae > UBA6019. The sequence goes on from DATCPJ010000057.1 coordinate 4,386, forward strand.
AGGAGATCGAGTCGACCGACCTTGTCGTGCTCAGGGCCGAACGGGACCGCTTCCGGCGGCGGGCCGAGACGTGGCGCGATCGCTACCGCAAGCTTACCGGAGAGGCCAAGAGCCCACCGCCTGAGTAGCGACTCTAGCCGGTCGGCAGTTGACGGATCGCCTCTTCGGCAACCGCCCGCTCGTCCCAGGGCTCCCTTCCGGCGGCCGTGATCATCGACCTCTCATGTCCCTTGCCGGCGAGCAGCAGGGTGTCCCCCGGGCGGGCCATCTCGACCGCGCGGCGGATCGCGGCGCGGCGGTCGAGGATGATGTCGAAGTCACGGCCGGCGACCCGGCCGTCAGCGCCGGCGGCGACCTCCCGAGCTATCTCCGCCGGGTCCTCGTTGACCGGGTCGTCGGTGGTGATGATGAAGAAGTCGGCGCCCTCCGCCGCGGCGCGACCCATGCCCGGCCGGTCGTGGTCGCTGCGGCCGGTGCTGCCGAACACGGTCAGCAGCTTGCCGGGGGTCAACGGCCGGAGCTCGGCCAGCGCACTGCGGAGCGCTCCGGCTGAGTGGGCGAAGTCGACGTAGACGGCGAAGGGCTGGCCGAGTTCGACGCTTTCGAGCCGCCCCGGCACGCCGGCGAAGCTCGACAGCCCGGCGGCGACCTGATCAACGGAGAGGCCCGCGGCCAGGCAGAGGCCGGCGGCCGCCAGTGCGTTGTAGGCGTTGAAGCGGGCCGGCAGCGCGAGCTCGACGGGCGCCTCTCCGGAGCTCGTCACGAGCCGGAAGGTGCAGATCTCGGCGCAGTGGAGGTCTTTGGCCATGATGTCGGCGGGACCCTTGAGCGAGTAGGTCCAGCGCCGCTCGATCGGCCGGGCGCTGAACAGCTCGAAGCTGGCGTCGTCGCGATTGAGGATCGCGGTCTTGGGCATCCCCTTCGCGGCGCCGGCGGCGCAGAGGTCGATGAGCCGCGCCTTGGCGGCGACGTACTCCTCCCAGCTCGCGTGGTAATCGAGATGGTCGTGACCGACGTAGGTCACTGCCACGGCGTCGAAATCGCAGGCGCCCACCCGTTCCTGGATGAGGGCATGGGAGGTCACCTCGAGCACAACCTGCTCGATCCTCTCGCTCACCATCCGTGCCAGCCAGGCCTGCAGGTCGGGGGCTTCGATGGTCGTCTGGCCGGACTCGTTGTAGTCGGTGGCCAGGCCGGCGTGGAAGGCGACCGTGCTCATTGAGCCGGTCCTGATGCCGGCCGCCTCGAGCACGTGAGCGGCCATGTGCGTAGTCGTCGTCTTGCCGTCGGTGCCGGTGACACCGGCGACCCGGAGCTGCCGCGCCGGCCGCCCCAGCAGGGTGGCCGACAGCTCAGCCAACGCGGACCGGGTCGAGGGCACGATCACGACCGCGGCGCCGGAGGGGAGGGTCACCCGGCGCTGGAGGACGACGGCCGCTCCCCGGCCGGCGGCGTCGGCGGCGAAGGAGTGGCCGTCGACGGTGATCCCGGGCACCGCGACGAAGAGGTCGCCGGGTCCCGCCTTGCGGGAATCCTGGAGCACCTGGACGATCTCGATTTCGTCCCCCGACTCGATCGTTGCGCCGGGAACGCCCGCGGCCAGCTCGGCGAGCCTCATCCGCGCCAGCATAATCGGCGCGTGACGACAACCTTGGGCGGCCGGGAATTCAGCTGGGGAAGCCGCGTCTACCTGATGGGCATCGTCAACGTGACGCCCGACTCGTTCAGTGGCGACGGCGTGACCGACCACGGCGCCGCGATCGAGCAGGGTCTCCGCATGGTCGCCGAGGGCGCCGACCTGCTCGACGTCGGGGGGGAGTCGACACGGCCTGGCCATCAGCCGGTGACCGTCGAGCTCGAGCTCGAGCGGGTGCTCCCGGTGGTGGAACGGCTGGCGCGAGAGGCAGGGGTGCCGGTGTCGATCGACACCTGGAAGCTGCCGGTGGCCGAGGCCGCGGTCGGGGCGGGCGCGACGATCATCAACGACATCTGGGGGCTGCAGCGATCACCCGAGCTGGCCCGCCTGGCGGCGCGGGACGGCCTGGGGCTGGTGGTGATGCACAACCAATCGGGAACCGAGTACGCCGACCTGATGGGCGACCTTCTCGCCTCGCTGCGACGGTCGATCGCGGTGGCCGAAGCTGCCGGCGTCCCCCCCGATCGCGTGATCGTGGACCCAGGGATCGGTTTCGGCAAGACGGCCGAGCAGAACCTGGTCGTGCTCCGCCGGCTGGCGGAGCTCGCCTCGCTCGACCGGCCGGTTTTGGTTGGCACCTCCCGCAAGTCCTTCATCGGGCGGATCCTGGACCTGCCGGTGGACGACCGGCTGGAGGGGACCGCCGCCTCGGTCGCGGTGGCGATCCTGCGCGGCGCCTCCATCGTCCGGGTGCACGACGTCCGGGCGATGGCACGCGTCGCCCGGGTCGCGGAGGCCCTCCGGTGACAATCTGCTACCTGGCGCTGGGATCGAACCTCGGCGATCGCGAGGCGTACCTGGAGCGGGCTCGGGCCGAGCTCGAGGTTCGGGGCGTTCGGATCCTCCGCAAGAGCACCGTGCACGAGACCGAGCCCTTCGGCGTCCGCGACCAGCCGCACTTCCTAAACCAGGTCCTCGAGGTCGATTGGCCGGGCACACCGCGCGATCTCCTGCTCGCGGCCAAGGCGGTCGAGGCCACCGTCGGGCGGCAGCAGACCTATCGCTGGGGTCCTCGCGAGATCGACATCGACATCCTCCTCTTCGACCACCTGAGCGTCCGCGAGGAGGGCCTGACAATCCCCCATCCCGGCCTCCGGGAGCGCGAGTTCGTCCTGGCGCCGCTCCGCGAGTTGCGGCCGGACATACTGGATTCATGAGGCGCCTGCGGATCGCCTGGCTCGGCCACCAGTCGGCCAGCCTGGGCGGCGGCATGGCCACCTACTCCAACGAGATCGTCAACGGACTTCGCCGGATGGGCCACCAGGTGACCTTCTTTCACCACGGCGATCGAACCGGTGAGGGGCCCGAGGAGAGCGGGGACTCGGTCCCGCTCGCGTCGGTGAAGATGCCCCTCGTCAAGCCGCTCGTGCTCTCACCGGGTCGCGCCAAGAAGAAGTTGATCGATCGCCTGCGGCAGCGGGAGTTCGATGTCGTCCACGCCTCCTTCTGGTTCTCGAGCATGGACTTCGACCTGCCCAAGCTGACGCGTGAGCTGGGGATCCCGTTGGTGGCGACCTTCCACGTGGCCTTCGACAACCGCGTCAGCCTCTGGGGCGGGATCACCAGCGGCACCTATCGCCTCTACGCACCGACGCTGGCCAAGTGCGACCGGGTCATCGTCTTCGGGCCGGCGCAGCGGGACATCCTCGCCAACCTCGGCGTTCCCGAGGCGATCATCCGGATCCTCCCCAACGGGGTGGATGTCGAGAAGTACCGGCCCGGCCCGTCCGACCGACGGGAGCGCTACGGCGCCGATCGCCTCTTCCTCTACATGGGTCGGGTCGATTCGGAGAAGAACGTCGACGTCCTGCTCGAGGCGTTCCTCGACTGCGCCCCGCCAAGCCGGGTCAAGCTGCTGATCATGGGGACCGGGACGGAGAAGCGCCGGCTGGAGCGGTTCTATCGCGATCCGCGCGTCATTTTCACGGGCCACATCTCGGAGCAGGAGGAGCGGATCGCGATCCTCCGCGCCGCCGACGGGTTCTTTCTGCCCTCGACTGTCGAGGGCTTGTCGCTGTCGATGCTGGAGGCGATGGCGTCCGGGGTGGCAACGGTGGCGACCGACGTCGGGACCGACGGTGAGGCGCTCCGCGGCGCGGGCCTGGTGGTTGATCCCGGGAATCTCGCGGTCGAGCTTGGAATGGCCATTCGGGAGCTGATCGAGCTGCCGTTCCTGTCGCTGGAGCTCGGCCGCCTCGCCCGCCAGCGGGTGCTCGACCGCTACTCGCTTGACCGCAACCTGGAGGCGCTTGCCCAGCTCTACGAGGAGCTGGTGACAGAGCCTCGTGTAAAACGTTTTACACGCAACGCCACCTCGTCATGACGCGGCGTTTCGCGTCATCAGGGAGGCGCGTGACGCGGATCAGGCGATCAGGTCGAGCTGCTGCCAATCAGCGGCCAGCACGGCCGCCAGCTTGCGGAACGCGAGCTGCCAGTCATCGGGTGCGCCGTCCCAGCTGAACCGGCCGCTGGCCACCTTCGCTGCGGCCTCCGGGTCCGCGCCGACGCCGATCACACCGCGCGCTGACCTCGCCTCGCCGACCAGCCCTTCCATGTCGAGCCGGCTTCCCGAGTGCGGCAGCTTGTTGACGACGAGGGTGTAGGACCGGTTGTCGCGCAACCTGCGCCCAGCCTCGACCACGATGCCCGCCGTCAGCGGGTCGGCATCCGACACCAGCACGAGCTGGTCCGCCGTCTCCATCGCAGCCTGGGTCGCCGGGTGGTAGAGGCCGGCCCCGCAGTCGAGGATCAACATCCCCGCCAGCTCCTGCAGGCGGTGGATGACCCGCTGGTAGGCGGCTCGATCGAGCCGTTCCATGCGGTCGGGTTCGGTCGGAGCGGGGAGGACCAGGAGGCCGTGCGGGCCCCTGCCGAGGAATCGCTCCAGCATGGTTACGGTGAGTGCCGGCTGGTCGATGACGTCGAGCAGGTCGTCGACGAAGATCGGATGGTCGGCGGTCAGCGAGCGGCCCAGGGTCCCGTGGTCGGGATTGCTGTCGATGGCGATCACGCGGTCGCTGCGGATCATCGCGAAGAGAGTGCCGAGCAGCGCGGCGGTGGTCGTCTTCCCCACACCGCCCTTGGGCGATACGACCGCGATCGTCACACAGCGCGCCAGCCGCGGAGCGGCGATCAGGTCGGCAAGCCGGGTGCCGTAATCGCTGAGCCGCCAGGCCTCACGGGCACGGTCGAGGGCGCTCGCCGAGCGGGGGATCGTCAGCCGGTGCGCGCCGGTGGCTCCGCCCGCGTCGCCCGCCGCCGCCGACTCGTCCCGGTCGGGCGAGATCATCGCCTCGCCCATCGCTCGCAGCCGCTCCGGCAGCTGGGCCATGCGGGGGAGCGCCACCGGTGCCTGTGCAGGCGCGGGAGGCGGCGCCTGCGCCATCTCACCAGGCTCCTCGGCCCCCATCTCGGGCGTCGGCAGCCGCGGGCGCTCGGCTTCGCCGCCACCGGCGGCGAGGTCGTGCAGGGTCAGGACGTTTCCCTCTTGGACGCCGGCCTGTTCGAGGGTGAGGTTGCCCGGCAGCAGATGACCGTCGCGGCGCACGATCCATTGGGCGGCCTCGTCCACACCCGGGACGCGGCAGACCTCGAGGAGATGTGGCACCAACCTTGCGATCGGGACGTCCCCGGGCAGTGCCACCTGACTGCGCCCGGATTCGCACTCGACGGTGACGAGGAGTCGCTGTGAGCTCATGAAGTCTCACCCCCTTTGAACGCGGCTACCCTACCCCACAAACCGGGTTTTCCGCCACCGCCGGGGCGGCTGGAGTGGCTAGGTTCGAGCGCTGGTGAAGCGGTAACCGATGCCGGGCACGGCCAGGATGTAATAGGGCCGCGACGAGTTCGTCTCGATCTTGCGGCGCAGGTTCCGGATGTGTACGTCGATGAGCCTGGTCTCGATCGGGTACTCGTAGCCCCAGACGTGGTTGAGGATCTTCTCCCTGCTCATCACCTTGCCGGCGTGTCCGGCCAGGTAGGCGAGGAGATCGAACTCGGTGTGGGTGAGGTCCACCTCGGAACCCTCCTTGAAGATCCGCCGCTCGTTGATGTCGATGACGAGGTCCTTGAACTCGAGGCGGCCCGCGCTGCTCTCGGTGGTCTCCAGCCGCGCCTTACGCAGGTGGGCGGTGATCCGTGCCAGGAGCTCGCGCATTCGGACCGGCTTGATGACGTAGTCATCGGCACCGATCTCCAGGCCGACCACGACATCGATCTCCTCGCCACGGGCGCTCACCATCAGGATCGGCACCTTGGGGTCGGAGCGACGGATGTTGCGACAGACGTCGAGGCCTGAGCCGTCGGGCAGGACCGTCTCCAGGAGGACCAGGCTCGGTGACCGCTCTTCGAATTCGCGCAAGCCGTCAGCGCTGGTCTCGGCCTCGATCACCTGGTAGCCGAACTGTTCGCATTCGCCGCGGAGCTCGCGCCGGAAGGCGGCGTCGCCGTCCACGATCAGCAGCCGAGGTGAGCCGCCCTCTTGCCTTACTACCTCAACTTCCAAACCGACACCTCAAGTGCAGCACATCCCCGGAGGCAATCTAGCTCACGCCAAAACGGAAGATCAATCTCCCCTGCGAAGAAGCCGCCCCAGCCGCCGCCTGGCTCGCTCGGTCGCCTCGCCGACGCCGTGGCGCAGCTCGCCGAGAACCAGGTCCCAGCACCCAACGTACTCGACCAGCTCTCCGTTGAACCCCGCCTTGAACTCCCACAAGCCGTACCAGGGATGCGACTTGTCAGGGCCGGGAGGCACACCCCAGAGGTCGTAGTCGCGGCAGCCGGCGCTGATCGCGCCCTGGATCGCCGCCCACTTGGCCCCATACACCGGCTTCAGCTCACGCGACTTCCCGTTGGACCCCGAGAACATGTAGTAGCCGCGCCCGGCGAAGTGGATGACGAGCATTGCCGCGACCGGTTCGCCTTCCGCGCTGGCCACGTAGGTCCGGGCCCCCGGGAGCAGGTCGAGGAGCAGCTGGTAATAGGAGGCGGGCGGGAGGCGGATACCCTGCCGGGCGGCGCTTGCACCCGACTGGCGGGCCAGCTCGGCCGCGTCGCCGCCTTCCACGATGGTGACGCCCCGTTTCTCGGCCAGCCGGATGTTGTAGCGGGTGCCCCGGTTGAGCGAGGCGAGGGTCTCCTCCTCGCTGCCCAGCTTGACGATCATCGTGTACTGCGGCTGCACCTGGGCCGCGGGCCGGAAGCCCAGCTCGCCGAGCAGCGGGGCCAGATCGGCGCCCGCCTCCGGCTCGACCCGCAGGCGGGCGAGGCCCCGCTCCCGCGCCCAATCGACCAGCGCGGCCAGGGCGTCCCGATCGGCGGGCACCGGGCCGCGCGGCACGTAGGCGCGCTCGAACGGCGCTCGCCCCCGAAGCTGGATGCTGGCGATACCGCCACCGGGCAGCTCCAACCGCTCCACCCGCCAGCCGGCCCGAGACTGGACCTCGCCCCACGACCAGCTCTGGAGGAGAGGCGACGGTGCCGGCGCTGCCAGCTCGGCGAGCCGCACGTCCCATTCCTCGGCGCTACTCAAGCCAGGTGGCATGTGTCGTTCACGCGGCCCACCACCAGCCGGTCCGGTGACCCCTGCAGCACGGTCACCGAGGTGTTCTCGATCGTGAATGGGAAGAGCCCGTTGGAGGAGCGTCCGACAACTCGCAGCAGGGCAACCTGGATCACGCCACCGTGGGTCACCACCAACACGCGTCCCGATCGATGGCGCTCGACCAGCGCCGCAATCGCCGCGCCCACACGGCCCTCGAACGCCTCCGTACCCTCACCTCCCGGCACGATGTCCCAGGACGGGTGTTCGGCCCAGCGACTCCAGTGCTCCGGGTAGCGGGCCATTATCTCGTCGCGCTGAAGGCCCTCCCACTCACCGAGGGAAACCTCGCGCAGCTCGGGCAGGAGCTCGGGCGTGCGACCGATCTGCTCGGCGATCGCCGCCGCCGTCTCTCGGGCGCGGGCTAGGTCGCTGCTGTAAAACCCGTCGACCGGGACGTCACGAAAACGTGCGCCGAGCTTGCGCGACTGGTCCCGACCCTTCTCCGAAAGAGGTGGGTCAAGCTGCCCCTGGATCCGTCGTTCGTCATTCCACGTCGAGCTGCCGTGCCGTATGAAAACGAGTTTCAAGGGCTGGCTGCGAGTGGTCTCGGGCGGATCGGGCGGCGTTACCCGTTCGCCCGGATTCGACATGTGTGTGCTTATACTAGCCGTGATTCGGCTGCGGTCCGGGATCGTGGCTTGCCCCGAAGTGGGTGGGAGTATATGCACGCGAAGGGCTCACTGAAAGAAACAGCGCTACGCTCATTGTTGGAGGGTGCGCAGGCCGAAAGGGCAACCGGGACGCTGACCGTCAAAAGTGACGAGGAGGCGTACACACTCTATTTCCTGTTTGGCCACCTGTTCCACGCGACAGGAGAAGGTGCATCAGGGGACGACGCCGTGCTCGGCGCGCTTCGCCAGCATGAGGGCGACTTCGCCTTCGACGCCAAGGCGAAGCTGCCGGCCGACGAGACCGTGAAGTCGTCGATCCCGGAATTGGTCAACTCGGCCGGCGAAAACGGCAGCGGCCCGTCCGAGGCCCGGCGGGCCTCCGCCCAGGAAGTTCCGCCGGCGACCGAGGCGGCGGCCGCTCCGCACCCTGGCGCCGACGAGAAGCCAAGGG
>DATCPJ010000058.1:0-2725 GCA_036570145.1 Candidatus Dormiibacterota bacterium
GGCCGTGGCAGAGCCCCTGGAAGCTGATCGGTCCGACGGGCAACGCGTAATCCGGATCAGAAGGGGGTACCAATTCAGACCATGAGCACAACCCACAAGGTTCACGGCGTGGTCCCTCGCGAAGCTGTCCCGCGCCCGATCGACCCGCGCGTCAACATCGGGCACGTCCACCTCAAGACTGCCGACATCGAGAGGATCAGGCAGTTCTACGTCGACATCCTGGGCTTCGACGTGATCGTCCGGATGGGCGACGACGCACTCTTCATCGCCGCCGGCGGGTACCACCACACCCTCGGCTTCAACACCTGGGAGTCGAAGGGAGGAACCCCGCCGCCTCCGGGCACCACCGGCCTCTATCACGTGGCCATCCGCTACCCGACCCGGGCCGCCCTGGGGGATGCCCTCCGGCGACTGGTCCAGGCCGAGTACCCCCTGAGCGGGGTCAACGACCACGGCACCCACGAAGCTCTGTACCTGGACGATCCCGACGGCAACGGCCTGGAGCTCTGCTGGGACCGAGAGGAGTCGGAGTGGCCGCGCGACGCCGAGGGTCATCTCACATTCGGCAACCGGCGCCTCGACCTGGCCGGGCTGCTGGCCGAGGGCGCTGCGCCGGAGGAGCTCGACAGCGCCGGCCACTGGCAGCCGCCGGCGAAGGCTGCCGCCGAACCGGAGGCCTAGCACAGCCGGCTTGGGCCGAACGCTCCGGCAGGGCTTGGCCGGCGCCGCAAGTTTCCCATCAAGCCGCCGTCGTTTCGAAGAGAGATCGACGTGGCCGAGGAGACGAGGGGGGTAGGTGTTGCGCCCGGCAAGAGGTTCTGGCGAACCCGCCGGGATCGGGTGACGTCCGCGCTGCTCGCCCTCCTGCTCGCACTGGCGCTTGGCTTCTTCGTGCTGGGCCGCGGGCCGGGCACTCTGATCTGGCTCAGTGGCTCGCGACTTTCCTGGCTGCCCTTCGTCGGGGCGGGCCTGGACTGGCTCCCCGCCCCGCTCGATTGGCTGCCGCTGGGCGCCAAGGCGGCCGGCACCGGCGGGCAGCCGGCACAGCCGTCCGGCGGGACGAATCCACTCTCCGGTGGCAGCTCCCAAAGCCCATCTGCCGCGGCCTCCGCCGCGCCTACTGGCATGACCGGCGCAACTCCTACACCCACCGCCAGCGCGCGGCTGGGCGGGTCTCCGACTGCTTCCCCGACGGCGACACCTACACCGGCCGGGGACCAGGTCGGGTCCCCCACACCCACTCCAACTCCGACTCCGACTCCGTCTCCGACTCCCACGCCTGCGCCTACTCCGACTCCGACACCTACTCCCACTCCTGCGCCGACAGCCACACCGGCGCCGACGCCGACTCCCTTCCAGCCGGTGCAGCTCTACAGCGACAATTTCCAGTCCGACCTGCCCCTGTTGGCGCCCTCTGGCTGGACCAATGAGCCCGCAGTGCTGCTCGGGCTGGGCGGCTACACGGTGGCCGTCGACGGAAGCAACGTCCTGAAAGGTCCCGGTGGCGCCGGCTTCACGAGCGCCATCGCAGGCTCCTCGTGGACCGACTACAAGGTCGATGCCGACATCAAGGTCAACCCGACCACCGGCTCAGCCCAGATCGTCGCGCGCCACCAGTCGGCGGGCAACTACTACGCTTGCGGCCTCAACGCCAGTCAGCAGTTGGTGATGGGCAGGGAGGTCGGCGGCACGTGGTCGGCGTTGGCCACCAACGGCTACTCCTTCAATGCGACGACCTGGTACCACATCGCCTTCAGCGTCCAGGGCAACAGCCTCTCCTGCCTCGTCACCGAGCCCGGCAGCGGCCACTCCCAGCAGCTCTCAGCGTCGGCCACCAACTTTTCAGCCGGAGCGATCGGAGCGAGCGGCGAGTACAGCGCCGAGTACGACAACTTCGTCGTGACCTCGCTGCCTTAACCGGGCGCGAGGAGCACCGGGGTGATCGGATAGTCCGGCGTCGTCCTGAAGTGGGTCTCCAGTGCCTGCATGACCGCCAGCACGAGGTCATCTCGGCCCGGCCGTGACGCGACCTGGACGCCCACCGGCAGTCCGGTGCTCCCCTCGTCAACGCGACGGGCCGTTTCCTCCACCCGGTCGCGAGCGGGCGGTCGGCCCGCCTCCTCCTCCGGCCTCACCCTCGTCACAGCGACGGACCCCGCCGGCCAGGCGAGGATGTTGAAGGGAGCCGTGTAGCTGTAGGTCGCGAGGTCGACATCGCGGCTGGCGCCGTGCGGTATGGCCGGGAACGCCGACGTGGGACAGACGATGGCGTCCAGCTTTCCGAGCGAGTCGAGCGTCCGCGAGCGAAACCGATCCCACTCGCCGTCGAGCACCGCGAGCTCGGCTTCAGACCGCCCCCTCGTCCACCGCAACACCTGGGCCACGTGCTCCTGGCCGCGCAGCCCGTAGAGCCCGGCAACCAGGGGCCGTAGTGAGTTGGGCAGGGCCGCCAGCTGCATGAGCTCCTTCACCCGACGGTCGACCGTGCTGCCCTTCAGGACGGCTTTGAAATCACTCGCGGCGGCGGTCATGAAGTTGTAGAAGAGCCGCAGCGCCTCCTGCGCGTCGGGCGGTTCGAACTCCTCGACGGTGCAGCCCGCCGCGCGGAGCACGTCCGCCCCCTCCCGGACCGCCCGGCGGACGGCGGTCGACGGCGAGAACATCCGGTTGTCGTCGTAGAAGCCGATCCGGAGTTTCTCCACTCGCGCATCCGCCACCGGTGAAC
>DATCPJ010000059.1:0-1685 GCA_036570145.1 Candidatus Dormiibacterota bacterium
ATGGCGGCGCTGCCCGGCATGAACGCGGCGCGTGCTCTGACGATGGCCTCGACAGCGCCCGCCCGGGTCATCGGCGAACGGGGGCTGGGGCGGATCCAGACCGGCGGCTGCGCCGACCTGGTGCTGCTCGACGCCGATCTCAAGGTCCGCCTGACGATGGTCGGAGGGGTTGTGAAGTACCGCCGGTGAGCCGCTTTCGCGATGAGATCGGCGAGCAGCCGCGGGTGGCCGGACGGCTGCTCCTCGCCGCCGCCCCCGCGGTTGAAGCGATCGCCAACCGGCTTCGAGCGTCCCGCCCGAATGGCTTCCTGATCGCCGCGCGCGGCAGCTCCGACCACGCCGCCCTCTACGCCAAGTACCTGTTCGGCAGGCGGAACCGGGCGCTGGTGTCGCTTGCGGCGCCGTCGCTCTTCACCCACTACGCCAGCCCGCCCCGCCTGGCCGGCTCCTGCGTCATCGGGATCTCGCAATCGGGCGCCTCGCCGGACGTGATCGCGGTGGTCGAGGAGGCGCGCCGCCAGGGCTGCCTTACGGTCGCCATCACGAACGAGGCCGACTCGCGGCTCGCAGAGGCAGCCGACCTGGTGGTTGCGTTGGAGGCCGGGCCGGAGCGGAGCGTGCCGGCGTCGAAGACCTATACGGCAAGCCTCCTGGCGATGGCGCTGATCTCCCAGGCGATCGACCCTGACCCCGAGTTCGCCGCGGCCCTGGCGCGGGTGCCGCGAGCCCTCGCGGCCGCCCTCGGTTTGGACGAAGAGCTCGACCGCCTCGTGCCGGCACTGCTCGGGCCGCGCGCGGTCGTGCTCGGCCGCGGCTTCAACCTGTCGACCGCGGAGGAGGTCGCGCTGAAGCTGACCGAGACCGGCTACGTGCTCGCCCGCGCCTGGTCGGTCGCCGACTTCGAGCACGGTCCGATCGCCGTGGTCGAGGCCGGCTTCCCGGTTCTCCTGGTCGGCTCGGGCGGCCCCGTCGCCGCCGACTTTGGGGGCATCGCCGAGCGGCTGGCCGAGTACGGGTGCCGGTTGATCGGCCTCTTCGACGGCGCCGCCGGACCGCTCGAGGCGGAAGCCACAGTGCGGCTCAACTCGGGTTTGCCGGAGGAGCTCACGCCGCTGACCCTGGCTGTCCTCGGCCAGCTGCTCGCGCATCGGGTGGCGCTCGCCCTCGACATCGATCCCGACCGCCCGCGTGCGCTCAACAAGGTCACCCGAACCTGGTAGGGCGCGGCGGTGGCAGGCTGCTGCTCGGCCTCGACATCGGTGGCTCCCGGACCCGGGCCCGGCTGGTCGACGGCACCACCGTCGTCGCCGAGCTCGAAGGCCGGGGCGCTAACCCGGCCGCCCTGGCGCCGCTCGTCGTGGAGCGTCGCCTTGCCGAGCTGATCGGGAGGCTGGGTCAAGTCCGCCCGGTCGCTTGCTGCGCGGGCGCTGCGGGCGTCGAGGTGCCGGCCGCCCGGGCGCGGCTCGAGGAGGTGCTGGCCGGGCTCCTGCCCGGCACCAGGCTGGAGGTGGTCCACGATGCGCGCCTCGTGCTCGCCGCCGCCGAGCTCGACCACGGTTTCGCCCTGATCGCCGGGACCGGGTCGGTCGCCTACGGCCGCGACGCCTCCGGGAGGGAGGCTCGGGCGGGCGGCTGGGGCTGGCTGCTGGGCGACGATGGAAGCGGCGCCTGGATCGTGCGGGAGG
>DATCPJ010000060.1:0-2863 GCA_036570145.1 Candidatus Dormiibacterota bacterium
GTCGTAGGCGACCTCCACGACCCTGCCCGCGCCATAGTTGAGCTCCGCCAGGAGCGGGTTGCCGGCAGCGTCCGCGAGCACGACCCGCGCCCCTGGCGCGAGGGCGCCGACGACCGCCGGGGCGACCAGCGCCGTGTGCTCGGCGAGGAGGTCGAGAACGGGCTCGAGCGAGGCAGCGGTGGTGCCCTGGGGCTGGAGCGGGACCAGCTGTGCCGGCAGCTGGGAGAGCGTCCGCCGCCAGCTGGCTCCCCCCACCAGGACCAGCTGGCCGCCGAGGCCGACGTACTCCTCGAGCGCCTGGTCCTGTGCCTGGCTCAGCGCCGAGGTGTCGAAGTTGTCGATGACGAGCGCTCCCAGCCCGCTCAGCTGGGCGGCTCCGCCGGGCAGCGTCTGGGGGGTGAGCTGGACGACGCCGGTCGAGGGGGCGAGGAGGGGGACGTCCTTGATCTGGGCGGCCGCCTGGAGCGAGTCGCTCAGGAGGCCGATCGCGAGCCGCGCCGAGCTGAGCGCCGCGATCGGGCTCCGGGCGACCATCGTTCCCGATCGATCGTCGAGCTCGGCGATGTAACCCGAACCGCCGGCGCTCACGTCGAGGTACGCCCCATAGATGGTCAACGTCTTCTGCGAGGCGTGGGGAACGGCGATGGCCTGGGCGTAGGTGGTGCCGTAGCTCGAGCCGCCGCTCAGGGCGCCCACGCCAGGCCCCCGGGGCCGGATCACGAGCGACCCGCTGAAATCGCGGCTGGAGCTGTCGTTGCGGACGTTGACCTGGTAGGGGATCCAGCTCCCGGCGACGGCGCCGCCGTCCCATCCGATCGAGAGCTGGAGCGAGAGCCCGGGATCGTCGGCGCGAGCCGGAAGGGCCACCAGCGCGGCGGCCAGCGCTACCAAAACCCCGGCGACGCGCAGGATCCTCATCGACAAGAACCGGGAAACCAAGCCTCCCTTAGGCCGAAGCTTACGCGAGGCGGTGGCTTCCTTCCCTATTCCGAATCGACGCGCCCCACGTCGGTGTGGATCTCCGCCTTGCCCCGGATCTTGATGGCGGCGGTCAGCTCGGTGAACTGGGCGATCATCACCTCGCCCGCGTCGAGTCGCTCGGAGTGGTGCGAGCGTGTGTCCCGGCCCCGTGTGAGGCCCATGATCGTCACGCCATCCTCGAGCGCCTTGACGACGATGTAGCGGCCGGTCGCGAGCTCCTGGGAGCCCTGCTCAGCTTCCATTCTTCCGTCCCTGGCGGCCATTCCCATTGCCGTTGGGGGCCTTGTTGCGGATCGTCTCCACCCAGCTGACCCGGGAGCCGTAAAGGCGGTCCAGCTCGGCCGTCAGGGTGGAATCGGCAGCGACATGATATCGGTCGGCCGTCGCCACGACCTCGTGGCCCTTCAGCCGGATGTGGAGGACGACCTCGTCCGGACCGGGATGGGTGGCGAGCGCCTCCTCCAGCTGCGCCATCTCGACCCGGCTGCCCTGGGGCAGCGTCAGGTGGAGCACCTGGCGGCGGGCGATGGGGGCGCACTCGGGGTCGTTCCACAGCCAGGCCTGCTCGATGACGACCGAGGCCCGCTCGACCTCGGCTTCGAGCTCCTCTGCGTCCGGGTTGCCGGGCCCGTTCGAGCGGTTGCCGGCACGGACGTCGACCTTGCCCGCGACGACGACCATCGCGTCGGGCACGAAGAGCCGGTGATACTGCTCGTACTGGCGTGGGAAGAGGATCACGTCGATGATCCCGGTCAGGTCCTCGATCTCGGCGTAGGCCATGATCTGGCCCTTCTTGGTGACCACCCGGCGTGCCTCCCGGACCAGGCCCCCGACCCTGACCTCCTGGCCCTGGATCTCGGAGGTGATCTCGAGAGCCTGAGCGTCGGTCAGCCGCGCGAGCTCGCCGGCGATCCGCTTCAGCGGGTGGTCGCTCAGGTAGAGCCCGAGCAGATCTTTTTCCAACTGAAGCTTGGTCTCCGGCGTCATCGGGGACTCGATGGTTATCCCGAAGTCGTCGTCAAGTCCGGGCAGTGTCTCACCGTCGAGAAAGTTGACCTGCCCGGACTCGGCGTCGCGACGTGCACGCTCCGCGGCGGCCCACGCCCGGTCGAGAACGGCGAGAAGCCAGGCGCGCTCCCCGAGGGAATCGCATGCGCCCGACTGCGCGAGAGACTCGAGCACCCGCTTGTTGACCTCGGTGAACCCGGTCACCCGCCGGCACAGCTCGGCCAGCGACTGGTAGCGGCCGTTCGCTTCCCGTTCCTGGACGATCGCCTCTACCGCCTTGTGGCCGACGTTGCGGACCGCCGCCAGCCCGAAGCGGATCGCCTCGCCGGAGACCGAGAAGTCGACCCCGCTGACGTTGACGTCGGGGGCCAGCACATCGATGCCGTGGGCTCGGCAGTCCACGATCGTCGTCGCGACCTTGTCGGCGCTCCCCTGCTCGTGGACGAGCAGCGCGGTCAGGTACTCGAGCGGGAAGTTCGCCTTCAGGTAGGCGGTCTGGTAGCTGATCACGGCGTAGGCGGCGCTGTGCGCCTTGTTGAAGGCGTACTCGGCGAACTTGGCGATCCCCTCGAAGAGGGAGTCGGCGGTGTGCGAGTCGATGCCGTTGGTTGCCGCGCCCTCGAGGAACTTCTCCCGCAGCTTGGCCATCTTGGCCTTGTCCTTCTTGCCCATCGCGGCGCGCAGGATGTCGGCCTCGGAGAGGGAGAAGCCGCAGAGCTGGCGGGCGGTCTCCATGACCTGCTCCTGGTAGATCATCACGCCGTAGGTGTCCTTCAGGATCGGCTCCAGCTTCGGGTGGAGGTACTCGATCTGCTCCCGGCCCTGCTTGCGGGCGATGTAGGCGGGGATGTTGACCATCGGTCCCGGCCGGTAG
>DATCPJ010000061.1:0-2561 GCA_036570145.1 Candidatus Dormiibacterota bacterium
GTGTAGAGGGCGCCGGTCGTCCCTCCCAAGCCTTCGGTTCCGAAGAGCTCGGCGAGCACCGAGGGCGAGATCGCCACCCAGCCTCCGTAGGCGGCGCCCATGATGGCCGCGAAGACCGCGAGCCCGGTGTAGCCCGGCTCCCCGAGCCAGATCAGGTAGCTCGCGGCCATCGCGAAGATGGCCACCTGGAGCGTCCGCAGCCGGCCGAAGCGGTCGGCAACCGGTCCCAGCGCGAGCCGGCCGGCGGTGCTGAAGACGCCGACCACCGCCAGCAGCGTTGCGGCCGGCTGGGGGTCGATTCCCCTTGACTCGGCATAGGGGACGAGGTGCACGAAGAAGGTGAAGAGGCCAAAGCTCGTCAGCAGGATGGAGAGGTAGAGCGTCATGAATTCCCGGGACTGAATGGACCGGCCGAGGTCCAGTCGGGTCACCGCCGAGCGGGCGGGCCGGTCCGCGAGAAAGCCGCAGACGGCCAGCACTAGGAAGCTGACGATGCCAAAGATCAGGTAGGTGTGCCGCCACCCGTAGAGGCCGATGAGGGCTGTCGCCGCCGGGGCCCCGGCAAGCGTGCCGATGCCGATGCCGGACACCGCGACGCCGATGGCGAGCCCCTGCCTGCGGTCAAACCAGGAGCCCACCGCGGCCACCATCGGCACGTAGCCGCAGGCGGTTCCCACGCCGACGCCGACGCCATAGGTCAGGTAGCCGAGCCAGAGCTGGTGGACGAAGGACGTGAGGACGAGGCCGGTCCCCATCACGAGCGCGCCGACCGCCATCACGCGCTTGGTGCCGAAGCGGTCGCCGGCCCAACCGCTGACCGCACCCAGCGTGAACCAGAGGAAGCCTGTGATCGAGAAGATGACCGAGGTTGCCCCAGAGCCGGCGTGGAACTCGGCCGCCATGGGCGCGAAGAAGGCGCCGAAGGAGTAGGCGACTCCGAAGACCAGCGCCATCGAGAAGAACCCGGCGCCGACGACGACCCAGCCGCGCCGGGATTCGACCCCGGGCGGACTAGATCCGACGGGTGAGGCCCTCCCAGTAGCGGTCGCGGAGGCGCCGCTTCTGCGTCTTTCCCGCCACGTCGCGAGGGAAGTCCTCGACGAAGTCGACGGACTTCGGCCGCTTGTAGCCGGCCACGCGCTGGTTGCAGAACTCGATCAGCTCAGCCTCCGTCGCGGTCGCGCCGGGCTTCAGCTTGACGACCGCCTTGACCTCCTCGCCGTACTCCTCGTTGGGTACGCCGATGATCGCCGCGTCCTCGACGGCGGGATGCTCGAAGAGGATCGCCTCGACCTCGGCGGGATAGATGTTGACCCCGCCGCTGATGACCATGTCGATCTTGCGATCGCAGATGTAGTAGTAGCCCTCCGCGTCGCGATAGGCGATGTCACCGACGCTGAAGAACCCGTCGTGGTTGCTGTCGGCGGTTGCGTCAGGGCGGTTGTAGTACTCGGCGAGCGCGTCGTTGCGGACCAGGAACTCGCCCGGCATCCCGACCGGGACGTCGACGCCTTCCTCGTCTACGAGTCGGATCTCCTGGCCTCCCAGCGCGGTTCCGGCCGAGCCGGGCTTGCGGAGCTGGTCCTCCGGCCGGAGCACGGTGTTGATGCCCGTCTCGGTCGCCCCGTAAAACTCCCAGAGCACTGGGCCGAAGTAGGCGATGCACTTCTCCTTGAGGCTGATCGGGCAGGGAGCGGCGCCCATGATGATCTGCTTGAAGCTGGAGTGGTCGATCCCCGCCCGGTACTCCTCCGGCAGGTTGAGCATCCGGGAGATGAGAGTGGGCGCCATGAAGGTCGTCGTCACCTGGTGCCGGGCAATCAGAGCGAGCGCCTCCGCCGCGTCGAAGCGCTTCTCGATGACGATGGTCGCGCCGAGCAGCTGGCTCAGGGCGGAGAAGAAGCCGACCGCGCTGTGGTACCCGGGACCGGCCATCAGGTGGACGTCGTCCGGCTTCAGCCCGAAGACCTGGATGACCTGGAGGACGTTCTTGATGTCCACCCCGTTCGGCCGGAAGGCCCCTTTCGGGCGGCCTGTGGTGCCCGAGGTGTAGATCATGCTGGCGCCGATCGCCGCGGCTCCCTCGGCGGCCTCCGCTGCCGTCCCCTCGCCGAGCAGCTCCTCGTAGGAAAGCCATCCCGGCGGCGGGCTGCCCTTTCCGGTCAGGACGTAGTGTCGATCGCCCTCGATCTGGGTCCGGGCCTCCTCGATGACGGCCTGGAAGTCGGGGCTGGCGGTGACCACCTTGGCACCCGAGTCGTTGACGATGTAGGCCACCTCGGCCGGCCGCAGGTGGTGGTTGATGGGCACCGCGACAGCGCCGATCCGGCGTGCACCGTGGGCTCCCTCGTTTCCTTCGACCGAGTTATAGGAGATGCCGGTGAGCCGATCGCCGGCTTCGATACCGAGCCTGCGCATGGCGGCGGCGTAGCGGTTGGCGCGTTCGTGTAGCTCGGCGAAGGTGACGATGCGTTCCTCGTAGACCAGCGCGGCCTTGTCCGGCCGGGCGGCCGCATGAGCCGAAAGCGGGTCGCCCATCTGGCTGGCCATGGCTCTAAATG
>DATCPJ010000062.1:0-2585 GCA_036570145.1 Candidatus Dormiibacterota bacterium
CACCCGTCGTCGTCGCCCAGGTCACCGCGGCCCTCGCCGAGTGCTCGGCCGACGACTCCCACCGCCTGATCCTCGCCTACGAGCCCGTCTGGGCGATCGGCACCGGCAAGCACGCCAACCCCGAGCATGCCTACGGGATGATGCGGCTGATCCGCGAGACGGCCGCCAACATCATCGGGCCCAAGGCCGCGCTCAACCTGCGCGTCATCTACGGCGGGAGCGTCAACGCGGCCAACATCGAGCAGTACGTCGAGCTTCCCCAATGCGACGGCTGCCTGGTCGGGGGCGCGAGCCTCAAGGCCGACGAGTTCTCGGCGATGATCAGGAGCACCGCCGGCGTCTACGCCAGCGTCGCCCAATGAAGAAGATCCTCTACGTCGTCCTGGACGGCCTCGGCGACCGCCCCAACGCCGCCCTGGGCGGCAAGACGCCCCTCGAGGCGGCGGACACGCCCTTCCTCGACGAGCTGGCCCAGAAGGGCGAGACCGGCCTGATGGACACCATCGGTCCGGGCATCGCTCCGGAATCGGACGCGGCGGTCATGAGCATCCTCGGCTACGACGTCGACGAGTACTACACCGGCCGCGGCCCGCTCGAGGCGCACGGAGCCGGGATGAAGGTCCCCGACGGCTGCCTCGCCTGGCGCTGCAACTTCGGAACGGTCGATCCCGATTGGAAGATCATCGACCGCCGGGTCGGCCGCAACCTCACCGACCCCGAGGCGCGCGAGCTCGCCGCGGCCGTGCAGGAGGAGGTCGAGCTCGAGGGGGCGACGTTCGAGTTCCGCCACACGATCGGGCACCGCGCCTGCCTGGTCATCCAGTCGCTGCTCCACCAGCTGAGCGGCGACGTCGACAACTGCGACCCCGCCTACCGCCGCCACGGCGCCTTCTCGGTCGCCCTCGAGGACCCCGGCACCCACGTCGCGGAGGCGAAGCCGCTCCGCGATAGCCCGGCCGCCCGGCTCGGGACCGAGCTGACCAACCAGTTCATGCGGCAGTCCTACGAGGTGCTCGAGCGGCATCCCGTCAACCTGCGGAGGCGGGCGGAGGGAAAGATGCCGGGAAACTTCATCCTCGCCCGCGACGCCGGCGACCGGCTGCCCCACCTGCCCTCCTTCCAGCGCCGCTTCGGCGTCCACTTCGGCTCGCTGGTCGAGATGCCGGTCGAGATCGGCCTGGCCCAGCTGACCGGGCTCGGCGAGGTGCATGTCATGTCGACGGCCGATGAGCCGGAGAAGGGCTTCAGCGACTGGTCCGGCAAGACGCTCAGGGCGCTCGAGGAGTACGGCGGGCTTTACGTCCACCTGAAGGGCCCCGATCTCTTCGGGCACGACGGCGACCCGAAGGGCAAGGCGGGCTGCATCGAGGCCATCGACCGCCTCTACTTCGGCCCCATCGTCAAGGCGCTGCGGCTGCCCGACTACGTGATCGCGGTCACCGCCGACCACTCGACGCCCTGCGACATCAAGGCTCACTCCGCTGACCCGGTCCCGCTCCTGATCTCGAGCGGCGGGCTGGAGCCGGAAGGTGCGCTCCAGTTCGGGGAGGGGGAGGCCGCCCGCGGGCTGCTCGGGAAGCTCCGCGGACCGGAATTGGTTCCAAGACTCGTACAGATCGCCAAAAGCTGAAACTGAAAAGCCAGGAGGAAAACCACATGGCCTTTGCACTACCACCGCTTCCCTACGAGTTCGGCGCGCTGGAGCCGCACATCGACGCGCAGACGATGGAGATCCACCACGACCGCCATCACCAGGCGTACATCAACAACCTGAACGCCGCCATCGAGAAGCACCCCGAGCTCGGCAGCAAGAGCATCGAGGACCTCCTCGGCGACCTCAACGCGATCCCCGAGGACATCCGGACCGTGGTCCGCAACAACGGCGGCGGCCACTACAACCACTCTCTCTTCTGGGAGATCATGGGCCCCGGCGGCGGCGGCGAGCCGACCGGCGCGGTGGGCGCCGCGATCACGGCCGCCTTCGGCGACTACGCCACCTTCAAGGAGACCCTGACCAAGGCCGCCGTCGGCCAGTTCGGCTCCGGCTGGGGCTGGCTCGTCAAGGACGGCTCCGGCAAGCTGTCGATCTTCGGTAGGCCCAACCAGGACACGCCGCTCTCGGAGGGCATGACCCCGGTCCTCGGCGTCGACGTCTGGGAGCACGCCTATTACCTGAAGTACCAGAACAAGCGGCCGGACTACGTGACCGCCTGGTTCAACACCATCAACTGGGGGGCCGTCAACAAGCGCTTCGGCGGCTAGCGCCGCCCGGTTCGCCCCGCCCTGTAAAATCGGCCGGATCCATGACACAGATCCGGCCGTTTCTCGTCATCGCCGAGCTTGTCATCTCCGGCCTGCTGATGGCGGGGGTGCTTCTCCAGACGCCCAAGGCCACCGGGCTGGGCGGGACCATCGGCGGTGGCGGGGCCGACTTCGGGGGTGGCTATCGAACCCGGCGCGGGCTTGAGCGGCAGCTCTACTGGACGACCTGGGTCCTCGTCTTCGGCTTCCTGGCCGTGTCCCTGGCGAACATCCTGGTCGCGACCCACACGAAGTAGTGCGCCTGCGCCAGGCGGGCCACTGGC
>DATCPJ010000063.1:0-6108 GCA_036570145.1 Candidatus Dormiibacterota bacterium
CTCGCAGCGCGCCGGGCCGGCCGCCGAGTTGGGGGAGGCGCCGATCGTCCGCGGTCCGCTCAGCCTGGATCGTGCCGGCCACAGCGCCCACCTCGACGGCGTGAGGCTCTCCCTCACGCCGAAGGAGTTCGACCTGCTCGAGCTGTTTGCCGCCAATCCCGGGCGGGCCTTCAACCGCGAGTTCATCATCGACCGCGTCTGGGGCGGTGAATTCGAGGGCTACGACCGGGCCGTCGACAACCACATCCGGGGGCTCCGCAAGAAGCTGGGCGGTTTCGGCGAGTCGATCGAGACGGTATGGGGGGTCGGCTACCGGTTTCTCGGCTGATTCGTCGCCGCCGGCGCTAGTCGCTGTCCGCCCTGGCCCAGGCCGATGTCAGCTCGCGCACCGTCTCCATGACCTCGCGCGCGGCGGCGCGCCAGAACCGTTCGGCGACCAGGTAAACGCCGAGCAGGGCGACCACCAGCACGACGGCGTCCAGGCTCTGCCGGCCCTCCTTCGCCCAGTAGACGTCCTGCAGGTTCAAGAGGAGCGCGAACTCGTCGAGGACGAGCGCGGCTCCGATGCCGAAGGGGATCGCCAGCCAGGGATGCCACGAGGGTTGATCGAGCGTCATCGCCAGGAACCCGACGACGAGCACGATGAACAGGCCCCAGACGTAGTGATGGATGTGCAGTCCGCCCGGCGTGACGACGTTGTTGACCGGGACCAGGTGGTAGCGGATGCCGAAGGTCAGCGCGCGAACGGCCGCGAAGGTGACGGCGAAGGCGACCAGCAGCCGCAATGCCGCCTCGCGCCGGTAGTCGATGTGGCGGCGATAAAGCCCGGCCAGCCGGCGATGCAGCTTCTTCCTGGGCGCGCGCTCAGTTCCCGGCGAGGGCCTCCCTCCACTCGCGGATCTCCCACGCCTTGACCACCCCGTGGAGTACGAACGGATCGCTGGAAGCGAATTCCTCGGCGGCGTCGCGCGTCGTGAAGATGGCCATCGCGCCGGACTGGTCGGCGAACGGTCCGACCATCAGGAGGGTGCCCTTCGCCTGGAACTCCAGCCAGCGCGCCCGGTGGGCCGGAAAATGGAGGGGCGCCTTCGCCGCCAGGTCATCGCCCGACTCATAGAGGAGCACGTACTTCACCGGTCACCCTGCCCCGGGGAGACCCGGCCAAGGGCCTGCTCCATCTGGGACCGGAGCGTCCCAGCGCCCGCGACCGCAAGCCCGGCGCCGATCAGGCGGCCCTTCCAGCCTTTTCCGTTTCGGACCGCGGTCACCTCGACCCTGGTGCCGCCGGCCGTAGCGGGGGTGAGCCGGTAGTCCCAGCGGCTGCCCGGCCCCCAGGTGTTGGAGTCGAGCGTCTCGACGGCGACGGTACGCGCCGCCGCATCCCAGCTGTAGCGCTCCCGCTCCCACACGCCGCCGGCCACCGAGCTGCCCTCGGTGACGTCTGCCCAGCCCGGTCCCTGGTCGTGAACCTGGAAGTGGTCGCTGTCCACGTTCGGCCAGACATCGGCCCGGCTCGGCCCGAAATCGGTCAGGGCGGCCAGCACGGCGTCGGGCGCCAGCGTCGACTTCAGTTCGAACTTGACTGTCGGCATCTCGGCTGCGTCGGATCTTATCCGCACCGGCGCCGCGAGGCTCGCCCGCTCCTGGCTGCGATCGGCGTCGTGCCTGCTTCAAACTGAAGAAGAAAGAAATGGATCTCGACCACGCGCTCTCGACGACGCGGGCCGTCCGCAAGCGGCTCGATTTCGACCGTGCCGTTCCGCGCGAGCTGATCACCGAATGCCTGGAGCTGGCGGTCCAGGCTCCGACCGGCGGCAACCGGCAGGGCTGGCAGTGGGTGGTGGTGACCGATGCCGAGAAGAAGCAGAAGATCGGCGAGCTGTACCGCGAGTCCTGGTACGCGTACGCGTCGTCCGGCCGGCCCAACTACGCGGAGGATGATCCTCGCCTCCGCCAGCAGCCACGGGTGGTCTCGTCCGCACAGCTCCTGGCCGACCGGATGGGGGAGGTGCCGGTGATGGTGATCCCCTGCCACGAGGGAAGGGTCGACGGCGCGGGCGCGTCGAACCAGGCGATCGCCGGGGTCTACGGGTCCATCCTTCCCGCCGCGTGGTCGTTCATGCTGGCGGCTCGCGGGCGCGGCCTCGGCACGGCCTGGACAACCCTTCACCTCAAGTACGAGCGCGAGGTCTCCGAGCTGCTCGGCATCCCCTACGACCGCTACACCCAGGCTGCGCTGATCACGGTCGGCTATTTCACCGGCGAGGACTTCAAGCCGGCCGAGCGGATCCCCCTCGACCCGATCGTTCACTGGGAGGGTTGGTAGTGGCGAGCGGGCCGCCCCGCGCCGCTAGATAGAGAAGGCCCCGCGAGCGCCGCGGAGGCCTTCCGAGGGGGGAACTTGCTACGCGTCGTGGTAGAGGTAGAACTCCCACGGGTGCGGCCGGAGCGCGACCGGCTCAACCTCCCGCTTCTGCTTGTAATCGATCCAGGTCTCGATGAGGTCCTTGGTGAAGACCCCGCCCTCGAGCAGGTAGTCGTGGTCGTCCTTCAGGGCGGCCAGCGCCTCCTGGAGGGAACCGGGTACCGACTGGATGGCCGCCTTCTCGGCGCCTTCCAGCTCGTAGATGTCCTTGTCGAGCGGCTTCGGCGGCTCGATCTTGTTCTTGATCCCGTCGAGTCCGGCCATCAGCAGCGCGGCCATCGCCAGGTAGGGGTTGGCGGTCGGGTCCGGAGAGCGGAACTCGATCCGCTTCGCCTTGGGGTTTTCGGAGTACATCGGGATTCGCACGCAAGCCGAGCGGTTGCGCTTGGAGTAGACGAGGTTGATCGGCGCCTCATAGCCGGGGACCAGCCGCCGGTAGGAGTTGGTCGTCGGGGCGCAGAAGGCGAGCAGGGAAGGGGCGTGCTTGAGGAGGCCGCCGATGTAGTGGACCGCGGTCTTGCTGAGTCCGGCATAGCCGTCGGCGTCGAACATCAGGTTCGTCCCGTCCTTCCAGAGGCTCTGGTGGACGTGCATGCCGGACCCGTTGTCCTGGAAGAGCGGCTTCGGCATGAAGGTCGCCACGTACCCGTTCTGGGCCGCGACGTTCTTGATGATGTACTTGTACTTCATCACCTTGTCGCCCATCGACGTCAGGGTGTCGTAGCGCATGTCGATCTCGGCCTGGCCGGCGGTCCCGACCTCATGGTGCTGTACCTCGACCCGGCAGCCGGCCTCGTTGAGCCGCAGCATCATTTCCGAGCGGAGGTCCTGCAGCCGGTCGGTCGGCGGCACCGGGAAGTAGCCCTCCTTGGCGCGGGGCCGATTGGCCAGGTTCGCGGTCCCGTTGCTGCCGCTGTTCCAAATGCCTTCCTCGGAGTCGATGTAGTAGTAGCCGCTGAACATGTTCTGGTCGAAGCGGAGGCTGTTGAAGATGTAGAACTCGGCCTCCGGCCCGAAGTAGGCGGTGTCGGCAATGCCGCTCTTGCGGAGGTATTCCTCGGCCTTCCGTGAGACGTAGCGAGCGTCGCGGCTGTACGGCTTGCGGGTGATCGGGTCGACGATGTCGCAGATCAGGAACAGCGTGGGGATCCTGAGACAGGGATCGATCGTGGCGGTTTCGGGATCTGGCAGCAGGAGCATGTCGCTCTCGTTGATCGCCTGAAAGCCGCGAATGCTGGAGCCGTCGAAGCCAAGTCCCTCGCTGAAGCTGGACTCGTCCAGCTCGTCGAGGGGCAGGCTGAAGTGCTGCCAGGTTCCCGGAAGGTCGACGAACCGGACGTCGACGACCTGGATGCCGGCTCGCCGAGCCCGCTCGATCACCTCGGCCGGCTTGGTTGAGCTGACGCTCTCGGTTGCAAGACCCATAGATGCCCCTCCTGTTGGCTGCGAAAGAATTGAACGACTACCTGGCTGGGAGTTTTTCAACCTGAATTGTCCGGGCCGGCGGGACAACGGCCCACGGTAGAACCACACGAAGCCCACCGGGTCATCTTTGTATGGTAGTTACCAGGCGAGGCCTCGGGCGCCGGGGCGCCAAGGCCGCCCCCGCGCCAAAGGGATCCGGTTGCAGCCTAGGCCGCGATGGTCTTGGCGAGTGCCCGGTCGAGCCAGGACTTGACGCCGACAGGGCCGGGGTAGCCGACCAGCCGGTCGACCAGCTGGCCGCCATTGAAGAGGCCCAGGGTCGGGATGCCCATAACCTGGTACCGCATCGCCACGCCCGGGTTGGCGTCGGTGTCGAGCTTGCCGACCTCGACGCGATCGCCGTACTCGCCGGCGATCTGCTCGATCACGGGAGCCATCATCTTGCAGGGGCCGCACCAGTCGGCGTAGAAGTCGACCAGCACCGGCTTCAGGTTCGCCAGCACGCTGTTCGAAAAGTCGTCGTCGTCGTAATGCTTCATGTCGCTCATTGCCTTTCGGGATACCTCCGCTTGGTTCGCATCCAATACAAGCGGCGGGCCCACCCTGTCTATTCCTGAAAGAATCGGAAGCCAATGGCTGAGATGGTCGCCCGGTCGAGCCCCGTCCGGCAAGGGCTCTACCGGCTCTTCGAGGCCACCCCCGGCCTCATCACCTGGGTGATGCTCCTGAGCCCCGCCTGGATCCCGATCGTCTTCGGCGTCAACGGCGCCATCTTCGTCGCGATCGGGGTGCTCGTCTTCGACTGCTACTGGTTCCTGCGCTCCTTTCTCGTCATCCACGGAATCCTCACCACCTACGGGCGGATGAAGCGCGACATGGCGATCGACTGGTGGCAGTCCTGTCGCGAGCTCGAGGTCCCCGCCGGCACGAGCGGCCCCCTCGACTACTACCACCTCTGCATAATCCCGACCTACACCGAGCCCTACCACGTGCTGGATGCGACCTGCCAGGCGATCGTGGACGCCAACTACCCAGTTGAGCGGAAGCTGATCGGGATCATCACCCGCGAGACCGACACGGGGGGCTGGGAGAACGTCGCCCGGCTGAAGGACAAGTTCGGTGACCGGGTGGCCGGCTTCTACCACATCAAGGATCCGCTCGAGCCGGGGATCGTGGTCGGCAAGTCCGCTGCCATGAACTGGGGCGGCCGCTGGATGGTGGCGCAGCTGACCAAGGAGGGCTACGACCTCTCCCGGGTGCTCTGCACCGACCTCGACTCGGACTACCGGGTCCATTCCCAGTACTTCGCCTGGATCAGCTACCACCACTCGCAGGAACCCCTCCGCGACACGACCATCTGGCAGCCGGTGCCGCTCTTCCACAACAACATCTGGAAGGTCCCGACCGCCGTCCGGGTCGTCTCCGGCAGCACCTCGCAGTGGCAGATGTTCCTGCACACCCGCAAGCACCGCCTGGTCGCCTTCTCCTCCTACACCTGCACGCTGGAGTTCGTCCACGAGGTCGGCTACTGGGACAAGGACGTCATCCCGGAGGACTCGCGCTTTTACTGGAAGGCCTTCTTCCGCTTCGGCGAGCGCTTCCAGGTGATGTCGGTCTGGCTGCCCATCTACGGCGATGCCCCGACGGGCCGCGACTATGCCGCGAGCCACGCCAGCCAGTACAACCAGATCAAGCGCTGGGCCTGGGGGATCACCGACGTGCCCTACGTGCTGCAGCGGCTGCCGCTCCACCCGGAGATACCGCTCCGGCTCCGGGTGATCCGCTTCATGAACCTGTTCCTGAACCACCTCAACTGGATCTTCCTGCCCGTCTTCCTGCTCTTCGGGGCGTCGATCCCGATCTGGGTGAGCCAGGACTTCGCCATCACCGACCTCGGCAACAACCTCTGGCTCTACTCGAGCCTGATCCTGACCGTCACCACCTCGACGGTGATCGGCCTGATCTGGCTGGAGTACAAGATGCTGCCGCCGCCACCGCTCGAGTGGCACTCAGTCCGGCGCTTCCTGGTCTTCCTCCAGTACTTCAGCTACCCGGTGGTGGGCCTGGTTCTGTCCGTGCTGCCCGCCCTTGAAGCGCACACCCGCCTCCTGCTGGGCAAGTACCTCGAGTACCGGGTGACCGAAAAAGGCTGAGTCGATTTTCCCCCCTCCCCGCGGGCGGGGAGGGCGATCAGAAACCCTCCCGCCGGCGGGGAGGGCAGGGTGGGGCCAGCGGCAGGCCCAAATGCAGCCGGGACG
>DATCPJ010000064.1:0-15198 GCA_036570145.1 Candidatus Dormiibacterota bacterium
AGCCGAGCCGGATGGGCCTCGCGGAGGGGCAGACGCTGACCGTCCGCGACCTCCTCTACGGCGCGCTTCTCAACTCCGGCAACGACGCGGCCTTCGCGCTCGCCGACGGGATCGTGCCGCTCGACCGCTTCCTCACCCTGATGAACCGGAAGGCGGCCTACCTGCACTTGAGGGACACCCACTTCAGCACCCCCAACGGGCTCACCGACCCCGCCAACTACACCTCCGCCTACGATCTCGCGGTGCTCTCGGCGTACGTGGCCCGGAACTATCCCGACCTGGTGGGGATCGCGGCGACCCGCGACCAGGTGATCCCGGCGAGCGACACGCATCCGGCCTTCTATCCCCACAACCTGAACCACTTCCTCGACGTATACCAGGGCGCGACCGGCCTGAAGACGGGGTTCACCAACGACGCCGGCGGCTGCCTCGTCGCCACCGCGACACGCGGCGGACGCCATCTTCTGCTGGTCCTGCTCGGCTCCGACATCATGTTCGGCGACGGCGTGAGGCTGATGGACTACGGCTTCGCGACTCCTCCTCGCTGATTGGAGGGGGGACGTCCCCCCTGCCGGCCGTGCTCGGCAAGCCTCCGCGCGGCCTACCCCCCTGAAACCTACCTAGAATCGTCCAAGTGATTCCGATCGAGGGCGTCTCCGCGCTGGAAGTGCTCGACTCGCGCGGCAACCCGACCCTTTCGGTCACGGTCCGCACCGCGGTCGGCACTGGAACCGCCAGCGTCCCCTCCGGTGCGTCGACCGGCGCCCACGAGGCGGTCGAGCTGCGGGACGGGGACGGCAGGCGTTTCGCCGGGAAGGGAGTGCTGAAGGCGGTCCAGAATGTCAACCTCGACCTCGCCCAGGCCGTGATCGGCCTCGACGTGCTCGACCAGGCCGGGATCGACCAGGCGATGATCGATCTCGACCGGTCCGCGAACAAGGGCCGCCTGGGTGCCAACGCGATCCTCGGCGTGTCGCTCGCCACGGCCCACGCCGCGGCTGCGTCGACCGGTGTCCCGCTCTATCGCTACCTGGGCGGCACGCAGGCTCGGCTGCTGCCCCTGCCGATGGCCAACGTGCTCAACGGCGGCGTCCACGCCGACAACAACGTCGACCTCCAGGAGTTCATGATCTGCCCGGTCGGTCCGGCAACCTTCGCCGACGGCATCCGGGCCGTGGCCGAGGTCTACCAGGCGCTCAAGAAGGTGCTCCACGATCGCAAGCTCGGCGGCGGCGTCGGTGACGAGGGCGGCTTCGCTCCCGAGCTTGGATCCAACCAGGAGGCCCTCGACCTGCTCGTCGAGGCGATCCAGAAGGCCGGCTACACCCCCGGCACCGACGTCTCGATCGCCATCGACCCCGCCGCCAGCGAGTTTTTCCAGGACGGGCGCTACGAGCTCTCCGGCGAGGGCAGGACCCTCGATGCCGCCGGCCTCGTCGACCTCTACGCCGGTTGGGTCGAGCGCTACCCGATCATCTCGATCGAGGACGGCATGGCAGAGGACGACTGGGAAGGCTGGGCGCTGCTGACCGAACGCCTCGGAGGCCAGGTCCAGCTCGTCGGCGACGACGTCTTCGTCACCAACGTGAGCCGCCTCCAGGAGGGCATTGACAAGGGCATCGCCAACTCGATCCTGATCAAGGTGAACCAGATCGGTACCCTGACCGAGACCTTCGACACGATCGACCTCGCTCGAACCGCCGACTACAGCGCGGTCATCTCCCATCGCTCCGGCGAGACGGAGGACACGACCATCGCCGACCTCGCCGTCGCCACCGGCGCCGGCATGATCAAGACCGGTGCGCCGGCCCGCTCCGAGCGGGTCGCCAAGTACAACCGGCTGCTCGCCATCGAGCGCGAGCTGGGCGCGGCCGCCCGCTACGCCGGCGGCGGCCTGCTCGGGTCGGGCTGGGTGTCCCGCTCCCGAAATTCGGAGCAGGACACCAGCCCGTGAAGGCCGGCACGCGGGCTGTCCACGCCGGTCATCGAAAGAAGGCGCGGGAGTCGCTCAGCCCGCCCATCGTGCAGACCGCCGTCTACGTCTACGAGAGCCTGGAGGATTACGACGCGGTCGCCCGCGGCGACTCGCCCGGCCACTATTACGCCCGGACCTCGAACGAGAACGTCGCAATGCTGGCCGAGGCGGTCGCCGACCTGGAAGGGGCGGAGGCGGGCGTTGCGACGAGCTCGGGCATGGCCGCCATCCTGGTCGCCATCGGCGCCCTGGCCCCGCGGCCCTGCCCGATCGTGGCGCCGCTCGACCTCTACGGCGGCACCTGGGTCCTCTTCCGGCAGGAGCTCGAGCCGGCGGGCTACACGACGCGGATCGTCGACTTCACCGATCTCGAGGCCGTCCGCCGGGCGATCGACGGGGCCGGGCTCGTGGTCTGCGAGACGATAACCAACCCATTGGTCCGGATCGCCGACCTGGAGGCGATCTGCCGGATGGCCGGCGAGCGGGGCGTTCCCGTCCTGGTCGATAACACCTTCGCGACGCCGATCCTCTGCCGGCCCCTCGAGCTCGGCGCCACGATGTCGGCGCACAGCGCGACGAAGTACATCGGCGGGCACACCGACCTGACCGCCGGCGTCACCGTGGGGGGGAGGGACGCGATCAAGGCCGCCGCGGCGAGGGCGAGCCGGCTCGGCACCACCCTCGGTCCCTTCGAGGCCTGGCTGGCGGTTCGCGGCCTGCGCACGCTGCCGCTCCGGATCGAGCGGATGAGCGCCAATGCGCTGGCCCTCGCGGAAGCGCTCCGCGAGGCTCCCAATGTCGCCGGTGTGCACTACCCGAGCCTGCCCGGCTCGGCCCAGGAGGAGCTCGCCCGGCGGCTCCTGCCGGACGGAGCGGGCGGGATGCTGGCGATCCAGCTGGACGGGGGCCGGGCGGCGGTGCAGCGCCTGCTCGATCGCTTTCGGATGGTCAGCTTCGCCGCCAGCCTGGCCGGTGTCGAGACGACGGTTTCGCACCCCGAGGTCACCTCCCACCGCAACCTGACGGCGGAGGAGCGCGCCGCGCTCGGCATCCATCCCGGAACGCTCCGGATCTCGGCCGGGATCGAAGTGGCCGACGACATCATCGAGGACTTCCTCCAGGCGCTCGGTTAGTGAGGCTGTACTCGCTCGTCCAGCTGTTGGAGCTCGCCCTCTTTTTCGCCGTCCTCGTCTACGCCCTGCTCCCGACCCCCGACACCCATCCCTCCCTGGCTCTCGTCGCGGGCGGGCTGTTGATGGGGAAGGCGGTGCTCAACATCCTCGCGCCGGAGGGCGGGACCCTGATCCGGCGGACCCTCATCGGCTATGGGTTTGCCGCCCTCTTCGTCGCCATCGGCATCGCGCTCGTCCTCGTCGTCCAGCGCTAGTTTGGTGAAGGAATCCGGGCGCCGAGGGGCCGGTTCCTACACTTGGTGACGATGATCCGGACCGCGGCGCGAACCCTGCTCGAGCTGGTCGGCAACACGCCCCTGCTCCGGATCCGCCTGTTCGAGGCCGAGTTCCCGCGGCTTGAGGTCTACGCCAAGGCGGAATGGTTCAACCCGGGCGGATCGGTCAAGGACCGCGCCGCGCTGGCGATGATCGAGGACGGCGAGCGCCGCGGCGCGCTGACTCGTGAGAAGGTGATCATCGATTCGACCTCCGGCAACACAGGGATCGCCTACGCGATGGTCGGGGCGGCCAAGGGCTACCCGGTGAAGCTGGTGATGCCCGGCAACGTCTCCGAGGAGCGCAAGCAGCTGATCACAGCCTATGGGGCCGAGATCGTCTACTCCGATCCCCTTGAGGGCTCCGACGGGGCCATCCGGCTGGTGCGCCAGCTGATCGCTGAAGCGCCGGACCGCTACTTCTACCCCGACCAGTACTCGAACCCGGCCAACCCGCTCGCCCACTACAACGGCACCGCGCTCGAGATCCTCGAGCAGACGGGCGGCCGGATCACGCACTTCGTGGCGGCCCTCGGCACCACCGGCACTTTCGTCGGCACGGCCCGGCGGCTCAAGGAGCGCGATCCCGGGATCGCGACGGTCGCCGTCATGCCGGAGCAGTTCCACGGCCTCGAGGGCCTGAAACACCTGCCCAGCTCGATCGTGCCCAAGATCTGGAACCCGGAGCACGCCGACGAGCTCTGGGAGAGTCCGACCGAGCCCGCCTACGACCTCGCCCGCAGGCTCAGCCAGAGCGAGGGGATCCTGGTCGGCCATTCCTCCGGCGCCGCGCTCTGGGGCGTGGCCAAGCTGGCCGAGCGGATCGGGGAGGGCGTCGTGGTGACGATCTTCCC
Source organism: Candidatus Dormiibacterota bacterium (assembly GCA_036570145.1). Classification (GTDB taxonomy): domain Bacteria; phylum Chloroflexota; class Dormibacteria; order Dormibacterales; family Dormibacteraceae; genus UBA6019. The sequence goes on from DATCPJ010000064.1 coordinate 4,277, forward strand.
CGACAGCGGCGATCGCTATCTCTCGACCGGGCTCAATCGCCGGTGAAGATCGCCGCCGGCGCGCTTGACGCCGTCAAAGCCCATGCCGAGGAGGGCTACCCGCACGAGATCTGCGGCTTCCTGATCGGGGCCCGGGGAAGCAGCCGGGTCGCCCGAGCGGTCCGCGCCCGCAACACCGTCGTCGAACGCGCCCGCGACCGCTACGAGATCGATCCCCGGGACACGATCCGGGTCCAGCGCGAGGCGGACGACGCGGGCGAGGACATCGTCGGCTACTACCACTCCCACCCCGACCACCCGGCGCGGGCTTCGGTCTTCGACGAGGAGCGAGCCTGGGCGGGCCCGGTCTACCTGATCGTGTCCTGCGCCGAGGGCAAGGTCGTCGACGCCAACGCCTTCCTCGCCCGCCAGGACGGCGGCCCCTTTCGCGACGAGCCGATCGAGCTGGTCTAGGCTCTGGCCGGCTGAGCTGGCGCGCCGGCAGCAGACTTCAAGACCTCCTGGCGGCGCGCCAGGTACTCGGGGACGGAGGCCATCCGGGGCCGTTCCTGGTCGTGGATGTCCTTCACCTCGAGGAAGAAGCGATCGTTGTCGTAGTGGATCAGCTTCATCGATCGGTTCACCTCTTCCAGGAGGTGCATCCGGTGCCGGTCGCCGAGCCGCTTGAGGGCGACCTGGAAGATCGCGAAGGCCATCTTGGAGAGGTCGAAAAGGTCCTGGTTGCGGTGAACGCGGGAGCCGAGGTCGACCTGGGCGATCCGGTTCAGCCCGAAGGACTCCAGGATATCGATCAGCATCCCGATCTCGACCCCGTAGCCGGTGAAAAAGGGAAGCTGCTCGAGGAGCTCACGCCGCCCGGCGTACTCGCCCGAGAGCGGCTGGAGGAGGCCCGAGAGCTCGGGGTAGAAGAGGTTGATGACCGGCCGCGCAGTGAGCTCGGTGACGCGTCCCCCTCCTGCTGTGCGCATCTCCGTGCCGAATTTGAGAGGTCGCTTGTAGAAGCCCTTCACATAGCCGATCCGGGAGTCGGTGAGGAGTGGTCCCAGGGTCCCGAACACGAAGCGGGTGTGGAAGTTGGAGATGTCGGTGTCGCACCAGGCGACGATGTCCCCGCGGAGCAGGTGGAGGCTCTTCCAGAGCGCCTCGCCCTTGCCGTGGAAGGCGCCGTACTCGGGCAGGACCGACTGGTGCTGGTGCACCTCGACCCCGTAGGAGCGGGCGATCTCGACCGTCCCGTCAGTGGAGCCACTGTCGATGACGACCACCTCGTCGAGCAGGGGATAGCGCTCAACCAGGTGGCTGAGGCAGAGCTTGAGGATCTGCCCGATGGTGGCCGACTCGTTGAGGGTCGGAAGCCCGAGGCTGATCTTCAATCCCTGGCGACGCTTGCTCTCGACCAAGCGGTCGAGGTCGCGGAACTCCCGTGAGCTGAAGGTGTTTTCGGCGAACCAGCGGTCGACCCGGGCGGAGAGCTGCTTCTCGCTGAGCGCGGGGAGGTAGGTACCCTCGACGGCCGGTACGTCGGTCCTGGCGACGAGCCCGGCGCTCTTGACGACGATCACCGTTCCGGGCAGGTTGCGCACCGTCCGGGAGAGCGCCGACGAGACGATGAGCGGCGAATGGGACGCCTCGGCCTGGGCGCCGATCACTGTCAGCGGGTGGTTCTGCGCCTCGGCCAGGATCGCGGCGCCGGGCTGGTTGGAGTCGATCTCGATCCGGTCGACCGAGGTGGCGCGGAGCTCGGCGGTCAGGTCGCGGAAGTGGTTCGACTCGCGCCGCCGCCGCTCCGGCGGCTGGTTCGCCCGGTAGACGTGGAGAACGCTGATCGGTGCTTTCTCCCCGTCGGCGAGCGCGTCCGCGATGCGCAGCGCGAGCCGAGCGCTCGGGCCGCCCCGGACGGGTACCAGGATGCTCGACAGCTCCGGGGGCACGCCGCTGGGGTCGGGGCGGACGAGGACAAGGTCGGCCGGCGGATCGGACACCAGGTTGGCGATGACGCTGCTCACGCCAGGCCGGACCGTGAGACCCGGCCACTCGAGCACCAGCACGTCGGCGCCGAACTCGTAGGTGGCCTCTCGGATCCCCTGGGCGAGGTTGTGAGCGACCCGGACCTCGACCCCGAAGCCGGGTTTGGTCCCCTCGCCGGCCTCGGTTATCCGGTTGAGGAGGCCTCGGTAGCGGCGGGCGACGGTCACGCCGCGCGAGATCGACTGGCCGTGGGGGACCTCGACCACGCCGAGCAGGCTGCCGTTGCCGGACCCGTGTCGGAGAAGGGCGGCGCCGATCCGGAGCAGGTCCGCCGCGCGCCGGGTCGTCAGGACGGGGATCAGGACCCGGTAGCGCTCAGGCGAGGGCAAGTCGCACCTCCTCCTCGATGCGGGGCAGGACCCGGCTCCAGTCATATGCCGCAACTCGCCCCTGGAGTCGCGCCGGACGTGTGTCGAGGGCTGCCGCCAGCACGTCCGCGACGACTTCCACCGGTGCGTCGACAGGAAAGGTCCAGGCGGCGTCGCCGGCCACTTCGCGGAATACGTCGAGGTCGCTGCAGACGACCGGCACGCGGGCGAGGCCGGCCTCGAGCACGGGCAGCCCGAAGCCCTCCGATTCGCTCGTGAGCAGCACCGCCGAGGCGAGCTGGTAGAGCTCGGCCACCATCTCGTCATCGACCGGGTGGGGATCGCCGAGCTCGCGCAGGAAGATCACCCGCTGCTCGACCCCGAGCTCCCGGCGCAGTGCCGCCAGCTCCTCCCAGTAGGCCCGGTTGTCGCCCGAGTGCGGGCCCAGAGGTCCCGAGACGACCACCCGAAGGCCGGGAAGCCGGTCCGCCAGCGTCGCCGCGGCCCGCAGCGCAAGCTCGAGGCGCTTACGGCGCGTGATGCGGAACGGCACCAGGACCAGCGGGCCTCCCGCGAGAACGCCGGCCGTCTCGAGGAGGGCGAGCGTCGAGGGTCGGATCCTGAGCAGCCGTGCTCGGTCGATGCCGTTCGGCACCGCCTCGGCGGTCACCCCGTAGGTCTCTGCCAGCTGCGAGCGGACGCGCTCCGAGATCGCGGTGTAGCGCACGCCCGGCTCCGGCTCATGGAGCAGGTCGTAGGGGTGGCCGTCGCGGTGAAAGGCGCGGTAGCGCGGGTTGCTCCAGGCCAGGTCGTGGGTCCAGGCGAGGATGCGTCTCCCGGCCAGGGAGGCCGCGAGGGGCAGGTTGAAGTGCATCGTCATCACGTTGTGGGCGATCACCAGGTCGATCCCCGCAAGCACGGCGTCGAGCTTGTGACGGATCACCGCCGCGAGCCGCCCGAACTCCTCCTCCGCCGGGTCGCCCGCGGCCAGCCGCGTCGTCAGCGCCTCCACCTCGGGGTGGCGTGAGTCCAGCTCGGGGACGACCTCGGCATCGCCCCGCCCGGCCACCACACGGACCTGGTAGCCCGCCGCCGAAAGGACGCGCCGGTGGCTTTCGAGGATCGCCTCGACGCCGCCCAGCACCGGGGTTGCGGTGTAGTGGAGGAGTGCCAGGCGCGGCAGGCGGGCGGCGCTCAGGAAGGGTGCTCCGCCGTGATTCCGGCCGGGCAGTGGTCGATGACGACCCGGACGCCGCCGCGGCGCTGGTCGACGGTGAAGTCGACGCTGCCCTCTCCGATCCGCAGCCCGGAGAGATGGAGACGGCTGTAGAGCGGCGTCTCCACCGGGTCGATCCGGAGCCGTCCCTCGAGCACGTCGACCTCGAGGCCGAGCATCACCGTCAGGAAGTGGAAGATGGCGCCCGAGCCCCACGCCTGGGGGTTGCAGCTGACCAGGTACTCGCCGGGCTGGGAGTTGAAGCGGCGATCCCGATGGAAGCCGCAGAACAGCTCCGGCAGCCGGTTGTCGCCGAACCGCATCCCGGCCTCGATCACCGAGCGGGCCACCAGCTCCGCCTCGGCGTGGAAGCCATACCGGCGCATGCCGGCCGCGATGATCGAGTTGTCGTGGGGCCACACCGAGCCGTTGTGGTAGCTCATCGGGTTGTAGCTGATCGCCTCCGAGGAGAGCGTCCGGACACCCCAGCCGGAGAACATCTCGGGACTTACCAGCTTGCGCACCGTCGCGCCCGCGTGGCCCTTGTCGACGATCCCCGACCAGAGGGCGTGACCGGGGTTGGAGGAGACCGCGGCCACCTGCTCCTTGTCCCCGTCGAGGGCCTGTGCGTAGAAGCGCTCTGCCGGTATCCAGAAGGCCTGGTTGAAGTGGCGGCGGAGGCGACGGGCCTCGAGGTCCAGCCGGTCGGCCGCCTCCCGCTGGCCGAGCTTGCGGTAGATCCTGGCCAGGCCGGCCTTGGCGCGGTAGACGTAACCCTGGACCTCCACCAGCGCCGCGGGCAGGGAGGCGACCTCGCCGTCCGTCCGGGTGAGGGAGTCGTAGGAGTCCTTCCAGCCCTGGTTGTGGACGCCGATGGCGCCGTGCTGCTGGTACTCGACGAAGCCGTCGCCGTCGAGGTCGCCGTAGCGGTCGCACCAATTCAGGGCGGCGAGGACGTTCGGCGTCAGCTCGGTCAGGAGGTCCAGGTCACCGGTCCAGTCGATCAGGTCGACGAGCAGGCAGAGGAAGAGCGGTGTCGAATCGACCGACCCGTAGTACGGCGTGTGGGGGATCAGCATGAGATTGGCCAGCTCGCCAAAACGGATCTCGTGGAAGATCTTGCCCGGCTCCTCCTCCTTGACCTCGTCGATCTTCTTCCCCTGCCAGCGCGCCAGGTAGCGCAGGGTTCCCCGCGCCAGGTCGGGGTTCAGCCCCAGCGTCTGGATCGAGGTGATCAGGCCGTCGCGGCCGAAGGGCACGGCGTACCAGGGGATGCCGGCGGTGGGGAAGGGGCCGCTGGGAAAGTCGTCGCAGAGGATGCGGATGTCCTCCCGGCTGCGCCAGAGGAGCCCGTTGTCGAGCGTCTCGTTGTCGGTGTTGATCTGGGTGCAGGCCTTGTTCCAGGTCCGGTAGGACTTCTCCAGGCTGGCGAGCGCGCTGTCGAACTCGAAGCTGAGCGGAGGCTGTTCGTCGTTCAGCAGCGGAAGTATGTCGACCTGCAGGACGAACGTCTCGTGGGGCGCCAGCTTGAGCGGAAAGACGGCCTTGCCGTCGCCGTACCAGGGCTTGGGGTGGTGGCAGTGGAAGAGGACCTCGGTCGCCCGCCGGACGCCGTCCTTGCCCACGTAGCGGAAGCGAAACCCGACCTCGCCGCTCTCGACCGGGTGCTTGACGCCCATCGGGTCGCGGCTGTGGTAGCCGCGGACAGCGAAGATGTCGCGGAAGTCGGCGTCGAAGTCCAGCTCCAGGTTCACCTCGATCGGGAAGCGGTTGCAGTTCTGCACGCCGATCCGCTCGTGGAGGCCGCGGTGGAGGAAGCGGGTGCGGCGGAGGCTGATGGTCTGCCGGTGGATGTCCTCGTCACCATCCACCTTGAGGGCCGGGTTGACGAGCTGGAAGGTCGCCACGTAGGCGCGATCGACGCTGCTGCTGAGCAGGATCGGCGCGGAGCCGTTGAGGGTGAGCTGGAAGCCGGACAGGAAGCGGGTGTCGAGGTGGTAGAGCCCGAACCCGTAGTCGTTGCCGATGGGCATGTCGCCGGATGCGTTGGAGACCGCGAACACGCGGTTCTCCTTGAGAATGACCCGGTCTTCAAGCACTGACTGCTTAGTCTGATTGGCGCGGTGGGGGTCCTGCAGCGGTGCCCCACTTTTGTCGAGGGGGAGACGTCTCCCCCTGTCGGCCGTGTTCGGCTGAGCCTGCGCGCGGCCTACCCCCTCTGTGTCCCACGACAATAGGCGGTGTGCCCCGCTCGATCGTAGCCATCGTCGGCCGCCCCAATGTCGGCAAGTCCACGCTCTTCAACCGCCTCGTGGGCTGGCGGAAGGCGATCGTGGACCCGATCTCGGGCCTGACCCGCGACCGCCTTTACGGCGTCTGCGAATGGCGCGGTCACGAGTTCACGGTCGTCGACACCGCCGGCCTCGAGATGGATGCCGTGCCCGTCGACGAACGCGAGTTCTCCCAGGCCGACATCGAGGCGCAGACCCGGGTCGCGATCGAGGAGGCGAACGCGATCGTCTTCCTTCTCGACGTCCGCCAGGGCCTCACCGCGATCGACCGGGACATCGCCCAGCTCCTCCGCCGGTCGGGCCGGCCGGTGATCGTCGCCGCCAACAAGGCCGACACCTACGGCCAGGAGCATTTCCGGCACGAGATCCTCGAGCTCGGCTTCGCCGAAGTCCTGATGGTGTCGGCCGAGCACGGTATCGGCGTCGACGACCTCCTTGACCGGGTGCTCGACAACCTTCCCCCGGCCGAAACCGAGGAAGGCGAGGAGGAGGCGGCGCGGCTCGCCATCATGGGCCGGCCCAACGTCGGCAAGTCGTCGCTCCTGAACGCTCTGCTGGGCGACGAGCGCGCCCTCGTGAGCGACCTGCCGGGTACCACCCGCGACCCGATCGACACTGTGCTCAGCTTCGACGGCCTGCCCGTGGTGCTCATCGACACCGCCGGCATCCGGCGCCGCGCCGCGGCCCGCGACCGGCTCGAGCGCTTCAGCCTGCTGCGCGGGATCAAGGCGATGGAGCGGGCCGACGCCGTCCTGCTCGTGATGGAGGCGCCCACCGGCATCCTCACCCAGGACCAGCACGTCGCGAGCTACGCGGTGGAGGCGGGGAAGGGCCTCGTCTTCGTCATCAACAAGGTGGACCTCGTCGAGGGCGAGGAGAAGACGGCCGCCGCCTGGAAGAACCGGATCGCCAAGGCCTTCAAGTTCTTGCCCCACGCTCCGCTCGTGCTGATCTCCGCCAAGACCGGTGCAGGGGTCCGCAAGGTGCTGCCTGCCGCGCTCGAGGTGGTGGGGCGGCGGCGGACCCGGATCCCGACCAACGAGCTCAACAAGGTGCTCCGCGGGGCGATGACCGAGCGGCCGCCTCCCAGCTTCAAGGGCAAGCGCCTCCAGCTGAATTTTGCGACCCAGGCCCAGTCGGACACTCCCACCATCGTGCTTTTCGTCAACGATGTCGGCCTGCTCCACTTCTCCTACCGGCGCTACCTCGAGAACAAGCTCCGGGAGCGCTTCGGGTTCCAGGGCAATCCCCTGCGGATCGTCCTCCGGCAGGAGAAGAAGTGATCACGACAGCCGGGCGGGTCGAGAGACAGGGCCCCGCCACCTGGCGGGGCCCTGTGGGGGAAAGGCTCAGCAGACGCTCGCGACGACGGTGCCGGTTCCGCGGTGGCCCGGGTTGGAATCGTAGCCAGGGTTGGTCCGCACCACCACGACGTGCATCGTGTCGCCGGAGATGGTGGAGCCCGACATCGACACCGAGCTCGAGACGATCACCGCCATGAAGGACGGCAGCGGGCCGTCCGGCGGCGGCGTGCTGTTGCCCGGGTCCGTGGTCCAGTTGATTCCGCAGGCCGCCACGCTGCCTGGCGAATCCTCGAAGCCCTTGAAGCTGCGCGGCGCGGGACCGCCGCTCAAACCGTTGATCTTGGCCCACTGGGCGCCCCAGAAGGTGACCGGGGTGCCCACGGTCGAGTCCTGGTCTCCGATCACGAAGTTGCCGCCCATCGAGGTGCCGAAGACCAGGACCGGGCATGACGAGCTCGCGGTGGATCCGCCGTCGTCGGTCACGGTAACCGTGATCGTGTAGGGTCCCGGCGCCGCGTAGACGTGCGTCCCGCTGACCGTGAACGGACCGCCGGTGGGACCGCTGACGGTTCCGGCCGAGCTGGAGCCGTCACCCCAGCTGATCGTTGCGGTGAAGTCCGAAGCGGTCGCGTTCGGGTTGGCGTCGGTCACGCTTGTGACCGGCCCGCTGAAGGTCTGGCCGGAAACCGCCGGCGTTGCGCAGACCGCCGCGATGGCGGCGTCTCCCGGGGTCGCGTTGTTGCTCCCGCTGGTCGTGCTGCCGCCGTCGTCGACGACCGTCACGGTGACCTTGTACGACCCCTCTTCCGCGTAGGTGTGGCTCCCGCTGACCGAGTAGCTGCCGGCAGCGCCGGTCACCGTGCCGGCAGAGCTGGTTCCGTCACCCCAGTCGATCGTGGCCGTGAAGTCGGCCGTGGTCGAGCCCACGTTCGCATCCGTGAACGTGAACGTCGCCGAGGTCGGGCTCACCCCCTCCGTCCCACCGGCCAGCGTGAGCGTGCCGGCGGTGAGGGCCGCGTCGGCGACCATGGCCGTCGAGGTGGCGATTGCCGTGTTGGTGGGGGTGTCAGCGTCGGTGATCGTCACCTGGATGGTGTAGCTGCCCTCATCGGCGTAGGTGTGAGTCCCGCTCACCGTGAAGGGCCCGCCGGTGGGTCCGCTGACGATGCCGGCCGACGTGGTGCCGTCGCCCCAGTCGATGACGGCCGAGTACTCGGCGGCCACCGCGTTGGGGTCGGGATCCGTGAAGGTGGCGACCGGGCCGGTGAACACGGAGCCCTCGACCGAGTTGATCGTGGTCCCCCTGGCGACGATCGCCTTCTCGGGGCAGGGCACCTCGTACGCGGTCAGGTGGTTCTGCGCGAAGGTGGACTCGTTGGTCCAGACCGCGCATTTGGGCGCGAAGGTGACGGTGTCGAAGGCCAGGTCCTCGGGCTCGTGCACGGCCGCGAAGTCGACAACGGTCGGCACGCCCGAGGTGCTGGTCTGGAAGATCCGCTGGGTGACATTCGTCGAAAGCCAGAGGGTGTCGCCGTTGAAGGGGTCGGGCGAGACCGCGATCCCCGCCACACCGTCGGTGCCGTGGGCGGGACCGATGAAGGAGTTGACGATGACGCAGTTCGTATCGAGCTCAGCCACCCAGTTGCCCGCGTTCAAGGCGCCCTCGCCGCTCAGCCAGAGGAAGCCTGCGTTGAAGTCGAGGCCGTCGGGGAAATAGCCGATGCTCTTCGTCCCCGAGGTCACGGCCGGGTTGCCCGGGTTGGCCGCGACGAAGTCACAGGAGGAGAGAATGGCGCCGCTCCCCGCCTGGACCCGCCAGAGCTTCGAGGTGACCGCGTAATCGGCCGTCCAGAAGGCGCTGCCGTCCCAGGCGAGCGGGCCGCCCTTCGCCACGCCGCCAGCGATGGCGATCGAGCCGAGCGCCGTGCCGCTGGTCGACACCGTGTAGATGTGGGAATCGCCCTCCAGCGTGTAGTCGAGGTTGGTGCCGTCAAAGGCGATGCCGCGCCCGTTGCCAGTGGTTCCACCGGGGATGAAGTCGGCCAGGACCGAACCGGTGGCGGCGAACGCCACCTGTGCGCCGGCCACCAGATTGGAGCCGGCCAAGGTCAAGGCAACGCCGCCGGCGATCGAGAGTCGCCGCCAGGCAGCAGCAGTCCGTCGGCGTGAATGGGATGCAACGGAGAATCCAGCCATCGTGCCCTCCCCGAAAGCCAAAAAATCGGCGCATTCAGAGCGCCTGCCCTAACACTGATTATGGCGCTCTGCCGGGCGCTGTCAAGTGACTTCTTAACAACTGAAGAGGGTGGGCGCCGCGTAAGGGTTCGAACCTTCGCCACGCGTCCAGAAGGGCGCGTCTACATTTACCTCCGAATGACGGCGACCGTCCTGCTCGCGGTCGCCGGCTACCTGGTCGGGGCAGTTCCGACCGGCCTCGTCTTCGGCAAGCTCGCCGGCGTCGATCCCCGCCTGGTGGGCAGCGGTCGGGTGGGCGCGACCAACACCTACCGTGCCCTGGGCCTGCCCGCCTCGATCGCGGTCGCCGTCATCGACGCCCTGAAGGGAGCGGCGATGGCCTACCTCGGTTTGCGCTACGCGACGGGGGATTGGGGCCTGGCGGCGGTCGTGCTGGCGACGGTCCTCGGCCAGGTCTACTCGATCTTCCTGCTCGCGCAGGGGGGCAGGGGCGTGGCCACCACGGCCGGCGCATCACTGGTTCTCTGGCCGTTGGCGCTGCTGCCCGCGGCGATCATCGGCGCCGTCACCGGCTGGCGAACCCGGATCGTCTCCACGGGCTCGCTGGTCGCCGCTGTCGCGCTTCCGGTGTTCGTCTACCTGCTGACCGAGAACCTACCCCGCTCGCTGCTGGCCCTCGCGCTCGGCGCGCTGCTCTGGGTCAGCCACCGCGACAACCTGAAGCGCCTCCGCGCGGGGAGCGAGCCGCGGCTGGGGCATCCGGCGTAGGAGGACCGCGTTTACATTTACATCGCATTCAGTTCACGTCGAGTTCACGTCCAGGTGATGTCTTGGTCCTATGAGCAGCGAGAAGGTCCTCGTCGTCGACGATGAGGAGCACATCCTCGAGCTCGCCCGGATCTACCTCAGCCGGGAGGGCTACCAGGTCGAGTCGGTCGCCGACGGCGCCCAGGCGGTCACCCGCTTTGCGCAGGTCAGGCCCGACCTCGTGGTCCTCGACATCATGCTGCCGGGCGTCGACGGCCTCACGATCTGCCGCGAGATCCGCAAGCAGAGCCAGGTACCGATCATCATCCTCTCGGCGCGCGACGAGATCACCGACAAGGTTGTCGGCCTCGAACTCGGCGCCGACGACTACCTGACCAAGCCCTTCCACCCCCAGGAGCTGGTCGCGCGCGCCAAAGCGCTGCTCCGGCGGACGCGCCAGGAGCCCGATCAGACGGAGGTGATCCGGGCGGGGCGGCTGGAGATCGACCTCAGCCGGCATGAGGTGCGCCACGGCGAGAGCCGCATCCAGCTCCGGCCCAAGGAGTTCGACCTGCTGGCCCTTCTCGCCCGCCATCCGGGGCGCGTCTACCAGCGCACCGAGCTGCTCGACCTCGTCTGGGGCTACGACTTCCCGGGCTACACGCGGACCGTCGACGTCCACGTCCAGCAGGTCCGCGAGAAGCTCTCCGCCGCGGGGGTCAGCGACCCCTCGATCGACACCGTCTGGGGCGTCGGCTACCGGCTCGAGCTGAAGGCCGCTTGAACCCCACGAAATCTTCGATTTCGCGGGGACCCCAAACTCACTCTTATC
>DATCPJ010000065.1:0-14460 GCA_036570145.1 Candidatus Dormiibacterota bacterium
GCCGCCGAGCGTCTCCAGCAGCCGCTTCTCCTCCGAGTCAAACCCGCGGACGCCAAGCTTGCCGCGGCCGATCAGCAGCAGCCCGAGACTGCTCGTCTCGCCACGCAGGTTGGTCACCATGACCTGGCGCTGGTCGCGCGAGGCGAGGTAGGGGGTATCCCTCGCCTCGTACCGGTTGGGCGTTCCGCCGGTGGAGGCCATGATCTGCCGGAACCAGTCCTCGACAACCGGCTCGGGATTCAGCCCGTCCAGCTTCTCGGACTGCTCGGCGCCCGATTGCGCTGCGCGCCGCCAGGCGCCGCCGGCAACCTCCGGAGCGACCAGGACCTCGACCCAATCGGCATTGAACATGTCGACTGCGTGGTTCGTCAGCGTCCGGATGACGGTGTCGGTCTGGACCGAGCCCTGCAGCTCGCGGCCGAGGTTGAAGAGGTGGGTGATGCTCTTCCGCTTGCGCCGCTCGCTTTGGGCGGAGCGGTAGGCGAAGTAGAGGGCCGCGACGGGCACCAGGATCAGCCAGGCGGATTGCGGTTGGTGCCAGATGACGGTCACGAAAAGAAGCGCGAGACAGCTGTTGACGGCGGTCACCGTGACGCCGAGGCTGAGCGCCTCGCCGAGCTGGAGGAAGGTCTCCCGGCCCTGGTGGAGGGCGATCACCATGTTGATGACGATCACCGCCACGACGCTGCTGGCGAGCATCGCGAAGAGGGCCGCCGACCAGCCCGCCGGGCCGACGGGTTGCGAACCGGTGACGATGGTGTGGAAGAACCAGACCGCGATCGACGTCTCGAAGGCGAACAGGCCGAGGTTGAAGGCGAGCTTCACCGGACTGTTGCGGCGCACGAGGACGAGCGCCACAGCCGAGCCGATGACGCGGCAGATGACGACCTCCGAGGGGCTCGCGAAGAAGAGCGCGAACACCGTCGGGATCTCGCTCAGCGAGTAGGTGTGGGCGCTGCCCCTCACCTCGAGGTGCACGGCGAGCAGCTCGCCGACCAGGAAGAAGCCGGCCAGCAACAGCCAGCTGATCTCGCCGTGGCCCGCGAATCGGGGCAGGTGTTGGAGCGGCCCAAGGAAGAGCGCTAGGGCGCCCGCATCGAGGACAAGGGCGAACAGCCACACCCGGACCGCAGTCTCGTTTAAACGACCGAGCGCGCCCGCTCTCAGCAGGCGCGCCACGGCCGCAAGGACTCCGATCCTCGACGTTACGGGGTCAACTCCAATCGGCACTTGTCCAGGAGTTTCCGCTCCAGGAGTTTCCGCTCCAGGAGTTGCCAGTCCACGAGTTACCGGTCCACGAGTTGCCGCTCCATGAGTTGCCACTCCAGGAGTTGCCGCTCCAAGAGTTGCCGCTCCAAGAGTTGCCGCTCCAGGAGTTGCCGCTCCAGGAGTTGCCGCTCCAGGAGTTGCCGGTCCAGGAGTTGCCGGTCCACGAGTTCCCGGTCCACGAGTTGCCATTGAAGACGCCACCCGTCCAGGCGCTGCGGGTCAGCTCGGCGAGCGCCATCGCCGTCGTGTCGAAGGCCGCACCGAAGATATCCTGCTCACCGGTCAGCGTCACGCCTGCCGCGGTGAGGTGATGGGTCCCGCGCGCCAGCTCGAGGGAGCCGGTACCGATGCTCGGGGCGAAACGCTGGGCAGCGTGGCTGAGCGCGATGTGGAAGCCGACCCTGAGGTTGATCTCGCCGCGGCCCTGGCTCGCGATGGAGGCGTTGCCGAGCTCCTGGGCGGACGAGGTCAGGAGCTTCTTGAGCTGATCCGGCGTTGCGCTGGGATTCTCCTGCAGGAGGAGGGCTGCCGCCCCGGTGGTGACCGCCGCCGCCTGAGAAGTTCCGCTGCCGCGCAGGAAGCGGTCGCCGACCATGCCGGCCGCGCCATAGCGGTGGTCGATATAGGAGCCCGGCACGAGCAGGCTCGCGATGTGGACCCCGGGCGCCACAACGTCAGGACCTCGGTTCGCGGAACCGTAGTCCGAGAAAGCGGCGACGGTGTGAGCTGAGCGGAGGAGCGAGTTGTTGGTGTCCACCGCGCCGACCGCGAGAAGGAGCGGGTCGTAGGCCGGATCGGCGAGACCGGTCGCCGCCTGGCCGTCGTTGCCGGCCGAGACGACCACCGTGATGCCCGCCCTCCAGGCCTGCTCCGCCGCGAACGCGAGCGGGTCGTTGATGTAGCTCTGCCTGCTGTCGGTGCCGAAGGAGAGGTTGATAAGGCGGACGTTGAGGCCGTTGTCGTGCCGGTGCTGGACGACCCAGTCGATGCCGGCGATAACCTGCGAGACGTCGCTGGCGCCGGTCTGGTCGGCCACCTTGACGGAGACCAGGCGGGCGTCCGGGGCGATTCCGAGGAAGCTCGTCGTGTCGGTCGCGTAGCTGCCGGCCTCGGCCGTGCCGTCCCGGCCGGCGATGATGCCCGCCATGTGGGTGCCGTGCCCGTAGCCGTCGAGGTAGGCGAGGTTGGCGAACTGTGAATCGAAGGAGATGTCAGGGCCGTTGACGACCTTCCCGGAGGTCTTCAGGCCTTCCACCGGTGCGATCCCGGAGTCGATGAGGGCGATGTCGACACCCTTGCCGGTGAAGCCCTTGGACCACATGTAGCGGGCCTCGGTGATCCCGGCGGTGTTGTACAGCGACGCGACGTCGGTGGTGGGCGAGTAGGTCGAGGAAAGCAGGTGCATGGAGGCGTTCGGGGTGACCGAGAGGACACCTGGAAGCTGGACCAGGGGCAGGAGCGCCCAGCCGGGAACCATGCCGGCGAAGCCCTGGATCAGGCCGAGCTGGCGGCTCACCGATCCACCGGAGCGGACCACCGCGTGTGCTGCGGTCTGCCCTGCGGCGCCATCGGCTGTGGAGACGATCACGGGAACCAGTGGGTAGGCAGAGTGAGCTTGCGGGGGCAGCTGTGGCCCGATCGCCAGCAGGCCCATCAGCGCGGCGGCGACGAGGCCCAGGCCGGCGCGGGCGGTGGCGGTTGTGAACCGACTCATTGATCTCTCCTTCGTGTTAAGCATGACGCTTGTCAACTTGGAGTGAATCGCCGTCATTTTGGAGACCCAAGGGGTTTAGGGCGCTGTTGGGCCGAGTACGAACCGCCGCTATGCGGGCCAGAGGTGAAAGGTGCTGGTCGCCGATGCGGGACTCAATCCCACCGCCACCCATGAGCGCTGCGCCGGGATGTTGCCCGCCTGCGTGATCGCCAGGATCCACCTCCGCCCTTTCTCTTTTGCCCATGTCATTCCTGCGATCGTCAGCTGGGAATAGAGGCGCTGACCGCGAGCGGCCGGATCCACGGCACCCAGCACCAGCTGAGCTCCATCTCTCCCCGTTCGAGTAAACGAACTGAAGCCCAGGATCTTGCCGCCGCTTCGCGCAACCAGGGTCAGCTCCGCCGCCTTCTCGTCGAGGCACCTTGCGGCCCAATCGCTGTAGATGGCCTCGACCTTTCGCTGATCCAGGCGTGTGGCCATCCGGTAGTGGGAGGGATAGGCCGCGAACGCCGCGCTGGCGAGCGCGATCACCTGCTCTCTCTCGCTCTTCTCAACCGGTGCTATCTGGCAGGTCGAGGCGACCGGCCTTGGCTCCAGCCCGCCGCGGTAATGGATCTCGGTCGAAACGCACCGCGCCGAGCTCGCCAGCAGCGCCAGCGCCGCCTCCGCATCAGCCGCATCCGTCCGTGCGATGAGGAACTCGAGCGCCTGCGTGTGAGCCCATTCCAGCAGCAGGGGGACGTCGCCGGCGGTCACGCCCTCGGCGCGGCCCACCCGAACGCCCAGGCGCTCGGTCTCGAGGTCTGAAACGCGCAGTTCCATTGAGTGCTGAGACAGTAGGCGCGCGGCCGGCATTCCGGCCGTCTTTCAGCCGGCGGCGGCTGCCTGGACGGCCGCGAGGTTGGCGATGTGGTCGGTCCAGAGCAGGGCGCTGCGCAGGTTGAGACCACATCCGCAGCGCTGTGCCGCCGGGTACCAGCAGTGGCCGTCCAGCGCGCTGCGCAGGGGAGAGTCCCTGATGTCCTGGGTCCTCATGGTCGGGGAGTCTTCCGATGTGACGATCACCGCAACTTCCTCCGCTTTTTGATGGCCGGGGACGGGTGTCTTGCCGGGCGGGAGCCGGCCGCCGGACCGGCTCCCGATTCGCCTCGTTTCAGCTCAGCTGCAGCCGGTGGTCGCTCCGCAGTTCATGCACTTGTAGCAAGCGCCCGAGCGGACGGTGATCGCGCCACAGTCCGGGCAGGCCGGGGCGTCGCGATCGACGACGAAGGTGAGGCGCTGGTTACCGTCGGAGATCGGGTTCTTGACGACCAGCTTGATCTCCTCCGGCTGCCGGATCGCGGCGGAGATCGGCTCCGCCTTGCCCGTGCCTTTGCCCGCCGCGGGCGGGGCCGCCGGTGCGGAGGGTGCGGCCGCCTCGGTGGCGGCGGGGGAGGGTGGCGGCGCGACCTCGCGCTTGATGATGCCGACCGCCTCCTGCTCGTCGAGGTCGAGGAACTTCGAGGCGAGCCAGCGGAAGATGTAGTCGACGAGGGACTTGGCGATCGGGATCTCCTGGTTCTTGGTGAACCCGGAGGGCTCGAACCGCATGTGGCTGAACTTGTTGACCATCGCCCGCAGCGGCACCCCGTACTGGAGCGCCAGCGAGGTCTGGGTGGCGAAAGCGTCCATCAGGCCCGAGATGGTCGAGCCCTCCTTGGCCATGGTGAGGAAGATCTCGCCCGGCTGGCCGTCGTCGTAGAGGCCGACTGTGATGTAGCCCTCGTGGCCCTGGATGTCGAACTTGTGGGTGATCGACCGCCGCTCATCGGGCAGCCGCTTGCGGACGGCCCCGGGGGGTGCGACCGAGGCGAGCGCCGCCAGCGCGTCGGAGGCCGCCTTCTCCTCCTTCTTGGCGTCGGAGGAGCTGGAGAGCGGCTGCGAGCGCTTGCAGCCGTCGCGGTAGATGGCGATGCACTTGAGCCCCAGCTTCCAGGACTCGAGGTAGACGTTCTCGATCTCCTCGACCGTGGCCTCGGTGGGGAGGTTGACGGTCTTCGACTGAGACCCGCTGATGAAGGGCTGCACGGCGGCCATCATCCGGACGTGGCCCAGGGGGGCGATCGAGCGGGCGCCCTTGATCGGCTTGAAGGCGCAGTCGAAGACCTTCAGGTGGTCGTCGGCAAGGCCCGGCGCGCCCTCGATGGTCTCGTTCTCGTCGATGTAGTCGACGATCTCCTTGACCTGCTCCTCGGCGTAGCCGAGCTTGCGGAGCGCCGCCGGCACGGTCCCGTTGACGATCTTGAGGAGGCCGCCACCGACCAGCTTCTTGTACTTGACGAGCGCCAGGTCGGGCTCGATGCCGGTGGTGTCGCAGTCCATCATCAGACCGATCGTCCCGGTCGGCGCGAGCACGGTGGCCTGGGCGTTCCGGTAGCCGTGGGCCTCACCCAGGGCGACCGCCTCGTCCCACGTCTCGCGGGCGGCGCGGACGAGCGGGCCCGCCTCGCCGGTCAGCGGCAGCTCGTAGGCCACCGCGCGGTGCTTGTTCATGACCCGGAGCATCGGCTCACGGTTCTTGGGGAACTCGCTGAAGGAGCCCTTCACCTCGGCCATCCGCGCCGACTGGGCATAGGCCTCGCCGGTCAGGATGCCGGTGAGGGCGCCCGCGAAGCGGCGGCCGTCGTCCGAGTCGTAGGCGAGGCCCATCGACATCAGCAGCGCGCCCAGGTTGGCGTAGCCGAGGCCGAGCGGCCGCAGCGCCTCCGAGTTCTTGCCGATCGCGGGGGTGGGGTAGGAGGCGCTGGAGACGATGATCTCCTGGCCGGTGAAACAGACGTCGATCGCCTTGCGGTAGCGCTCGACGTTGAACGTCCCCTTCTCGTCCTGGAACTTCAGCAGGTTCAGGCTGAGCAGGTTGCAGGCGGTGTCGTCGAGGAAGACGAACTCGCTGCAGGGGTTGGTGGCGTTGATCCGGCCGGTGTTGGGGACGCAGTTCCAGTCCTGGATGATGGTGTCGAACTGGATGCCCGGGTCGCCGCAGATCCAGGCCGAATCGGAGATCTGGCGCATCAGGTCGCGAGCCCGGTAGGTGTCCATGACCCGGCCGTCGGTGACCGCCCTGGTGGTCCATTCGCCGTCGTCGATGACCGCCTGCATGAACCCGTCCGTCGCCCGGACCGAGTGGTTGGCGTTCTGGAACTGGACCGAGTCGTAGGCGCCGCCGATGATGTTGAAGCCGGCGTCGTAGCCGGCGTCGATGAGCGCCCACGCCTTGCGCTCCTCGTCGGCCTTGCAGGTGATGAAGTCGACGATATCGGGGTGGTCGGCGTTGAGGATGACCATCTTGGCTGCCCGCCGCGTCGTCCCGCCCGACTTGATCGAGCCGGCGAAGGAGTCGTAGCCGCGCATGAAGGAGACCGGCCCGGAGGCGGTGCCGCCGCCCGACAGCTGCTCGCGCTTGGAGCGCAGCACGGAGAGGTTGGTGCCGGTGCCGGAGCCGAACTTGAAGAGCATCCCCTCGGTCTTGGCGAGGTCGAGGATCGACTCCATCGAGTCCTGGACCGAGTTGATGAAGCAGGCGCTGCCCTGCTGGGCCCGGGTCGGCACGCCGAGGTTGAACCAGACCGGGCTGTTGAAGGAGGCGTGCTGGGTGACGAGCAGCCAGCGGAGCTCCTCCTCCCAGGTGACCGCGTCCTCCTCGGTGGCAAAGTAGCCGCCCTCGCGGCCCCAGCCGCCGAGCGCGCCGACCACCCGGTCGACCATCTGGCGGACGCTGGTCTCGCGGTCGGCGGTTCCCTGCTGGCCGCGGAAGTACTTCTGGGCCACGATGTTGATCGCGAGCTGAGACCAGGAGCGGGGGACCTCGACGTCCTTCTGCTCGAAGATGACCTTGCCCTTCTCGCCGATGATGGCGGCGGTCCGCCGCTCCCACTCGACAAGGTCGTGGGCGTGGCTTCCCGGAGGCGTGAAGTAGCGGTTGAAGCGGAGCCCCTTCGAGCCCCGCGGCGGGGAGGTCCTGCGACCGGTTTCAGCTGCGACGTCGGCTACATTCTTGGCCATTTACTACGACACTCCTTTGGTCGACGCCATGCCTCAAGCTTCCTCGGCGCCGGGTCTCCGTACGATCGGGTTGCGGCAGAGATGGAAGAGGCCCCAGAGCATGCCCGCCACATATGCCCCAGGGCCTCGACCTACCCCTGAGTTTACCGGGACGCTTTCGGCTTGTCAAGGCTCTGAGCACAATATGTTTGGTCTAGATCGGTTGCGAGGCACCATATGTTGGTGGACAAGTCTGTGGACAAATATACCGCGAGGTGGGGAAGAAGGTTGGAAGAACGGGTAAAGTCTGGGCAAAACTTGGAAATCGCGGACGTCGGAAGGATCCCGCTCGAGGAGGTCTTCATGCGGATGGCCGAGGAGCTCGCCAAGCGCTCCACCTGCGCCCGCAACCAGGTCGGCACGGTGATCACCAACCCCGACCTCACCCAGGTGCTGGGGGTCGGCTACAACGGCAACGCCCGGGGCCTGCCCAACTCCTGTGACGGCACCGAGCCGGGCCGCTGCGGCTGCATCCACTCGGAGCAGAACGCCCTCATCAAGGCCGGCGCCCAGGAGCATGGCAAGGTCATGTTCGTCACCCTCTCGCCCTGCGTGATGTGCGCGAAGATGACGATCAACTCAAACGTAACCAAGGTCTACTACCGGAGCGCCTACCGCGACCCCGCCGGCCTCGACGTCCTCCACCAGGGCGGGGTCGAGACCGAGGTCTACGCCAGTTTCCGCGACCGCTGGCGGTGAGCGACCCTCTCCTCGACCGCGATCGACTGCCCGCCCTGCTTGCCGGCGTGGCCGAGGCGGCCACCCGCTACCTGGCCGGGATCGACGGGGAGCGGGTCCAGAGCGGCCGCGTCGAGGCGGCGGCGGCAGCCTTCGGCGGCGGGCTGCCCGAGCACGGGGGAGGGTCGGCGGAGGCGATCGCGCTGCTGGCCGAGGAGGGGATCGCGGCCGCGACCCGCTCGGCCGGGCCGCGCTTCTTCCATTTCGTGACCGGTGGCTCGACGCCCGCCGCGCTGGGCGCCGACTGGCTTGCTTCGGCGCTCGACCAGAACTCCTTCAGCTGGGTCAGCTCGCCGCTCGGCTCGCGACTCGAGAAGGTGGCGGTCGGCTGGCTGAAGGAGCTCTTCGGGCTGCCCGCGAGCTGGGGCGGAGTCCTCACCACCGGCGCGACGATGGCCAACTTCACCGGTCTCGCCGCCGCCCGCCGCTGGTGGGCCTCCGAGCACGGGGTCGACCTCGACGAGCAGGGGTTCGCGGGCCTGCCGCCGGTGCCGGTGCTGACCAGCGGCTACCTTCACGGCAGCGCTGTCAAAGCGCTTGCCATGCTCGGGATCGGCCGGGCGCGGATCAGGCGCTTCGCGGCCGACCCTGCCGGCCGGCTCGACCGCGCCGCTCTCTCGGCTGCGCTGGCTGAGCTCGCGGGCGCGCCCGCGATCCTCATCGCCAACGCGGGCGAGGTGAACACGGGCGACTTCGACCCGATCGAGGAGATGGTCGAGCTCGGCCATGCCAACCACGCCTGGGTGCATGTTGACGGCGCCTTCGGCCTCTTCGCCCGCGCCTCGACCCAGGCGGCCGAGCTCGCCCGTGGGGTGGAGGGCGCCGACTCCGTCATCGCCGACGGCCACAAGTGGCTCAACGTCCCCTACGACTGCGGCTTCGCGTTCGTGAGGGACCCGGAGCTGATGCACGGCGCGTTCCAGATCGCCGGCCCCTACCTGCCGGTCGGCACTGACGAGCGGCCCAGCTTCGCCGACTTCGGTCCCGAGGCCTCCCGCCGGGCGCGGGCGCTGGCCGTCTGGGCGACCCTCAAGGCATACGGCCGCGACGGCTACCGGGAGATGGTCGACCGGCACATCGGGCTCGCCCGGCGGGTCGGCGCCGCGGTCGAGGCGGCGCCCGACTTCGAGCTGCTGGCGCCCGTGAAGCTCAACGTGGTGTGCTTTCGCTACCGGCCGCTTGACGTCGCCGAGGCGGACCTCGACGAGCTCAACCGCCGGCTCGGCGCGGCCATCCTGGCGGACGGCCGGGTGTTCTACGGGACGACCGTCTACGCGGGAAAGGTGGCCTTCCGGCCCGCGATCTCGAACTGGCGGACGACCGAACCCGACGTAGACCTCATCGTCGCCGTCGCCCGCGAGCTCGGGGAATCCCTGGCAGTGTCTCGGTGACGACCTCGAAGCGACCGTCGGTGACCCGCACCACGGGGCGTGTGACGGCCACCCGGCGGCGGGATCGGTAGCGGCCGAGGAGAGAGTCCGCGGTCGCGTCGACGGCGACCATCTCGAGCACCCGCCGGGTCGCGAAGACCATCGTGAAGTCGGGGTCCGCGAGGGCGTCCGCGGCGGTGACCCAGGACCAGGCCTCCACCTCGCCCGGCTGCGGATGGACGTCCTGTCCCGCCGGCAGGCGGGCCAGGTAGAAGCGGGTGTCGAACCGGCGCCGGAGCTGCTCGGGGGTGACCCAGCGGGAGAAGTAGGAGAGCTCGTCGAGAGCCGCCGCGAGGTGGTTCTCCTTGAGCGCGGTTGGAAAGCTGACCCCGTGCGTCAGGCGCAGGCGTATGCGCTCCGCGTCGACCTCGGTCGCGAAGCCACGAGGACCCCGGGCGAGGAGGATGCCGAGCTCTTCGAACAGCTCGCGCACCGCCGCCCCGCGAAGCTGGTCGCCGAGGAGGCGGTCCTCGGCATGGACGCTCCCGCCGGGGAAGACGTGGGCGCCGGGCGCGAAGTCGGCGCCGCCGGGGCGACGCAGCATCAGGACCTCCCACGGCTCGGTGCCCCGAACCAGGAGCACGGTCGCGGCAGGACGGGGCTTGACCGGCGGTCCCTCGTGGAGGACGCCCGCGAGGCCGGGCGGGATCTGTGACAAGTAGCTCAAGTCTACGATTGGCGATCGCATGGACCTTGGCCTGGAGGGGCGGACCGCGCTGGTTACCGGCGGCACCCGGGGCATCGGGCACGCGATCGCCCGGTCGCTGGTGGCGGATGGGGTAAGGGTGGCCGTCGTCGCACGCGGCGTACAGGGCCTGGAGGCGACCGAGCGCGAGCTTGGAGTCAACGCCATCACCGCGGACCTGGCCACCGAGGAGGGCTGCGCGCGTGCCTTCGCCGAGGCCCGCGCGGCACTCGGGCGAGTCGACATCCTGGTCAACAACCTGGGCGGCCGTGCCGGCAGCAGCTGGCGGGACACCGGGGTGTCGGAGCTGGAGACGGCGTTGACCCTGAACCTCTTCGCCGCGGTTCGGCTGAGCAAGCTCGCCCTGCCCGAGATGGCGGACCGCGGCTGGGGCCGGATCCTGGTCATCGCTTCCATCTACGGCCGGGAGACCGGCGGTGCGCCAGCCTACAACGCGGCGAAGGCGGCCGAGATCAGCTTCGCGGCCTCCCTGGCGCGGGAGGTGGGCTCGAGCGGGGTGCTGGTGAACTCGGTGGCGCCCGGCTCGATCCTCTTCGAGGGCGGCTCCTGGGACCGCCGCCAGAAAGCCGACCCGGCGGCCATCGCCGAGTTCGTGGAAAGGGAGCTTCCCCTCAGGCGGTTCGGCCGGCCGGAGGAGGTGGCGGCGGTCGTCGCCTTTCTCTGCGGCGAGCAGGCGAGCCTGGTGAACGGCGCCTGCATCACCGTCGACGGGGGCCAGTCCCGCTCCACTATCTAGTGCCCGCCAAAAACGGCGGATTATGCTTCCGCGACGTGCGCCTCGCAGCCGCTTTCCTCGCTCTCCTGTTGCTGGTCGCCGCTTGCGGCAGCTCGACGGCCGGCGGATCGGAGCGTGGGGGCCGTCAGACGTCGCTTTTCGACGCTAAAGCCTCGCCCTCCCCACTTCAATGACGTGACCTCCTGACCCGCCAGCCCGACCCCGGAACGAGCAAGTTAGGCCGATCAGGTCTTTCCGGAGCCCGACGCCGAACTAAGTCGCAGAGGAAGGCGGGAACTTCAACTTAGTGCCCGGCCGCTGAGACCGGCGCCGCGCCGAGCTGGGCGAACCCGAACAGGACCGAGGGCAGGATCCCGAGCAGGATCGCCATGATCCCCGCTGCGCCGATCACCAGGATCGCGCCCGCGGGGACGTGGAAGCGGGTGCCCTCGACCGCCGGGCGGGTCCACATATGGACGACGACCCGGAAGTAGTAGTAGACCGAGACCACGCTCATCAGCACCGCGACGACCACCAGCCAGGTGTAGCCGTTGGCGACGGCGGCCGAGAAGAGGAAGAACTTTCCGATGAAGCCGACCGTCGGCGGGAAGCCGGCGAGGGAGAACATGAAGAGGGTCATGATTCCCGCCAGGACCGGGTGGCGGTAGCCGAGCCCGTCGAGGTCCTCGAAGCGGTCGCGGTCGCCCAGCGGGCCGGCCATCAGGATCAGGATGGCGAAGGCTCCGAAGTTCATGAACAGGTAGGCGAAGAGGTAGAAGAGGACTGCCGCCTGCCCGGCGCCGTTGCTGCCGAGCACCCCCACCAGGATGTAGCCGGCCTGGGCGATGCCGGAGTAGGCGAGCAGCCGCTTCAGGCTCTGCTGCACGATCGCCGCCAGGTTGCCGATGACCATGCTGGCGACCGCCACGAAGGCCAGGAAGGCGCCCCAGTCCTGGCTCAGTCCGGGCAGTCCTTGCTGGAAGACGCGGATGATCATCGCGAAGGCGGCGGCCTTGGTCCCGACCGACATGAAGGCCGTGACCGGGATCGGCGAGCCCTCGTAGACGTCGGGCGTCCACATCTGGAAGGGTGCGGCAGAGACCTTGAAGGCGAAGCCGATGCCCATCAGGAGGACGCCCAGGATGAGCAGGTTGTTGCCGCTGTCGCTGCCGGACGCCGCCGCGATCCTGGCGAGCACGGTGCTGCCGGTCGCCCCATAGACGAGCGCCATCCCGTAGAGGACGAAGGCGCTCGCGAACCCGCCGATCAGCAGGTACTTGACGCCCGCCTCCTGGGAGCGGGTGTCGCGCCTCGCGTAGCCGGCCATCACGTAGAGGGAGATCGAGAGGAGCTCGAGGCCGAGGAAGGTGGAGACCAGCGAGGTCGCGGCGCCCATCACCATCATCCCGTCGGTGGCGGCCAGCAGGAGGATGTAGAACTCCGGCTGGAGGAGCTTCCGCTTCGCCAGGTAGGGGTGCGTGATCAGGATCGTCATGATCCCGAGCAGCGCGAAGAGGACGTGGAAGTAGACGGCGAAGTGGTCCCCGGTCGCGAACTGGCTGTAGGCGCTCTGGCCGCCGGATCGGTAGAGGAGGAGAGCCGCGGCGATCGCCCCGACCAGGCCCAGCAGCGAGATGGCCGCCGCCGCCGCTGCGCGCGGCCGCTGCGGCAGCAGGAGGTCGGTGACCATCGCCACCAGGAGTGCGACGGAGACCACCACGATCGGCGAGATCTGGCCCAGGTCGGTGGCCGCCTGCGACCAGCTGTAGTTGACGGAGTAGGCGAGCATCACTGCCATGGCAGAGCGATCCCGAGCGTCGCCACGCTCATGAGACGGGTGAGCAGGTCGGGGTAGAGCCCGATGATGAACATCAGCACGACCAGCGGAGCCAGCAGTGCCAGCTCCGGGGCGCGCAGGTCGAGCAGGGGCGGCGCCGCCGCGGCCCCGGTGTGCCCCTCATGGCCGTGGGCCAGATCCTCTCCCGTCGGTGGCGCGTACATGGCCCCCTGGAACAGCCGCAGCATGTAGACGGGGGCCAGCACCAGCCCGAGGCAGGCGACCGCGGTGAGGACGGGGCTGAAGGCCCAAGCGCCGAGCAGCACCATGAACTCGCCGACGAAGCTGTTGAGACCGGGCAGCCCGAGGGCGGCCAGCGTCACCACCAGGAACACCCCCGCCAGCACCGGCAGCCGGGGCGCGAGGCCGAAGAGGGCGGAGCGATCCCGCGTCCCGGTTCGCTGCTGGATCCAGGCGACCAGCAGGAAGAGGGCCGGGACGATCAGACCGTGGTTGACCATCTGGAGGACGGCCCCCTGCTGGCCCAGGGCGTTGAAGCTGAAGATGCCGAGGACGATGAAGCCCATGTGGCTGAGGCTGGAGTACGCGACCAGCGCTTTCATGTCCGTCTGGGCGAGCGCCATCAGGGCGCCCCAGACGATCCCCAGCACCGCCAGCACCGGCAGCACGCCGTTCCAGTTCCACAGCCAGGTGGGGTTGTGGAAGAGCGGGATGAGAATCCGCAGCATCGCGTAGGCGCCCGTCTTCCCCATCACTCCCGCGAAGAGCAGCAGCATCGGCGTCGGGGCGGCCAGGTAGGCGTCGCGCAGCCAGCCGTGGAAGGGGAAGACGGGGACCTTGACGACGAAGGCGACGGCGAAGAGGAAGAAGAGGCCGAACTGGATCTCGGGGCCGGCCTGGTGCTTGGCGAGGTCGGGCAGGTTGAAAGAGGCCGACCCCGTGAAGACGAACTCGCCGATGATCCCGACCAGCATCAGCAGCGACCCGGCCAGCGTGAAGAGGACGAACTTCAGCGCGGCGAAGAGCGGACGAGGGCCTTCACCCCACAGCCAGAGCAGGAAGTAGGCCGGGATCAGCATCGCCTCCCAGAAGAAGTAGAAGAGGATCAGGTCGACGCTCAGGAAGACCCCGGCCATGCCACCTTCCATCACCAGCAGGAGGGCGAGGAAGCGCGAGGTGCGCATCTCTCGCAGCGTCGGTGTGGCGAGGACCGCGATCAGCCCGATCAGCGCGTTGAGCACGATCAGCCAGACGCTCACCGAGTCCAGGCCGAGGTAGTAGTCGGCCTTCAGCTGGGGGATCCAGCGCACCTGCTCGACGAACTGGTAGCCGTGGGCGGTGGGGTCGAACGCGTACGCCGCATAGGCGGCGATGCCGAGCGCCAGCGCCGCCGTCAGCGCGGCCACCCACTTGCCGAAGTGAGAAGGTAGGAAGGCGACCAGGATGCCGCCGACGACCGGGACGAGCCAGATATCCGTCAACATCAGTGTCGGGACACTACGCGTAGGCCCGCCAGAGCACGATCAGGCCTGCGATCAGGGCGCCGGCGACGAAGACCAGGATGTAGGAGCGGAAGTAGCCGTTCTCGGCCAGGCTGAGGCTGGCGCCGGTCTCCTCGATGACGCCGGCGACCGCGGTCAGCGAGCCGTCGATGACGGTGCGGTCGATGCTCCGGTCGCCCCAGCCGGCGATCCGGTCGAGCGGCCGCACGAAGACCGCGTCGTAGATCTCGTCGAAGTAGTACTTGTGCTCGAGCAGCGTCTGCAGCCAGGGCACCCGGCCGCCCCACGGCTGGGGATGCTCCATCGCCAGCTCCGCGAAGCGGTCGAGGAAGCGGGCCTGCCGCTCGCTCCGCGGCACGTACATCAGGTAGGCGAAGAGGAAGCCCGCGACGGCCAGCGCCACCGTCAGGATGGTCACCGCCCATTCGAGGTCGCTCACCGACCAGGTGATGCTGCCAACGACCGGCGCCAGGTAGTCCTCGACCAACGCGGTGCCGAAATAGAGGAC
>DATCPJ010000066.1:0-4690 GCA_036570145.1 Candidatus Dormiibacterota bacterium
CTGCCCGTGCCGCTGCCGCTTCCGCCATTGCCGCTGCCGCTGCCTGCGCCGGTACCCTGGCCCTGCCCCTGCTGGCCGGCCCCGCTGCCCTGCCCCTGGCTGCCGGGTTGGCCCTGGCCCGGCTGCCCGGACTGCCCCGGCTGCTGGCCCTGCCTCGGTGCCGTGCCCTGGCCCTGGGATTGGCCTTGACCCTGGGCCTGGGCCTGCTGGGCGAGGCTCGATTTCGCCTGCTGGAGACCGTTGACCGCCTGCGAGGCGTCGCCGTTGAGCTGATCCGCGGAAGCCTGCTGCTGCTCGGCCTGGGCGGCCTGCTGGAGGGCCTGCTGCGCCCCCGCGGTGTCGCCTTTGCGGAGGGCGTCCGCCGCCTGTTGGAGCGCTTGCGAGAGCTGCGGGTTGCCGGCGGCCGACTGGGCTGCCGCGGAGGAGAGGCTGGCGGCCAGGGCCTGCTGCTCGGCGGGGCTCAGCTGGGACACTCCGGCGGCGAGCTGGTTCAGCTGCGAGGCCGCCGCCTGGCTGTCGCCCGCGGTGAGCGCCTGGCCTGCCTTGGCCGAGCTCGGGTTGCCCTGCAGTGCCTGGCCTGCCGCTGAGGCCGCCTGCTTCTGGGTCGCCACGTTGGGGTCCTGGAGCGACTTCACCTGGCTCTGCGCCTGGCTCAGGGCGGCGACCGCCGACTGCGGGTCGGGCGCCGTGCGCACCGCCTGCTGAGCGTTCTTGAGCTGCTGGACGAGCGCCGCCTTCTGGGCCGGCGACTCGCCGGGCTGGGTCTTCTCCGCCTGCTGGATGAGCTGGCCGATTTGGGCCGCCGCCTTGTCCTGCGCGGCCTGGTTGGCGCGCTCCGATTGGAGCGCCTGCAGCGCGGGGTTGGGGATCGCGCTCAGGGCGAGCACGGCCAGTCCGGCGACAAGGGCGAGCGCCGCCGCGCGGAAGGGCCGGCCGGGGTCACGGAGCGCCGCGAGGTCGGCGGTCGATGCCCAGGCGGCGGCATCGGCTCGCTGCCTGCTGACGAGGGCGCCCTCGGCCGTCGCGAACTCGACCGCGGTGGTTAGCCGCTCCAGTCCGTGGAGCCGGAGATCGGCCAGCCGCGCCACCTCGGCACGGCTCGGCCAGGCGCGGAACCAGCCGCCGGCCGCGACCAGCAGACCGATCGCGAGGCAGGCGAGGAGGAGAGGCGCGACGGGGTCGACCGGACGGACCCGGACGAGCAGCTCGACGGCGAGCGCGGCGAGTGCGGCCACCGCCAGACCGCGGGTCGCCCAACGAACGGCGCGACCGGCCAGGAGCAGTCGCCGGGCGCGGCCGAGGAGGCCGTCGACGCGGTCCATGGCTAGCCGGCCTCCCCGCTGTCGATCGGGTCGAGCCGCCGGCGAGGCCGGAAGAGGCGCCTGCTGCGGACCAGGAAGACCGCGCCGGCGACGGCGGCGACCGCCAGCATCGCCTCGAACAGGACGCACACGAACCAGGGGTCCACCACGGCCGCGCCAGGGTTGGCGGGCGGCGGCACGCCGAGGAAGAGCAGCTGGATGAAGCCGCGCAGGGTGACCTGCGTCGCCGGGTTCGGGAAGAGCGCGTCGTAGAGCGCGTAGAACGGGTTGAAGTACCACTCGGCGGCCACCTGGAGGCTGTTCGCGGCGTTGCCCGCGTTGGCCCGGCTGAAGGTTTGCGAGGTGCTGACGATGAAGCTCAGGATCGCGGTGCCGACGGTGAGCACGAAGGCGAAGGCATAGCTGGTGACCGTCGCCGCGAGGCTGCGCTGGAAGAGCGCGCTGAAGAAGACGGCCACCGCGCCGAGGCAGAGCGCGGTCGAGATGGTGACCACCTGCGAGAAGACGAACTGCTGGAGGTCGATCCCCCCGAAGAGGAAGACGGCCGAGAAGAGGGGCAGCGCGGTCAGGATCAGCAGCAGGATGTATGCCATCGACGCGAGCAGCTTCCCCCAGACGATCCCGAAGGCCGAGACGCGGCTGACCAGGAGGACGTCCAGCGTCTGCCGCTCGCGCTCGCCGCTGATCGCGCCGGCCGCCAGCGCGGGGGCGAACAGGCAGACCAGGCCGAGCTGGAAGAAGGCCATCGCGGCGAACGCCTGGGAGCCGACGACCGCCGCGACCGGGCGGCCGTCGCTGAACTGGTTGCCGGCCTCGCCGAGGTTCAGCCAGGCGAAACCGACCGCGCCGATCAGCGACACATAGAGCGTCGCAACCACCGGCGCGCGCCAGGTGCGCATCCGGGAGACTCCCTCCTTGACGACGATCGGGTTGTCGATGCCGTCCGCCAGGCGGCGCCAGGTGCTCATCCGGACCTCATGACATCTCGTCCCGGGTCAGGCGGAGGAAGACCTCGGAGAGGTCTCCGGGGATGACGGCGAAGGAGCGGACGCGCACCTTGCGACCCACCAGCAGCGCCAGCAGGTCGTCGTCGACGACCGACTCGGTGACGGCGACCTCGAGGTGGTCGGGCAGCCGGGAGACGTCGATGACGCCCTCATGGGTTCGGAGCAGCTCCTCCGCGCGCGCCATCTCCTCCTCCCCGTGGTCGGCCAGCGAGATCCGCAGCCGGCGGCCGCCGACGACCGCGTCGCGCACCTCCGCCATCGGACCGGCGGCGGCCATCCGGCCCGCGTCGATGAAGCCCACCCAGGTGCAGAGCTCCTCCAGCTCGGGGAGGATGTGGCTCGAGATCAGGATCGTCTTCCCCATCCGGCGGAGCTCGCGGATCAGCTCCTTCATCTCGACCCGGGCGCGGGGGTCGAGCCCCGAGGCCGGTTCGTCGAGGAGAAGCACCGCCGGGTCGTGGACGAGCGCGCGGGCGAGGCCGAGGCGCTGCTTCATCCCCCGGCTCAGGGTGTCGACCTGGGCCTCCCGGCGCTCCGACAGGTCGACCAGCTCGAGCAGCTCGCGGGCGACGGCCGCCCGCTTGCGCCGTGGCACGCCGTGGCAGGCGGCGTAGAACTCGAGGTACTCGGCCGAGGTCAGCCGGTCGTAGACGCCGAAGAAGTCAGGCATGTAGCCGATCAGGTTGCGGACGTCGGCGGGAGCCTCGTGGACGGGGATGCCGCCAACTGTCGCCTCGCCCGAGTCGGCCGAGCTCAGGGTGGCGAGGATCCGGATCGTCGTCGTCTTGCCGGCCCCGTTGGGCCCCACGAAGCCGAAGATCTCGCCCTTCGGCACCGTGAAGGTGACCTCGTCCAGCGCGACCCGGCCGCCGTAGGCCTTGTGGAGGTTCTCGACGGCGATCATGAGCGGCTCATCCTCTCACTTGCTCGTGACCTGCAGACCGGGCAGGTAGAGGCTGCCCCGGATTCGGAGCCGGACCAGGTCGGGTCCCCTCTCGCCCGCGCTGAGCGCGAAGGGATGACTCAAATCGACGGGGCTCCAGCCGGCGGCGGCCCAGTCGTAGATCTCCACCTGCGGCTTCTGGCCCGGCACGGCCGGGCTTCCGATCGGCGAGGCATTGCCGGCGCCGATCTTGAGCTCGGCGGCGGCCGGCATCCGGGGAAGCTCGTAGTCGAGGATCGAGACCGGGTTGCCGGTCAGACCGTTGCTCGCCACCAGCCGCGGGGCCGACCAGCTCCCCGGCAGGACGTCGATCGAGTCCAGCGTGATCGGCATCGCGAACGCCGCGACCAGCGAGCGCGTCGGGACCAGGCCGCCGACCCGGAACCCGGGCAGGCCGTCGACGATCCCGGCCAGCGACTGGACCTGTGCCCCTGGCGAGGTGAGCATCCCGGCCGCCGCGGTCATCACCGCGGCGTCCTTGTCGCCAGGCGCGGGGACCGCGTCGCCGCCGCCGTCGAGACAGGCCGCCGTCTGGCAGACGGGCGTGCCACCGGGCGGGGTCGGGGACCCCTTGAAGGGCACGCTGACGTTGAGTGTCGAGCCCGGCGCGAGGACGCCGGCGAGCGGCGCCGTCCGGCCGTCGGTCGTGAACAGCGTCAGCCTTCGCACGGCGGTCCGGCCACGGTTGGTCACGGTGCCGACCACTCTGCCCTTCTCGACCCGGAGGCGGGCGTCGACCGCGAGGCTGCCCCGGGTGGTGGCCTCGGTCTTGAAATCGCGCGAGGTCCAGATGGCGAGGTTGCGGAGGCTCACCAGGGGGTTGGGGCCGGTGACCACCTGGTCCTCCGAGCCCTGGCCGAGCCCCGACGGCACCGGCAGGTAGGTCGACGCCAGGCTCGAGGCCGGGAGCTGGACGCCGACGTCACCGCGGCGGGGTGAGAAGACCGCGTCGTAGCTCGTCACGGCGACCGCGCCACCGGGCGCCACGCGGAGGACCTGGATCTCGTTCACGTAGTAGTCGCGGCCGTGGACCAGGATCCCGGCGCCGTAGGAGCCGGCCGTGAAGACCGCGGCGACGAGGGGGACCGTCACCCACATCAGCTCCCGCCGCCGCATCCGGCGGAGGATGCCGTAGTTGACCGGCCCGGCGATCAGGATGTAGACGACGAGCAGTCCGCCCAGGATCCGCAGCGGCGGCAGCGCGTTGGCCGGGGTGTCGTTGAGCAGCGCGCTGAGCACGTCGTCGATGGTCGCGCGGTTGTGCACGAACTGGCCCGGAGCGGGCGCCAGCACCACGGCCGTCGAGGCCGGCTTGTTGCCGCCGACGACGGTCGGAGTGATCCGGTCGAGGATGGCGGCCCAACTCGCGCGGACCTCTTCGGCATGGCTTGCGACAGGCTCGTCGGCGGGGTCGTAGG
>DATCPJ010000067.1:0-3739 GCA_036570145.1 Candidatus Dormiibacterota bacterium
TCGATCATCAACCAGGGCGACATCGAGCTGATCGTCACCAGCTCGCCGGCGGCGGAGGCCGCGCGAGCCGCTCCTTCAGCGAGCTGGATCGACTTCGCCTCACTGTCGGGCAGCCGCTCCTCGGCGGGCAGGACCTGTGCCTGGAGCCGGCTCGCCGTCTCTTCGAGGAACTGGCGGCGGGTGCGGATCGCGGCGACCGCGGAGACGGCCCGGGCGACCTCGCGACGGGCGTGCTCGGCGGCCACGCTCGCTTTGCGGGCCGCTTCCGGATCCGGCTTGCCAGGTACCTCAGGGTCGCTCGGGACGTCGCCGAGCGCGGCCTCGGCGGAGCCCGCCTCGCGATCGAGCTGGGCGGCGACCGCTGCCGCCGTCTGGGCCCTCGCCTGGAGCTCGTGCAGCTCGGTCTGGAGGGCAGCCGCGGTCCCCCCCAGGTTGGCCAGGTTCTGCTGAGCCAGCGCGAGCGCGTGCTCTGCCGTCGTCAGATCGAGGCGGAGCGACCCCAGCCGCTGCTGGCGGGCCAGGCGCCGGTCCTGGGCGCTCTCCGTATCGGCGCGGCCGGCCTTGAAATCGGCCTCCGCCTTCTCGGCCTGGACGAGCGCCTCCTCGAGCCGCTTCTCCAGCGACTGCTTCTGTGCGGCGGCCTTGCGGTGGGTGTCGCGTGCCTCGCGCCACTCCTCCCAGACGATCGAGCCGCGGAGGACATCCAGCCGGGATTCGGCGGCGGCCGCCTCGCGGGCCGCGGCAGCCTGGGCGGCGAGCCCTTCCAGGCGCGGCTGCAGCTCCTGTCGGACGTCCTCCAGCCGGAGCAGGTTCTGCGCCAGCTCGGTGAGCTTCGCCGCGGCCTCCGACCGCTGCTGCTTGACGCCACGAACCTGGGCGGCCTCCTCGACCAGCTGCCGGCGCTGCTCGGGCGAGCTGGTGACGATCAGCTCGATGTCGCCCTGGTTGATGATCGAATAGGAGTCGGTGGTCAGCCCGGTCGAGGCGAGGAGCTGGAGCAGATCCCGCCGGCGCACGCGGCTGCCGTTGAGGAAGTAGTCGCTCGAGCCTCCCCGCTCGACCCGGCGCTTGATCTCGACCTCCTCGTAATCGACCGGGAGCCGGCCGTCGCGGTTGTCGAGGAGGAGGGCGACCTCCGCCTGGGAGGCCCGGGGCGTACGCTCGCCGCCCGCGTAGATGACCTCTTCCATGGTCCTCCCGCGGATGTCCTTCGCCTGCGTCTCGCCGAGCACCCACTTGAAGGCGTCGACGATGTTGCTCTTGCCCGACCCGTTGGGCCCGACGATGGCCACCATGCCGCCGTCAAACCGGATCTCGGTGCGTCGAGCGAAGGTCTTGAAGCCGCTGAGAGTTATGCCACGTAGATGCACGGCTTGGCCGGCAGGTTACCAGATGTGGTGGGTCGCGGCCACCGGCGGCCCGAGCGGCGGGGCCTGTCTAGGCGGCTGGTTTGGGCTCCCGGCCGACTGCCTCGGCCATCGCCTCGGCCTCGATCCGGATCCGCCTGAGCAGACCGCCGGGAGCATTACGGTAGCCGATGAAGTAGAGGTTGGGCGCCTTGGGACTGCTCGCGCCGCCGCTGGGCTCGGGGGTTCCATCCTGGTTGAGGACGCCGAGGTGGCCGACGATCGCTTCCAGGCCGCGTGTGTAGCCGGTCGCGGCGATCACCGCATCGACCTCGATATCTATGCCGCCGGCGAGCCTGACGCTCTGGGGCGCGAAGCCCTCGACGGCCGGCACCACGGTCAGGCGGCGCCGTTTGAGCGCGTCGAGGAAGCCGACGTCGATGAGCGGGATCTGAGCATCCTCGTAGATCCGTGAGAGGGCTCCCCTGGTTGGAGGATCGAGCCCGTAGCGCCGGAGGTCGCCGATCGCCAGCTTCTGAAGGGCGAGGCTGATCCGATCGGCGAGCTTCACCGGCAGCTTCTCGGCGAGGATCCCGACCTGCTGGGTGGCGATGCCGAGGAACTCGCGGCGCTGGATGTTGGGAGGGGTGCGGATGGAGACCATGACCTCCTTCGCGCCCCCTTCCAGGAGGTCGACGGCGATCTCGGCGCCGGAGTTGCCTGAGCCGACCACGAGCACTTTTCTGTCTTTGTATGGAGTTGCGTTGCGGTATCTCGCCGAGTGGATCAATTCCTTCTCGTAGCGCTCCATCCCGGGCCATTCGGGGAGTCTGGGAGTTCGGTTGTAGCCGGTGGCCATCACCACCCGGTCGGCGGCGTGGTCGCCGGTCTTCGTCCTGACCAGCCACCCTCTTTCGTCGCGCTCGATGCGCTGGACTTCGATGCCGGACCTGACCTCGAGGTGGAACTTGCTCGCGTACTCCTCGAGGTAGCGGACGAGGTCGCCGCGGGCGACCCACTTCCCCATCTCCACGGGGATCGGGTAGCCGGGGAGGCCGGACAGCCGGCGGAGCGTGTGCAGGTGAAGCCGCTCGTAGTGCCCGCGCCAGCTGTTGCCGACCTGGTCTCCCTGCTCCAGGACGGTGCTCTGGATGCCCTTCTGTTTCAGAGCGCCGGCGGCGGCGAGCCCGGCGGGGCCGGCGCCGATGATCGTCACCTTCACTTCCCGGAAATTGTCGCGGGACGAGGGTCGGCTTTGCCGACGCTGCGCGTCGTTTGAATGCCCGGCGTTTGGGCGGCGGCCGTTTGGCGTCGGCGCGCGGGCCTTGCGTCGGGCCGGTGTCTTGTGCAGTGCTTTGAAGCGGAGTCGGTCCGGGGTCTTGTCGTCTTGGCGGGCGTCTCGCGTCGCGTCGAAGTCTTGTGTGGTGCCGTTGAGGGGGAGTCGGCGCGGCGCCTCGGCTTCGGAGCGCGGCGTCTTGTGTCGGGTCGAAGTCTTGTGTGGTGCCTATGAAGGGGAGTCGGTCCGGTGCCTTGGCGTCGGAGCGGGCGTCTTGTGTCGGGTCGAAGTCTTGTGTGGTGCCTATGAGGGGGAGTCGGTCCGGTGCCTTGGCGTCGAAGCGCGGCGTCCTGCGTCTGGCCGAGGTCTTGTTGAATGGTTGAAGGCCCCCCCAAAAGGACCGCCCACCCTTCTTGGGGGTTATTCCTATTGCTGGCCCGAATGTATTCGCGTTGTCGATGGCTGGCCAAGCAGCCCGGTAAAGGGTCTTGACACTACGAACATTTGTTTGTATTATGGAGGCATGTCCATTGGGGAGGGGGAAGCTGTGTCCGAGCTCCTCGCCGCGGCCGAGCGCTACCGCTCCCGGCCGGCGGTCGAGCTCGACGGCAGCCAGCTCGGCGAGGAGCTGGTCCGGCTGCGGCACGTGGTCGACCTGCTCGAGGTCGAGTTCGCCCGGCTCTCCGGACGTTTCTCCGAAACCGATGAATGGGATGGCGGCGGCTTTCTCAGCCCCATCCACTGGATCCGGGTCAACTGCCACCTGGGAGGTGGGGCGGCGGCGGACCCGATCACCGTCGGTCAGCAGCTTGCGGAGCTGCCCCTGTCGGCCGCCGCACTGGAGGAGGGCGGGATCGGCTTCAGCCACCTGGCGCTGATCGCGCGGACCAGCGAGGCGGTCACCGATGGGCCGCGCTCATTGAACGAGGGCCGGCTGCTGGCCAAGGGCCTCGAGCTCACCGTCAGCCAGTTCCGCAAGGCCTGCCAGCACGAGCGCCACGCCGCCGACCCGAACGGGTTTGCCGAGGAGGAACGGCAGGCGGCGGAAGAGCGCACCCTCACCATGAGCAGCTTCGAGGACGGTGGGCTCTTCCTCAAGGGCGTCTTCGACCCCGTC
>DATCPJ010000068.1:0-4018 GCA_036570145.1 Candidatus Dormiibacterota bacterium
GGATACGGCTGTCGGGTCGAGAAGTCAGCCGCCGGCAGGAAGGTCGCCACCGTGTCTCCGCCCGCCAAGGCCTCGACGTCGGCGTCCTCCAAGAAGGTGCAGTGGTCGACCGAGGCGGCGCCCAGCTCGACCGCCAGGCGCACCCCTGGGCCTGGTCCGAGCTGGTTGCCGTGGACCCGCAGCCCCAGGCCGGCGGCCCGGCCGGCCATGAGGACCGCGCGCGACTGGTCGGCGTCGAAGGCGCCCTTCTCGCAGAACACGTCGATCCAGCGCGAGAGGGGCGCGCAGGCGGCGAGCATCTCGCCGCAGACGAGGTCGACGTACGCATCCGGCCGATCCTGGAACTCGGCCGGGACAACATGGGCGCCGAGGAAGGTCACGTCGTCGGTGAAGCCTCCCGCCACGGTGCAGCAGCGCTCCTCGCTCGCCACGTCGAGGCCGTAGCCCGACTTGATCTCGACATGGGTGATACCCGCGCGGATCCCCTCCTCGCGTCTCGCGCGCGTGAGCGCGACCAACTCCGCCGTGCTTGCCGACCGGGTCGCCTCGGTCGTCACCCGGATGCCGCCGGCCTCGTAGGGGCGGCCGGCCATCCGGGCCGCGAACTCGTCGGCGCGATCCCCGGCGAAGACGAGGTGGGTGTGGCTGTCGACG
Source organism: Candidatus Dormiibacterota bacterium (assembly GCA_036570145.1). Classification (GTDB taxonomy): domain Bacteria; phylum Chloroflexota; class Dormibacteria; order Dormibacterales; family Dormibacteraceae; genus UBA6019. The sequence goes on from DATCPJ010000068.1 coordinate 655, forward strand.
AAGCCCGGGATGACGCATCGCCCGCCGGCGTCGAAACGCTCGTCGCCGGCGGCCCCGGTAGGCTCGACGGCCGTGACGAGTCCTTCTTCGAGGACCAGTGAGGCATCGCGAAGAACGCCCAGCGGGCCCTCACCAAGCGACGGGTCGTTGGTGACCAGCAGACCGATGCCGTCGATGACCAGCGCGCTCACGCCGGCGTGAGGGCGCTTAGCGCGTCGGCAAGCTCGCGGCGCACGTCGAGGGTCGCGTGGGCGCCGTCGCGCACGATCCAGCGGCCGCTCGCCATGACGTGCCGGACGTCCGCCGGGGAAGCCGAGAAGACGACCGCCGCCAGCGCGTCCTGGGCGCCGGTGCCGGCGAGGCGGGGGCTGTCGAGGCCGACCACGACGAGGTCGGCCAGGGCGCCCGTCTCGATCCTGCCCCCGCTCGGCCAGCCAAGGCACTCGGCGCCGTCAGCGGTGGCCGCGCGGAGCAGTTCCAGCGGTCCGTGACCGCCCCGCTCGTGGCTGACCAGGCGCTCGTCGAGCTCCACCGCGCGCGCCTCCTCGAAGAGGTCGATGAAGGCGTTTGAATCGCTTCCCAGGGAGAGCCTGGCCCCCGCGTCCCGAAGGCGGCGTGCCGGAGCGATGCCGTCGGCGAGGTCCCGCTCGGTGGTCGGGCAGAGGCATGCGAACGCCTTGCCCTCTCCCAGTCGGCCGAGGTCGGCCTCGTCGAGGTGGGTCGCGTGGACGGCGGTGAACTGCGACGAGACCGCCCCCGCGTCGGCGAGCACCTGGGTCGGCGTCCGCTGGTAGGCGGCGATGCAGGCCTCGTTCTCGGCCGGCTGCTCGGAAACGTGGGCATGGAGTGGGCAGGCCTTGCCGGCGGCCCACCCCGCGACGACCGTGGCGGCTGCGGGAGGCACCGCGCGGATGCTGTGGATGGCCGCGGCGATGCGCACCGAGGTGCTGTCGGCGAGCGCCTCCACGCGCGCCGCCCAGGCCTCGGCGTCGGGGTCGCAGAACCGCCGCTGGGCGCCCTCCGGCGGCGTCGCGATGCCGCCCTCCAGGTAGCAGGCGTCGATCAGGGTGAGCCGGATCCCGACCTCCCCGGCGGCGGTGATCAGGGCCCGGCCCATGACGTTCGGGTCGGCGTACCGAACGCCCCCCGGGCCATGGTGGAGGTAGTGGAACTCGCCGACGGTGGTCACCCCGGCCAGCGCCATCTCGCCGAAGGTCGCCCTGGCGAGGGCCAGGTAGCGGTCCGGGTCGAGACCGCCGGCAAGCGCGTACATCTGCTCCCGCCAGGTCCAGAAGGAACCGGCGCCGGCCTGGGTGCGGCCGCGGAGCGCCCTCTGGAAGGCGTGCGAATGGGCGTTGCTGAGGCCCGGCAGGGTGAGCCCGACCAAGCGCTCGGCTCCCGGTGGCGGCTCGGGCAGGTTGGCGGTGACAGCCACGATCCGGTCGTCGCCGACCTCGACCAGGACACCCGCCTCCGCTTTCTCTCCCCCCAGCCAGGCGAGCTCGCACCAATACTGGGTCAAGTAGTAGCGCCCTCGTCCATCGGGATCCGGACGCCACGCTCTCGCGCGACCTCAACGGCGCGCGGGTAGCCGGCGTCGGCGTGGCGCATCACACCCGTCCCCGGGTCGCTGGTGAGGACCCGGGCCAGCTTCTCCGCCGCCAGGGCGGTGCCGTCGGCGACGCAGACCATCCCGGCGTGGATCGAGCGGCCGATGCCGACCCCGCCACCGTGGTGGATGCTCACCCAGGTGGCGCCTGCGGCGGTGTTGACGAGGGCGTTGAGCAGGGGCCAGTCGGCGATCGCGTCCGACCCGTCGGCCATCGCCTCGGTCTCCCGGTAGGGGGAGGCCACCGAGCCGGCGTCGAGGTGGTCGCGCCCGATCACGATCGGGGCCTTCAGCTCGCCCCGCCGGACCATCTCGTTGAAGCGCAGGCCAAGCCGGTCGCGCTGCCCGTAGCCGAGCCAACAGATCCTCGCCGGCAGGCCCTGGAACGCGATCCGCTCGTTCGCCTGGCCGATCCAGCGGGCGAGGGCCTCGTCCTCCGGGAACTCCTCCAGCACCGCGCGGTCGGTGGCGGCGATATCGGCGGGATCGCCGGAGAGCGCCACCCAGCGGAAGGGGCCCTTGCCCTCACAGAAGAGCGGGCGGATGTAGGCGGGCACGAACCCGGGGTAGTCGAAGGCGCGCTGGTAGCCGCCCAACCTGGCCTCGGCACGCAGGCTGTTGCCGTAGTCGAAGAGCTCCGCGCCGCGGTCCATGAAGCCGACCAGCGCTTCGCAATGGACGGCCATCGCGGCGCGCGAGGCGGAGATGTACTCGACCGGCTCGGTGCTGCGAAGGCGCTCCGCCTCGACCGGCGAGAGGCCGTTGGGGAGGTAGCCGCCGAGCGGGTCGTGGGCGCTCGTCTGGTCGGTGACGATGTCCGCCTCGAAGCCCATCCGAAGGAGCGCCGGCACCGCGTCGGCCGCGTTGGCGCAGAGCCCCACGCTGAGCGCGCGCCGCTCGGCCTTGGCCTTCCGGCAGCGGGCGACCGCGTCCTCGAGGTCGCTCGCGACCTCGTCCAGGTAGCGGCTCTCGATCCGGCGCTGGATTCGGGCTGGATCGACCTCGATGCAGAGGGCCACGCCCCCATTTAGGGTGATGGCGAGGGGCTGCGCCCCGCCCATCCCGCCGAGCCCGGCGGTGAGCGTGATCGTGCCCGCGAGCGATCCGCCGAAGCGGCGCCGGGCGATCTCCGCGAAACACTCGTAGGTGCCCTGGACGATGCCCTGGCTACCGATGTAGATCCAGGAGCCGGCGGTCATCTGGCCGTACATCGTCAGCCCGAGCTGCTCGAGCCGGCGGAACTCCTCCCAGGTCCCCCACTCTGGCACCAGGTTGGAGTTGGCGATCAGCACCCGCGGCGCCCACTCGTGGGTGCGGAAGACGCCGACCGGCTTGCCGGACTGGACCAGCAGGGTCTCGTCATCGGCCAGCGTCCGGAGCGTGCGGACGATTGCGTCGAAGGCCTCCCAGGACCGTGCCGCACGCCCCGTGCCGCCGTAGACGACCAGGTCGTCGGGCCGCTCGGCCACCTCCGGGTCCAGGTTGTTCATCAGCATCCGGAGCGCCGCCTCCTGCGGCCAGCCGCGGCAGCTCAGCTCGGTTCCGCGGGGTGCTCGAACCGGCCGGGCGCCGGGAAGGCTCACTCGAGCGGCCCCGCCGCGGCCTCGGCCGCCGCGACCGCCTCACCGGAGCGGAGCAGCCGCTCGACGGCGGCCAGCTCGGGTGCAAGCCAGCGGTCCGGGCCCGGGCTGCCGGCCACCGAGGAGATCAGCGCCCGCGCCGCCTCGGTCCCCACGGCCGGCCTCAGGGGCGAGC
>DATCPJ010000069.1:0-2233 GCA_036570145.1 Candidatus Dormiibacterota bacterium
TACCGGCTCAGCCGGCGCCTACGCCACCCTCGGCACCAACATCGGCGTCATGCCGGAGGAGATCGCCCACGCCCGGTTCATCGTGCTCTGGGGCACCAACACGGTGGTCACCAACCTGCACCTCTGGCGGTTCATCCGGCAGGCGAAGGAGGCGGGCGCGACGGTTGTCGTGGTCGACCCGGTCCGCACCCGGACGGCGGAGGCGGCCGACTGGCACGTGCGCCCCCTACCCGGGACGGACGCGGCGCTTGCGCTGGGGATGATGCAGGTGATCGTCGCCGAGAACCTTCACGATGCCGACTACGTCGAGCGCTACACGCTGGGCTTCGAGCAGTTGCGGCAGCGGCTTACCGAATACCCGCCGGAGCGGGTAGCTCGGCTCACCGGGTTGGCGGAGGAGGAGATCGTCCGTCTTGCCCGCGCCTACGCGGGTGGCGCTCCCTCGCTGATCCGGACCCTGGTCGGCATGGAGCATCGCGCGCACGGCGGGATGGCCTTCCGCACGATCAGCTGCCTCCCCGCGCTGACCGGCGCCTGGCGGCACCGCGGCGGCGGCCTCCTCTTCCTCACCGCCGGCCTCCATTTCGAGGCGCTCAACGCGGACGCGGTCGAGATGCCGGAGCTGGAGGACACCTCGATCCGGAAGGTCAACATGGTGCAGCTCGGGCGGGCGCTGACCGATCCAACCCTCCAGCCGCCGATCAAGGCGCTGATCGTCCACTCCAGCAACCCCGCCGCGATCGCGCCCAGCCAGAACCTCGTCTTCGAGGGCCTCCGCCGGGAGGATCTGTTCACGGTCGTCCACGAGCAGCTGCTGACGGATACCGCGCGGCACGCCGACTACGTCCTGCCGGCGACAACCCAGGTCGAGCACCTCGACCTCGTTTGGTCCTGGGGGCACGACTACCTCACCCTCAACCTGCCCGCCATCGAACCTGTCGGCGAGGCGATCCCGAACACCGAGCTCTTCCGGCGGCTGGCCGCCGCCATGGGCTACTCGGAGGAGTACTTCGGCGATTCCGACCTCGACCTCGTGCGGCTGGCGCTGATCTCGGACCATCCCCACCTGGCGGGGATCACCTACGAGAGCCTGCTCCGGGACGGCTGGGCACGCTTGAAGCTCCCGGAAGGCTGGCGGCCCTTCGCGGAAGGCGGCTTTCCGACCCGGTCGGGGCGCTGCGAGTTCTTCTCCGAGCAGCTGGCGCAGCAGGGTCTGGACCCCCTCCCCACCTTCCAGCCCTCACCCGAGAGCGCGGCCGGCAATCCGGCGCTGGCGGCCCGCTACCCGCTCTCGCTGATAACCGGCAAGGGAGCCCTCCACTTCCTCAACTCCAGCTACGGCGGCCTCGAGCGCCACCGCAAGGCCGAGGTCGAACCGCGCCTCGACCTCTCCCCTCCCGACGCCGCTGCTCGCGGCATCGCGGACGGTGAGATGGTGAGGGTCCACAACGACCGCGGCTCGGTCCAGCTCCGAGCCCGGGTCGGCGACCGCGTCCGGCCGGGCGTCTGTTCGATGCCCTCCGGTTGGTGGGCCTCCCTCAGCCCCGGAGGCTCGTCCGCAAACGCGCTGACCCGCGACGGCATCGCCGACATGGGCGGCGGCGGCGACTTCCAGGACACCCTGGTCGAGGTGTCGCCGGGCTAGCAGGCCTGCCGGAGCAACCAGGCCGGCGGCTCGTCGCCGAACCCCCAGCCTTGCTCGGCCGCCATCAGTCGATAGGCGGATTCTTCCGTCGGATTGGTCATGTGACCGAAGGTCTCGTCCGCGCACATCGCGGTCTCCACATCGGTCAGGTTCGCGTCCGGAGCCAGGTGAAGCACGGCGACCGCAGGCAGCAAGGAGCGGAAGAAGCTGTCGGCAGCGAGGCTCGGCCTGCCGTCCGAGCAGAGCACCGGCCCGACGTTGCCGTCCTGGAAATGCGTGATGTCGCCGCACGACTCGAGCGCCAAGGCAGTGGACGCCGGCCGGGAAGGCGGCGAGCTGACGGTGGCGTTCGGGGTCGGGGCGGTCGCTGTGGGCGGGGCCGGCGAATCCGCGCCTACAGGCCCCGGGGCGACGCCCGCACACGCGCTCCCGGCGAGAACCAGCGCCCCGAACGCTCCCACCGCCCGGGCCAGCGGGTTGATCCTCATCGAAGGGCCAACGGAGGGGATGCCGGCCTCGTTATGGAGAAGCCCCCACTACTACGTGATACGATCTATCGTGAAGTGAACTCTGGCAGCGGTGTCGGCG
>DATCPJ010000070.1:0-3232 GCA_036570145.1 Candidatus Dormiibacterota bacterium
CGACCGCGACCCAAGCCGTCCTGGTCGCGGCACGCGACGTCGCTCCTCGCACGGTACTCGTCGCCGCGGACCTGGCGATCGCCCGCTACACGGTCGCCGACGTACCACCCGCCTCCCTCGCCACCGCGGGCGCCGCGATCGGCCTGGTCGCACAGACAGCACTCCGCAAGGGCCAGCCGGTGCTCTCCAACCAGGTTGGCAAGGACGCCGGTTCGGGGGTCCTGGCGGCCTACCTGCCCCTCACGCCGGGCGTCGTCGCCCTGACCGTGCCGAGCAATGAGGTGCAGGGAGTGGCCGGCTACGTCCAGGCCGGCGATTACATCGACGTCGTGGCGGTCGTCACGCCGAGAAATGCCCCGACGGCGAACGTGCGCACGGTTTACAGCAACATCCGGGTCATCCGCGTCGGACCGGCGGTGGTGAGCGTGGGCGGTGCCGCTGTTTCCCAGCAGACCGGCGGCCTTGCCACCAGCCTCACCCTCGCCGTCACCCAGTGCCAGGCCGAGTTCATCAACTGGTTCATCGCCAACGCGCAGGTCCGTTACACGCTCCTCGCCTACCAGGACTACCAGGCGACCCCCGCCGCCGCGGACACGACCTGTCCCAAGGCCGGTTCTGCCGGTGGGGTCGTCGAGGCCGACATCAGGAGCCACTGGCCGGGCCTGGACTGACGGTGGGGCCGACGTTTTTCCTCGCGCTCCTGGCCGCGGCCGGCGCCCTGGCGGTTTTCTGGGCGATCCGCCCGGTGCTCTTTCCGACCCGGCAGCCGACCGCCGTCGATGAGCGGATGGCGTACTACGGGACCGACGTCAACTTCACCGACGACGTCGCCCGGCTGAGCTTCCAGGAACGGATGATCCAGCCGACCCTCGAGCGGATCTCGGCCGCTGTCGCACGGCTCACACCGCGGGACTACGCGAGGCGGCTCGACGGTCGCCTGGAGGAGGCGGGCAGGCCTTCGAGCCTGGGCGCGGTCGGATTCATCGTGCTCCGCTTCGCCGCGTCTGTCGTCGCCGCCTCGCTCGGCCTTGTTTTCGGCGCCTTCCTCGGCAGTCCGCTGACCGGCCTCATCGCGGGTGGGATCCTCGGGGTCGGCGCCTGGATCGGGATGGCGTTCTGGCTGAGCAGCCTCATCGGCGCGCGGCGCCATGAGATCGAGCTCGCGCTCCCGAACCTGATCGACTTCCTCGTCATCGCGGTCAGCGCGGGCCTGACCATGGACCGGGCCCTGGCGCGCGTCGTCGCGCAGTACGACAACGCGCTCACGCGGGGCCTCGCGGTCGCGCTCGCCGAGGTCCAGCTCGGGCGGCCGCGGCTCGAGGCGCTCGACGCCTACGGCCGGACTACGGGCGTCGCGGCGGTGCACGCTTTCATCCAGGCGATCATCGGCTCAGAGAGGATGGGCGTGCCGATGGCCGAGGTTCTCCGCGTGCAGTCGGAGTCGGCCCGCCATCGCCGCGGCGACCGGGCCGCCCAGCTGGGCGGGAGCGCGAGCATCAAGATGACGATCCCGATGGTCCTCTTCATCTTCCCGACGATCTGGCTGATCCTCCTCGGCCCCGCCCTCTTCGTGATCTTCCAAAGAGGTCTCTGACGCCGCGTTCAGGCTTGGGGCGGTTGATTCCCCGAAACTGGAGGCGATGCCCGAAGCCAGCCTGGTCCTCCTCTTCGACGGGACCTGCGGGCCCTGCACGCGGCTTGCCGGCTGGACCCGGCGGCGCGACCGAACCGGCCAGATCCTGGTTCAGCCGAACCAGCTACGTGGGGTGCTCGCAGCCAACGGGCTGACCCGCGCCGAGGTTGACCGGTCGGCGTGGGCGATCGAGCCTGGCGGCCGCCGCCTGGCGGGGGCGGCCGCGCTCAACCGGGTGCTGGAGGAGCTCGGCGGAGGCTGGCGCCTGCTCGCGATGCCATATCGACTGCCGCTCCTGGCCGCCGCCGAGGAGGCCGCCTATCGATGGTTGTCGGCCAACCGGGAGCGGCTCGCCTGGCTCGGCGTGACGCCGGAGTGCGAACGGCCGGACGCGGCCTGCGTCTGAATCCCCTCCCCACCTGGGGGAAGCATTCGGGCAGGATTGAAGGGAATGACCGACACGCGCCCCGCACCGTCCACCCTCGACGCCCGGGCTTACGAGTTCCTCAACGGCATGCCCCACACCCGTTACAGCGACCGCTATATCAGCCTCGTTTCAGACCTCGGCGAGGGTGCCGGGTGGGCCTTCGCGGGGCTCTGGCTGGCCGCCCTCGACGGCCGCCGCGGCCGCCGGGCGGCGATCGCCTCGACCGCCGCCGCGGCCCTCTCCACCTATATCGCCCAGCGGCTCCTCAAGCCGATCTTTCGTCGCAACCGTCCCTGGTTCACCCGAGAGGCGGCCCAGGTCGTGGGCGGGAAGACGCCCGACCACTCGTTCCCTTCCGGCCACACCGCCGCGTCGTTCGCCGCCGCGACCGTGCTGGCGATGGCTTATCCGTCGGCCCGACCCTTGCTCTTCGTCACAGCCGGCGCGGTCGGCGTTTCCCGCATCCACCTCGGCCACCACTTCCCGACCGATGTGCTGGCGGGCGGGCTGCTGGGAACCGGGATCGGCCTGCTCAGCGGTTTCGCGATCGGTGTCCGAGGACAGCCCGGTCGCCGCCGAGGAGTCTCCTTGCCGAGGGTCGGGACCTTTCGGTTTCGCCGGGCGCGCTCAAGATAACCTTCGCAGCGGAGTGATCCGAGCCTTTCGCCCTTACGCGCTCCAGATCGGCTTTGCCCTCTACATCCCCCTCATCCTCTTCGTCGACGCCCATCTGACGACGATCTATCAGCAGTCCGGTCTGGGGGTCCTGACCTTCGCCGTCCTCTACCTGAGCACCCGTCTTTCCCCGCCGGTCGAGCGCCGCCAGGTCTGGCTCTGCGTCGTCGTCGCGACCGGTTTCGAGATCTTCGGGTCCTTGGTCTGGGGGCTGTACCGCTACCAGTTCCACAATCTCCCCCTTTACGTGCCGCCCGGTCACGGCCTTGTCTACCTCTTCGGCCTGACCGCGGCCCGCACGCCGCTCTTCGTCCGTCACGGACGGGCGGTGACCCGCGTCGCGCTCGCCCTGGCCGCCGGCTGGGCGATCTCGGGGTTGACCTGGCTGCCGCTGCTCACCGGGCGGGTCGACGTGCTGGGCGCGCTCTGCCTGCCGATCTTCGCCTGGTTCATCCTCCGCTCGCCCCGCGCCGGCGTGTTCGCGGCGATCTTCTTCT
>DATCPJ010000071.1:0-3082 GCA_036570145.1 Candidatus Dormiibacterota bacterium
TGTCATCCGTTGTCGGTCAAATCTAGATTCAAAGTAGCCCAACGGTCTGTAAAACCGCCGCGAAAGCTGTGGGGGTTCGACTCCCTCCCGGCCCACCAGTGTTCTGTCTCACGCGATAGCGGAGACATGTCTCACGTCATCGTGGACAAATCTAGTGCTGCCGAGCGGCTGGTAGACGCGGCTGGGGTCCAAAGTCAGCTGTCGGATTAGGGAGCCGTCTTCGGCGATGACCCTGACATCCGCGTCCGCGACCAGCAGTCGCACCCGCTGGCGGGCGTAAGCACGACCGACGGCGATATGGCGGAGTCGGCTCAAGTAGCGGAGGGTGACGCGGCCGCAGCTGTCGACGCGGTCCTTGCGGACTCGATAGTGGGCGGCCGGGGCAGGAGTCTTGGGTCCTGCCTTGAGGCGGGCGTTGAAGGCGACCAGGGGGGTACGGCCGTCGAGGGCGCGATGCGGGCGCTGCTGGTTGTAGTAGCTGCGAAAGGTGTCGAGTTGGAGCTGGAGCATGGCGACCGAGGTCGGCGCCGGCTGTTTGGCGAGGAACCTTTTGAGGGACTGGTGGAAGCGTTCGACCTTGCCGCAGGTCTGGGGGTGGTAGGGAGTCGAGTGCTTGGCCTGGACGCCCAGGAGCTCGAGCTGGGACTCGAGGACGACCTTGCCGCGGCGGGAGTTGGCGGTGAAGACGGCTCCGTTGTCGGTGAGCAGAGACTCAGGGAGACCCCAGGCGTCGCCGGCGGCTACGAAGCTGTGGAGCACGTCGGCAGCCTTGAATCGGGTGAGGGCATCAGAGGCAACTAGCAGCCGGGAATGGTCGTCGAGGTAGTTGAGGATCTCGACTTCAGTGCCGTCAGCGAGGGCCCAAAGGGTGATGTCGCCCTGCCAGAGCTGGTTGGGCAGATCAGCTTCGAAGCGGATAAAGGAGGACTTGGGGCGCTTATGAGGTTGCGGGGTGACCAGTCCCTGGCGAGAGAGGATGCGCCAGATCGTCGCGACGGCGGGGACGTTGTCGACCAGAGGTCGCAGATGGTGAGCGATGGTCATGGCGCCCGCGTCGTGGCCGGCAGCGATCAATTCCGCGCGCAGCCGGACGATGGTGGCTACAACTTCGGGCTCGATCTGGCGAGGGAAGGAGTGCGCTCGGCGGCTTCTTGGTTCGAGGGCCCCATAGCCACCTTCGCGATAGCGGGCCAGGAGCTCATAGGCCCAGCTTTGGGAGATCCCGTGTCGCTTGGCCAGCTGGCTTAGATTCTGGCCCTCCAACAGCACCGCATCGACCAGATAGCGCCCCAAGGCCATAGCGACACCTCCCTTCGAAGGTTTCCACTATCGCGTGAGACACCCTTCCGCTATGGGTTGAACTCAGACACCTTCGCCGGCTCCAGCTTTCTCAATACAGAGAGCGTCAGATTCTTGCCGGGGACGCTGAGCTGTCGACCCGCAAGTTGACCCAAACGGGCGTCCTTCTGCAAAAATGATCACAAAAATCGCCGTCCCGAACAACGTAGGTGGTCATGAAAGCGCAGGAACGAGAACCCTAGCCTCGCCCACCCGGGCCGAGGTAGGTCTGCTCCAGGGAGAAGACCCTGACACTCAGCACGCGGCGGACGCCCGCCGCTGGATAGCGATCTACAGCCAGCTGCTGGCGTTCAACGAGGAGCTTCTCGACCGCCTTCACCGCGAGGTGGGCGACGATGCCGGCCAGCGCGGACTGGACGTCGACAACCGCATCGCGGAAGGGGAGCTGACCCGGCTCCGCGATCGCCTCGCCTTCTGGCAGCGGCGGCATCGCGAGCTTGCCGGCCTCGACGTCGACGAGAGGGCGGGCGTGCTCTACGGTGCGGACGGCCCGATCCCCCTGACGACCCGGGAGTCCCAGCTCCTGACCTTCCTCCTTCATCGACCCGACCGCTATTTCGCCCCCAGCGCGCTCGCCGCCCAGGCCTGGCACGATCCGCGGCTCGCCGCGGAGCAGGTGCGCTCCTACGTCGTTCGGCTCCGCCGGCGCTTGGCCGAGGCCCGGGTGGCGTGCCGGATCGACAGCCGGCGCGGTCTCGGCTACATGCTCACCTTCGCCGAGAGCGAGCACTGGGAGGAGGAAGCCTGACGCCTGGCGCCGGCCGGTTCCGCTAACTTCAGGAGCCTGTTGAGACGCTTCCTTCCGCCCTTCCTGGCGCTGGCTCTGCTGGCCGGCTGCAGCGTCACCTACGTCCCGCCGAAGAAGCTGCCACCGATCCTCACCGAACCGACGATCCAGCCCTCCCTGGCGACTTCGCGGGGTGAGGCAGCCGGCAACATCGCCTGCCCGACCACGATCGGGAGCGCTGCCGGCTACATGCTCTTCGGCGCCTCCGCGCCCGACTTCAACGCCGGCCACCCGGGCAGCTCCTCGCTCGTCCGCTGCTCGACTGACGGCAAGGTGATCGTGCTCCAGCTCGACATCTCGCCGGCTGCACCGTCGGCCGAGGCCCTCGCGATCGCTCGCCGCCAGCTTCCCGCCGACGTCCAACCGGTCTACGACCGGGTGCAGCTGACGTGCCGCGACGTCCAGCTGCAGAGCCGGACGCTGGCCGCGATGCTCGGCTCCGACGACCCGGACGGGGTCGTCAACATCGAGCTCGAGTCGGCGCTCGCCACCGGTTTCAAGTACGACCCCGGCCACATCGACACGGCGGTCATCCACCAGCAGGACGACCTGAACCAACCCCGCCCCTGTATCCGAAGCTAGCGGTCGTAACTAGCGGGTCAGCGCCTCGAGCAGGTTGCGGGAGCTGACCGCGATCTCTTCCACGGCGGCCTCGAACGCGTCCTGGTTGCGGCGCGAGGGCTGGCGATAGCCGCTGACCTTGCGCACGAACTGAAGGGCGGCGGCGCGGACCTCCTCCTCGGTGGCGGGCTCATCCTCCCGCCGGAGGGTCTTGATGCTTCGGCACATGCCGGGAATTGTCCCCGATCCGGACGAGCCGGCTAGGGCGGCGACTCCCGCGAAGCGACATCGGCGAGGTGTTCGAGGGCCGCGGTGGGGCCCTGTGCCGCGACGAGGTCGGGCAGCGCGCGCCGCAGGCCCGGCTCCGCGCGCGTC
>DATCPJ010000072.1:0-3567 GCA_036570145.1 Candidatus Dormiibacterota bacterium
CCCCACCATCGCGGCCGTGCGCGGCGCCTGCACCGGCGGCGGCTTCGCGATCGCCGCCGCCTGCGACCTCCGCGTCGGCTCGCCCAGCGCCCGGTTCGGGATCCCCATCGCCCGCACCCTCGGCAACTGCCTGTCGATGGCCTCCCTCAACCTGCTGATCGACCTGATGGGACCGGCGCGCGCGAAGGAGATGCTCTTCACGGCCCGCCTCATCGAAGCTGCCGAGGCGCGTGAGATCGGCCTGGTGAATGAGCTGGTCGACTCGGAGGAGTCGCTGATCCCTCGTGTCGAGGCCCTTGCCGAGCAGATCGCGGCAAATGCCCCGCTGACCATCCGGGCGGTGAAGGAAGGCGTCCGCAGGATCCTCGCCACGCGGCACCTCGACCCTCGCGAGGGCCGCGACCTGATCGTCGCCTGCTACCTGAGCGAGGACTTCCGCGAGGGCATGAGCGCCTTCCTGGAGAAACGGAAGCCGAATTGGCAAGGACGGTAGCTCCCCGGAGGAGCGCCTCCCTCAAGGCTGAGTTCGCGGCTTCGTTGCCCTGGCCGCTCGACGCCTTCCAGGAGGAGGCGATCGACAAGCTCGACGCCGGCGCCGGCGTGCTCGTCTGCGCGCCGACCTCGAGCGGGAAGACGGTGGTCGCCGAGTACGCCATCTTCCGCGCCCTCGCGGAGGACGTCCAGGTCATCTACACGACCCCGCTCAAGGCACTCAGCAACCAGAAGTTCCGCGACTTCCAGAAGGTGCACGGGGAAAAGCTCGTCGGCCTGGTCACCGGCGAGAACAACATCAACGACTCGGCGCCGATCGTCGTGATGACGACCGAGATCCTCCGCAACGTCATCTACGAGGACCCCAACCGGCTGCGCAACGTCAGCTACGTGATCCTGGACGAGGTCCACTACATCGACGACTTCCCGCGCGGCTCGGTCTGGGAGGAGATCGTCATCCAGGCGCCGGCCCACATCAAGCTGGTCGGGCTCTCGGCGACGATCGGCAACTACCGGGAGCTCGCCGACTGGATGTCCCAGAACCGCGGCCGTATCGACACCGTCTACACCGATCGACGGCCGGTCGAGCTGCGGCTCTGGCTCTCCATCAAGAACCGCCTCCACCCGCTCTTCGGGCCCGATGGCGGCGTCGACCAGCGGACCTGGGCCGAAGCTTCAGCCGAGGAGGAGGCCGCCTACCGCGTCAGCCGCTTCCGCTCGCTTCCCTCCAACGACCTGCTCCACGTCGTCGCCGAACTGGAGAAGGAGAAGATGCTGCCCGCGATCTACTTCATCTTTTCCCGCCGCGGCTGCCGCGAGGCCCTGCAACGCTGCGCCTACCACTCCCTCGACCTGACAACCGATGCCCAGAAGGCGGCGATCGACGCGGTGGCCGAGGACCGGCTTCGGAATCTCAAGGACGCGGGCGAGATGGCCCTCTACAACAAGATGGTCGACGGCGGCATGCTCCGCCGCGGCCTGGCCGTCCACCACGCCGGGCTCCTCCCCTTCCACAAAGAGCTGGTCGAGGAGCTCTTCACCCAGGGGCTGATCAAGGTCGTCTTCGCGACCGAGACGCTCTCCCTCGGCATCAACATGCCGGCTCGCGCCGTCGTGGTCTCCTCCTTCACAAAGTTCGACGGGGTGAACTTCTCGAACCTCACGACCGGGGAGCTCACCCAGCTGATGGGCCGGGCCGGAAGGAGAGGGATCGACACCCTCGGCCACGGCATCATCTCGAAGGAGGCCGACGTCGAGATCGGGACGATCTACGAGGTCGCCATGGGCGAGGGGCTGGTCGTCGAGTCCAAGTTCCTGCCCAACTACAACATGGTGCTGAACCTGCTCCGCATCCACCCCGCCGCAGAGGCCGAGAAGCTGATGCAGCGCTCCTTCGGCCAGTACCAGAAGCAGTTCGCGGCGAGCCAGACCCGGGAGCGCCTGGTCAACGTCAAAGAGCGGCTGCGCGACCTGGAGAAGGTGTGGGAGTGCGACCAGGGCTGCAAGATCGGCGACCTCGCCGAGTACTACCGGATCGAGGATCGCCGGCGCGTGATCCGGATCGAGCTCCGGCGCCTGCGGCGGGAGGCCTTTCCCTCGGGTCCGCCCAAGGGAAGGACGAGCGGCCGAGGGAAGGGACGCGGCAGGAGGCCGCAGCCCCAGGGCCCGGTCGGACGGGAGATCAACCGCCTCGACGAGGAAGCCCGAACCCTGCTCGACAAGCAGCGCCGGCTGAAGACGGTCCACTGCCCACACTTCGGCGACCACATCGCGGCGTACGGCGAGATCCACCGTCTCAGGACCGAGCTCGAGAGCGGCGAGAAGGAGGTCGTCGGCCAGTTCGACGAGTACGCCCGGAAGTTTCGGCGGCTGCGCCAGGTGCTGATCGAGACCTCCTTCCTGAAGGACGACCAGCCCACCGAGCGAGGCCTGCTGGCATCGCGCGTCTACGGCGAGAACACGCTCGTCGTCACCGAGGCGATCGCCCTCGGCCTCTTCGAAGGCCTCACTGCGGAGGAGCTCTGCGCTGTGCTCGTGATGCTCACCGCCGAGGATCGCATGCGCGACCGCGGCCCCCGGCCGACGCGCCGCTACCCCACGCCGGGAATCGCCCAGGTCGGCCGGCTGGTTCGCTCCCTCTACTTCCGCTTCTCCGACCTCGAGCGGGAGCTCGACGAGCCGAACCTGCGGCCTCCTTCACACGACTACATCGACTTCGCCTACCGGTGGGCTTCGGGCGAGGGTCTCGATGCCATCCCGCTGCCCCCGAATGCCGACATCGGCGACGCGATCAAGTCGATGAAAGGCCTCTATTCGCTGCTTCGGCAGCTGGAGTGGGCGCTGAAGGAGCAGCGCTGGCCCTTGGCGGAGGTGGTTCGCCAGGCCACCGAGAAGATGGAACGGGACGTGATCAAGCGCACTTAGCAGTAACCGAGCCCGGTAGACCTCTTCCAGAGCCACGCCGTCCGCGCGGTCAGTGCTGCCCGCCTGTCAATTTCGTGGAGGAAGAATGCCCTTGCTCAAGCGAATTCCCCTCGCAATCGCGGCCATCGCCCTGGTCCTGTTGCCGGGAGCCACCAACGTCGGCGCGAGCGCTCCGGCGACGCATTTCATCGCTCACCTGACAGGCGCCCAGGAGGTCCCCCCGACCGATTCGGCGGGTACCGGCAAGCTGGACATCCGCCTCGTTTCCGGCGGCACCAAGCTCCGCTTCAAGCTGACCTCGAATGGGGTGACCCAGATCACCCAATCCCACATCCACATCGGAGCTCCCGGCGTCATCGGACCGGTCACCGTCTACTTCTTCGCCCCGCCTCCGATCGGTTGGAACGGAGGCAGCGTGACCGGTGACAACTTCGAGGTCGCCGGAGTGCGCACGGCGGCCGACGTCCACCAGGCCACCAATCCGGCCATCACGTTCGCCGACCTGGTCGCAGCCCTGCGCAGCGGCAACTCCTACGTGAACATCCACTCGCCGACGCATCCGGGCGGCGAGATCCGCGGAGTGATCAAGCCCGTGGGCGAGAACGAGGAGGACTGACTAGCTCCCCTCCCCATTGATGGGGAGGGTCAGGG